>NZ_JASGDK010000180.1:0-6569 GCF_047607245.1 Desulfovibrio sp.
ATAAGGGGCAGGGCGAAGCGGTCCCAGGACACGGCGCGCATGGCCATGCCCACCTTGGTGCGCGTAACTATGGTTTGCAAAGCGATGAAGACAAGAATAGCCGCCACGATGACCCAGAGTTTCAGGTTGGTGATAACCAGAGGGCCGATGGAGTAGACTGTTTTGTCAATGAGTTCCGGCAGCTTGCGCTTGGTGGCGCCTAAAATCGCAAGGTTGCCGTTTTCAAGAATGAGCCCGCACATAAGGGCCGTGATGACCACGTAAAGGCGGTGTGCGCCCTTGCGGCGCAGAGGCCTGTAGGCCACGCGCTCGATGGTTACGCCCACAAAAGCCGTAAGAATCATTGTAAGAGGAATGGTCAGCCAGAGCACGGTTTGTTGCGGCAGCCCAAGGCCGTCGCCGGAAATGAGCCAGGTTGAAACAAAAAAGGCAATGTACGCGCCCACCATGAAAATATCGCCGTGGGCAAAGTTAATGAGCCGCAGCACCCCGTACACCAGGGTGTAGCCCAAGGCTATAAGCGCGTAAAAACTTCCCCATTGCAGTGCGTTGAGCATCTGCTGCAAAAAAAAGTCCATAGGGCACCCGATTCGGTATCAGCAGTTGGGGTTTGTTTCGGCGTCAGGCTACGCAGAGGGGATGGGCCTTTGCCCATATGCGCGGCCAGTGCCGGAAAAACCCGCAGGCAGTGTGCGCCGTGTGTACCCGCCCCCCGCGGGCACACACGGCCTGCCATCCCAGGCTTGTCAGCAGGTCTGGCTATTTGGGGCAGACTGATTCAACGAAGGCGAAGCTTCCACTGTCAGTAACGCGCACGATAACAGCGCATTTGATGGGGTCGTGGTTAGCGTCGAACTTCATGCTGCCGGTAATGCCGTCGAAGTTTTCAAGGTTGGCCATGTTGTCGCGAATGACCGTACGCTGCTTCTTGAGGTCGGGGTCGATCTTGCCGCCGTTCTGAATGGCCTTCAGTACGATGTTGATGGAGTCCCAGGTAAGGGCGGCAACGTCGTCAGGCACATAGCCGTACTTTGCCTTGTACTTGTCGATGAATTCCTTGGTCTTGCCCGTGGCGCCTTCAGCCGTGTAGTGGGTGGAGAAGTACTGGTCCACGCAGTCTTTGCCGCAAAGGTTGAACAGTTCCGCCGAACCCCAGGCATCAGAACCCATGAAGGGCCCCTTGTAGCCAAGGTCACGCGCCTGCGGCACGATAAGAGCTGCAAAACTGTAGTTCTCGGGCACAAAAATGAAGTCGGGCTTGGCCGCGATGATCTTGGTCAGCTGGGCCGAAAAGTCCTGATCCTTGGGACCGTGCGACTCCATAGCAACCACGGAACCCTTGCCGTGTACCTTCTCAAAGGCGTCCTTAAAGTTGTCAGCCAGGCCCTTGGAGTAGTCGTTGGACACTTCAAAGAGTACTGCGGCCTTTTTGGCTTTAAACTGCTTGCTGGCAAAATCCACGGCTACAGGAGCCTGGAAGGGATCAAGAAAAGCACCGCGGAACACCCAGGGGCGGCCGTTGGTGGCATCAGGGTTGGTGGACCAGGGGGTGATCAGGGGGACTTCTTCGTCGTTGGCAACGCCGCCAGCGGGAACGGCCTGGCGCGAAGACTGCGGGCCCACGATGGCGTGAACCTTGTCGCGTTCAATCAGTTTGAGGGTGACGTTAACCGCAGATTCTGGCTTTGATTCATTGTCTTCATAGATGAATTCAAGCGGATAATATTTGTCACCGACCTTAAGGCCGCCCTTGGCGTTGATTTCTTCTTTCAGCATTTCAGCTGCAAACTTGGAACCTTCGCCGACCTTGGGGATCTCGCCCGTAAGGGGAATAGGGAAGCCGATTTTGATGGGCTGTTCCGCCGCAAGGGCCGCCTGCCCCATAAAGAGTGTCAGAGCACAAGCAGTCGCCAACTTGAACAATTTCATGAAAGCCTCCCAGTGGTTTACGTGCAGGACTGAAATATTTCGATCCATGAATGCACATAAGCAAGAAGGGTTCCATTTTTGTAACATGCTTAAAATAAATGATTAATTAAAAATTGACATGAAAAAAAGTTACGCAACAGTAGTTTTGCTATTGAGTTTGTTACAAAATAGTAGGAAGTGGCCATAATGAGCGCTGATAGCAGCAAAGAATCAGGAGCGTGCCTTTAAGGGCAGCTGGATAAATATTGTGAAAAAACGGACAAATGTAATTAATGAGCTAATTTTATTGAATAAAAAATTAGAAATCTAGGATGCTCTGAGGCGTGGGCAAATAGCAGGTTTTGAGGCTGAATGGTTATACAACCAGCTAAAATCATTAAGTGTTTACATTTATAAGAGCTTTGAAACCCAGTGTAAATATATATACATTTATGTAGAAAATTATCAGGCAAGAAAAAGTGCCCTTCTATATGTTCAAAGAAAAGATTTTATAAATTGGTATGTTATTGTGCTATTATGGTTTCAACATAAGCGTAGAAAATTAGGCGCAGACTACTATTCCCATTTTGCCGCCAAAGCCGTTAAGCAGAAAACAGGTGAATTGTCTGGGGGGATGTTGCGCTGGTATGCTCTATGTTTTTCCTTATGGTACAGCAGGTTGAACGGGAAAAAAGTCTCTGTGAGCCTGCCGCACGGTGGTTGCGCCCTCATTCAGGCTGCCGTGTGCCGTGTCGTTGGGGCATTATCCCGACAATTTGCAAGTGTCATGCCTAAAAAAAGAAGAGCAGGGTGCCCTGCTCTTCAGTGGTGTTGTCATTGGGTTGCGCCCGATAAAAAGAATACGGTGGTGGCGCTATTGCCTTTTTTTAGTCTTAAAGCTGCGAAAAAGAAAGAAAATGGCTGCTGCAGCCAGGGGAATGCCCAGGTAGGTCAGCATATTCCAGCTTTCCTGCACTTCAAAATCTGACAGGTCAGCGAAAATCCGTTCCAATAAATAAAGGACAAAAAGCAGGAACAGGCCTGTAAAAAGCGGGTGGTACCAGAAAAATTTAAAACCGCGTTTTTTGAGCATGTGGTACACCCAGATAAAGAGTAGGGCGATGCCGAAGCCCACCAGTGCCCACGTTACATGTGTACTCATGCTCCCTCCTGTTTTATGCCTTGATATGCGGCCCTTGGGTCCATTTTTGCAAGCCAGACCATATAATCATGAAATTACAGTTAATGCCATATAAAAATCCACGCTGCCTGTGGGCGAAAAGCGCTGGCCGGAGAGATTTTTTACCGGGGCTAATGTTTTTTTGCAGTTCAACGATATAAATGAACACCGGATATGCAGGCAAAATTATGCGGTTTTGCATGCAGGCATCCGCGCGGCCTGTGCGTGCATCGCAGACAGCAGCGAAGCGCCATGCGGCGGGTTTGCCGAAAATATTAGATTTTGCGTATCAAAAGCAGTTGTCAACGCCTTCGGCTTGGCATACATGCGGGGTACCTGATTCACCTCAGCGTCTGGGGGCGCACAATGCGACAGCTTCGCATCAATACCATCTGCACAGTGTCCATAACGGCATCCATTTTTGTCATCATAGCGATTCTGATCGTATATGTGTCTTCATCTTCTTACCAGATGGTGTCTGGCGTGCAGAGCGAGGCTCTGGACCAGACTGGCAGGATTGTGGCCCAATCCGCCGAGAACTACATCGAACAGTCCGTTGATGTGGCTTCAGCCCTGGCTGGTCAGGAATCTGTCCGTGACGCTCTGGATGGCTCAACCCTCGCCGCGCAGGATGTGCAGCAGCTTTTGCATACCTATGTGAAGGCCTTTCCGTCCTACTGGTCATTTTTCGTTTTTGATACCAAGGGGCGCATTGTTGCGGGCCTGAACGCCGACCTCAAGGACATGACCGGCGGCGACCGTTTTGACCGCGATTACAGCAAAGCCATTTTCGGCGGCAAAAGCCAGGCATTCAGCGGCAGCGTCATGACGGCCACCACCGACGCAGGCGTGCTGGTGTATGTGGCGGCCAAGGCCGTGTATGGCCCTGACGGCAACCTGCTGGGCGCTGTGGCCGTGTGCCCCCGCTGGAGTGATTTTACCGCAAAAACCATTGACCCCATCCGCCTCGGACAACGGGGCTATGGCTTTGCTCTGGATGCCAAGGGCCGCATCATCGCCCACAGCACCAATAAAAAATTGCTGCTGACAGACCTTTCAGGGCAGGACTTTGTCCAAAAAGCCATGAAAGCTCAGTTGGGCACCATTGAATATCAGTGGGAAGGCGAGAAAAAATTTATGACCGTGGCCCCCATTCCGGCTACGGGCTGGTTTGTCTGCATGAGCGCCTATGACGCCGAACTGGCGGCTCCTGCCCTGACCCAGCGTGCAGTGTTATGCGGGGTGGGGCTGATTGCCATAGTGCTTTTGGCTGGTCTGCTGACCCTTATCAACCAACGCCTGCTGTTTCGGCCTCTGCGTGCTTTGTCCGAGTTTACCGCCAGGGTGGCGGCGGGCGATCTCAAGGCAGAAATGCACGGCCAGTTCAGGGCAGAAATGGCGACATTCGCCGGATATCTGCACAGCATGGTTGAAGAACTTAAAAAGCGCCTTGGGTTCTCGCAGGGGGTGCTGGACGGCATTCCCACGCCTTGCGGCATAGTGGGGCCTGATTTCAATATGATATGGGTCAATGACGAAATATGCCGCCTGCTGGAAAAGACCGATCCGCGCGAATCTTATGTGGGACAGCGCTCCGGCCTGTTCTTCCAGAACGACGCCAGCAGTGAAACCCTGTCTGACCACGCCATCAAAGAGCGTAAGGCTCTTTCGCACGAGTTTGACTACACCACTGTTTCGGGACGCAAGCTGCGCATCGACGTGCACACCACTCCTTTCTACAATCTTGATGGCACTCTGCTGGGTTCCATAGCTTTCTGGAATGATCTTACGGAGATATATACCCAGAAAAGCCGTATTGAAGACCAGAATGCAGCCATAGCCAAGGCGGCCGTAGAGGCTTCACAGGTGGTGGAGCATATGGCCGACGCGTCCAAGCAGCTTTCAGAACAGATTGAGCATTCCAGTCAGGGCGCGCGCGAGCAAAGTTCCCGCGTGTACCAAACGGCCACGGCCGTGGAAGAAATGAACGCCACCATTATGGAAGTGGCGCAAAACGCTGCCGCCACATCACAAAGCGCAGACGCCGCCAAGCAGGAAGCGCAAAGCGGCGCACATCTGGTGGCCGAAGTAACGGCTGCGGTGCAGTCCATCCACGACGAAGCTTCGCGCCTGACCAGTATTATGGACAATCTTGGCGAACAGGCCCGGGGCATTGGGGCCGTTATGGGCGTTATTTCTGACATCGCCGACCAGACAAACCTGCTTGCGCTTAACGCCGCCATTGAGGCCGCCCGTGCGGGCGAGGCCGGGCGCGGGTTTGCCGTGGTGGCGGACGAAGTGCGCAAGCTGGCGGAAAAAACCGCTCAAGCCACTACTGAAGTGCGCCACGCGGTCGGCGGTATTCAGGACGGCACCAAGGATGCCGTAACGCAAATGGAAGCTGCCGTGCAGCGCGTAAGCGAGGCGACCGATCTGGCGCAACGTTCGGGCGAAGCTATCGCCCAGGTAGTGCGTATGGTGGAAGCTGCCGGGGATCAGGTGCACTCCATCGCCACTGCGGCTGAGGAGCAGTCTGCCACGTCAGAGGAAATCAATAAGGCCATCAGCTCCATCAGCAGTATCGCTGCCGACACCGATCAGGGTATGGCGCAGTGCACCATTGCCATCGCTGACCTGTCCAAGCAGGCGGGTGAACTGGAAAAGCTTATTGCCAGCTTGAGCGCCAATGGTTGAGAATTGGCATAGCCCGATGAAATAATGTAGAAGGCCCCGCTGTCAAGCGGGGCCTTCTTATGTGGAAAGATAAGGATTTTCTGCTCAGAGCGGGAGTATCTATATCACCATGGGACATTTTGGGAGGGCTAACGTAACCGCAAAGCACGTTTTCGCGGCGTGAATGCGCATTTTTACTGTAGTTTACGTTAGGTATCTCATTTGGACCGCCTGCGCGGCGGGCGGCAGAAGGGGCCTGTTAGGGGCTGCGCCCCTCCGAGGCCCTCTCTGTACTCCCCCCGGATCACCCCTTGGGCTTTCCATATCCCGTCACGGGGCGAGGGCTGCGCGGCATTTGCTGCGGGAGCTTCCTCGCTTCTCTCGGTGATCTCCCTTCGCGCCACGCAATACCATCGTGTGCTTTCTCGTTGAATGAAAGCTTAGAGGCATCTAATTGTTTTGAGGCGGATCAGTGAGGCAGAAGTGTGAACCGCTCAGTGATGCAAGGAGCCGCGCAGTACAATGCTATCATCCGTTCTCAAATGTAAAAGGAAGTTGGATGATTCTTGGTATAGTTGTGATGAGCAGAGAAGCACACCCCATCGTTAATCTCAACATGTTCAAAGTCAGCGGGTGCAACTGCGTAAGCAATTTGATTCGGATACAGCAGGTTCTCAGGCGAAGCGCAAGCTATTGCCGGGGGCGGCGTCATAAAGAACCGAAGCTGACACGTCGGCGAGGTTCGCGCGCAGCCGACCCCGAAAAAATACTTTTTGGTCGGGGTAGAATAGGGGGTGCTTCGGGGGGG
>NZ_JASGDK010000181.1:0-11881 GCF_047607245.1 Desulfovibrio sp.
AGTATCAGCCCTTCTTTTTCAAGAGGGCCGGGAAGCCCCAGGATAGGTATGCCAATGGCTTTGGCCATGCCCACCAGTACCGCGGAGTCCTTGCCGGATTCTCCGTAATAGACAACGAGGTCAGCAGTGGCGCAGGCCTTTTCACAAAATTCTGAGATGAGGCAGGTTTCCCCTACGTCCATTTTCCTGCGCCGATCATCTAGCGGCATGGAAAGTCTTGGGGCGAACTGAGTCCAGTCAATCGCGGTCACGCCGGGCATCAGACGCAATTCGAGATGGAACAGCTTCACGGCATGCAAATTGCGATAGGACGATACGGTAAAAACCTTGAAAAGGTCGTTGGCAGTCATTGGAGTCTCTCCTGATTACCCGGGGTAAGGCCAACCGGGCTAGCTACGGAGTGCCCCCAGGATGCTCGGTCCTGCAGCATTTTTTCCACTCGCGCCATGAGTGATATTTCCATCCCATCCACAACTTTGCGGGTGTGCTGACCAAGAGCCGCGCATGCCGATGGATTGAGGCCGAAAATATCGTCAACAACATTGAACGCACTGCAGCGGGACAACCCCGACATACCTCCAAATGTGTCAATTATTTTTTGCGCGTGATCCAAGCCTGTCTGAGAGCCGAGCCGATAAACATCCAACAAGTATTCCCGCGCGATGGCGCACGAGCTAGCGCAGTCCGCAGGCTGTTTGCGCCCGCACCAAAGACGGCACTTGCGTTGTGCCTCCCATTCTTTACCGAGGAAAATTGTTTGCCGGTTCATGCCCGGAGTAATTTCAATCAGACCGCGCATGTGCTTGACCACGGCTCCAAATGTACGGTTATACTGAGCGCAGGTAACGTGATGCAGAGCGCGGAAGAAAAGATATGTAGTGTGGTCGTTTTCGGAAAATGCGCCCAAGGCATCAACGGACGCATAGGCAATGCTCCACGGGGCGTGAGGCCCATCAGAGTGAGCCTGACGCCGCGCCCACCCATTGAGAGCCGTCATGGCGTATGAGTCACAGAGGGCGCAAAGATTTCTCTTGCGTGGACCTGAGAGGCCGCACTTGTTCGCACAATGGAGATCGCCGCAATTATATGGGTATGCCGTCATGACTGCTGCCCCTTCTGTTCTTGGGCAAATTTGCGGGCCATACGCCTCAGGCGCAGCCACGGGAGAACCTGTTCGTACACAGCCAAGGCCAAGAGCGTGAAGGCAAGAACAAGATAGAGAGGCAGGCTCATGACGCGACACCTGTGCGGCGTTCGGCAGCCAGCTTGTCTATGATGGTCAGCAGGCGGCGAGCCTGCCAGTGGCGAATGCGGGCATAGGGGTGTTCATCTCTGGCCCGAACTTCTTCCATCAGGCGACGGTCTGCGGGGGTGAACAAATTAGGGAGCATGCGTTCAGCGCGCAAAAAGTACTTACCCATTTTGCGCCTCGCAATGTTGCCGTTTGTGGCGGGGCATAAGAAGCGGCAAAATTGCGAGGATACCCCGGTGCGTCGTTGAAACGTCATGACGCTGCCCGCCGACGGTGACGTAATAGGTGTTGAGACGCTGCGCCCCTGAACCGGGCTTGACATTGGACTGAGGGTTGAAATAGATTCTCGGCATGCTATTGCTCCTTCGGGAGTTTGACCCCTGGCTGTTGGCGCAGCCGGGGGTTCTTTTTTGGCTAGTCGCGTTGTGCCATCCGGGCCAACTCCATAACCTTGAGAATTGCCGTTAGCGCCTCTTGCCCATCACGGCCTATGCGGTGCAGCTCATCCTGCGTCACAGAACCGTCTTCAAGGGCTCGCGCCACCTGAGTCATAAATTCACCAAATTCTTTCACGCATTCGACCAGACCGCGCGTCAGGCCATGTGCAGGAATGGCGCAAGGAGACAGCTCGACAAAAACACCACCAAGCTCTTGAGCCATGAAGTGTATGGGTGCGCGCCCATCACTGGCTTTCATGAGCCGCAGCATTACTTCTGCACCGAGCTTATGCCCAGGTTGCTGTGACAGCTCGCTCATGAGGGCGGGATACTCTTTGCCTACAATACCTGCCAAAATTTCGGCTTTTAAGCCGTTGGGGGCATTTTTTGTCATGCCCCGACAGATCTCTACCAGTGTGGAATCCTTCACGACTTCTCTCCTGTGGTAAGCAAGGGGCGCGTTTCCCCCTGCCAAGCGGTGGTTTGCACTACATCGCTGACACCCTGCAGCCGGGGATTACCTCTTGAGTATTTTTTACCCATACGTAATTCGGCATCTGCTTGCGCTCTCTCGTTCAAAAGAGACAACAGCGTTAAAAAATCTCCTGTAGTATCAATGCCCAAGGCCGGGCATATGAGGGCAGCAGGAGCACCCGGCGCGTTCGCGCTATACAGGCGGTACAGGTAAGCCACGTCAGAAATTTGCAGAACGTCCAGAGAGTGCTTGCCGCTTTCCCAATTCTTGAGCAGGCGGGCAGCGAGGCCGGAACCAAAGCACAACCAGCTTGCCTGAACGCCAAAGACGGGCACAGAGCCTTGCCGCTCCTGTTCTGTCTTGACGATAGCAAGCAAAGACAGTGTATTGGATGATGATTTGCTTTTTGAGGTTCGGCTAGACATGCTAAGAGCCTCATTAGATTAGCGTGGTACAGGACGCAAAAAAACGATACATAAGATAACACCTACGCGCCTATGGCTCTCCGTTCCTGCTGGCACATCCCGGGGAGATTGGGTATTTTAGTACGCGGGCCGGGTTTTCTGTCTTTGCCCTTGGGCAGCAAGTCAACAGGAAAGCCCAAAGATACAAGCACCCGGTGGTGCCTTATGGGGATGGTCGCGTTTCTGAGCATCTTTTGCACACACTGCTCAGAAACATCCAAGTGCGGAGCGAGAAACCTGTAGGTAACGTCATGCTCAACCATCCATTGGCGCAGCTCAAAAAGGCGGCTATGTAAGTCGGTTGCCATGATTTTTCATCCCTGCTATTGGGTTTAGATATTAGGTTGTCATTCAAGTATACTTAGCTGTTGGCATCTGAATACCTAGATTTTAGGATTATGTCAAAAGCTAAAACCTAAAAAATAAAATTATAATCCTAGAAAATGAAATTATGAAATTATTTGAAAGGATAAGAAAAATTTCAAAGCACAGTTTTGGCTCTGATAAAGCCTTAGCGGAAGCTTTAGATATTCCACAAAGTACTTTCAGCGCGTGGCTTAATGCTAAGCGTCAAGACAACCTTTGGCCGCACTTGGAAAAAATCTCTGCGCTGCGCCCTGACCTCAGGCGCGAATGGCTCTATTTTGGTGAAGAGCCAATGCTTAAAACAGATGCTGACAACGCCACAGCAGCACCTGCGCTTACAGCTTGCCCTGATGACGCTCTTGCCCGCATTGCCGCACTAACAGGCATCAACACGCATGACGCCCTACAACTGCAACTGGTTTTTGGTGTGGATTATTCGGAAATTCGCCCTTGGTTGTCGCGGTATTTTGCGGCCCGGCAGGCGTTAGCCGAATGGCGAGACCAAGGGGCGAAAGAAAGCGACATACCTGAACCACTCGCGTCCATTCCTGACGCATGGTTACACCATTTTTGGCTGCATTATGGACCCAATCCGGGTTGGATACAGTATGGAAAACACGAACACAGCGCCTCTGCACCGATGCTCATGCCAAGCCCGTTGAACGCTGAATTGGAACGCCTGCGCGCGCAGCTCGTTGCTGCGGAGCACAACGTTCATGAGTTACGCGATCAATTGGGAATGAAGCCTGAGGAAGAAACCCCTCAGAGAATCGCTGCCCGCATGCCGCGCACTGCCCCTGGCGAGAGTTAAGGGGGCCGATGCAGTAGCTTCAATTGTTTCGTAAACACGTACAAAACAAAAAGTCCTACCGTTTCCGATAGGACTTTTGTTATTTGATATATGCTGGTCAGCTATTTTTTTACAAACTGAAGCACCCGTGCTTTTTGCTGCACAGGCCTCAATTTTTCAATCATTTCTGGCGAAATTTTCTGAATTGTCAGCAGAGATACAAGCTGCTCTTCTGTAAGGCCTATCTCATCGGCAAGTTTATCCAGTGTTACTTCACCAACAAGCAGGCCTAGGGCATCTTCAAGAAGCGAAGGCAAGGGAGGGGTAAACTCTCCCGGTTCATTCTTGTTGATCTCTTGCCGTGCCATGCTGATAAAAGCATTCGTGTATTGCCGTTCAGACATCACGCCAAGTTGTTTTGCCCGATAGATCGCAGCCTTCATGGAAACGTGCCAGTATTTTTTTACAGACAAAAACTGACTGCAGCTATAGCGATTGGGACAGTCAGACATGAATGTCACCTGTGGCATGAGAAAGGCGGAAGCAAACCTGTTTGCGCCGCGTTCAATCAATACGTCTCCTGATGGATTGTTTTCATCCAGCAGCAGGTGAGCAAATTCGTGAGCATAGTCAAATTGCATGCGGCTTGCAGGCGAATCGCCAGCAATCATGACGCAGGGGCGCTCATTCACCCAGGTTGCAAAGGCGTCCAGCACTGCGCATTCTGTTGGAAGCAAAACAATGCGCACACCGATGGATTCAAGCAATTCGGCCATATTCAAAATAGGACCGAGCCCAAGGCCCAGGGCCTTTCTGATCTCTACTGCGTACAACTCAAGCTGACGCTCAGATGGCCTTGCACCGGTGTGCGGCTCAAATCCCACTTCAGGAAAAACAATGCCACGCTGCTCCAAAACATCATACAGTGCCAGCACGTCTTGGGCGAACCGGGCAGCCCTATACCTGTCTGTTTGCGTTACAGAGCGATTGGCCCTGAAATGACAAGCTTCCATCCGCAAGGTAGGCGCAGCCGAAATAATCGAGGTTAAATAAACTGCGGGCACCTCAAGAACTTCAACAAGCTTTTCAAACGTCTCAAATGAAAGGCCACATTTACCCGACTCATATTGCGAGACGGAACTGGGTTTTTTATCCAGCAATTCAGCAAGGCGCTTTTTTGTAAGCCCCATTCGCTCACGCGCCAGGCTTATGCGCGCTGGATCCAGATGTTGAAAGTAGTAATGAAGAGATTTCCCTGTAGTCATGGCTCTGCCTCCAATGCCCTGCGACAGGGGTCACACGTGGGTGAGGAGTAAACCTCACTCAGATAATCATTTTATTGCCGCTTGGTCAGGCTGTTCAACGCCCTGCCGTATGGCCTGTTTTTTCTCTATCTGCTCAGGGGGCGATTTTGTATCACGCAACTCGGTTTTTGCCAAGTGTTGGGCAACATCCCTGTGAACCTTGGGTTTGCGGGGAGCCTCCGGAACTGGTGCCGCAAGTGGCTCTTCTTCACTGTCATACAGCGTTGCAACCGTAAGGGCTTGGCAGGATCGCGCACCAGCTGGCACAAGTATATCAAATGTGATTTTTCCAATGCCATTGTCTTCGTCCAGATCAACACCAATGGTGTACTCACCCTGGCTTACGGCAGATTGCTTAAGCTGCTCAGATAAGAAGCATTGATTCTGTGTTATTGGAGATCGCAAAAGTTTTTTAATACCTTTTGCGGACCGCGGCCGACGAGTATTTTTATCAACTCTGGCCATAAAAAATCTTATATATTGGCCAGAAATACTAGCAGAAAGCTCAAGAATGTTTGAGTAGATTCTGCATTTGAAGAAAGATTTTCCGCTTCGACAAAGTCGCGCCACCCTCCGGAAGGAGCCCTCCCAGAAAGCACAACCGACTATGTAGTTCGTGTAGTTGAGATCTCCCTCCGGGGTAATGCCAACTTCATACACCGTGATTGCGTCAGATCCTGAATCAAGCAGGAGCGGAACAATCTCTTCTTTAAGTTTTTCAAAAAGCAGTGGGTCCAGATCAGCAGGGTTGAGCATTTTTACTCCTATGAAGTACAGATTTGTTTATTGCTTTTATATGAATAAAATGTAAAAAACAAGTATAAAAATTAAGTGAAGATAAAAAAATCCCTGGCCATGAAGACGCCTGAACACTTGGCCAGGGCGCCCTACCCCTTGCACGGACCGTGCTTACGGTTGATTGTTGTTGGCTGCGTTGTGCGTGGCGTACGCCCTGCGTGATCGGCAAGTCCTAACATTCTTAGGAGCTACTGCTTAAGGGCAGGCCTTCGGAATGTCCTTCGCTGGCACGGAGGCTGTGAGCAAAATGAAGAGCCAACAAACTCGCCAGCCCGACGCTGCATGACAGCCCCCTCACGCGCGGCAGCCTCATGACTGGAAACCTGCGGGCCGCGCCAGCCGGAAATCGGGTCACGGAAGGCCCCGGCATCACGAGACGCACCGGGCACAAAATGGGCCGTAGATATGGGACGGCCTGTTACGTCAACAAGACCGCTCATCAGCGCACCGTCCTGCATGTTATACGTTTCAGACCGCTCCCAGAGTTGAGGGCGCAAGCTGGCGTTCAAGGTATGAAAGCTGGGCACGGATTTCAGACACGTTCTGCCGCGTAAGGGTGCGCCCGTCGATGGTATAGGATTGCCCCGCAGAGGCCGCTTTATAGGCGGCCTTCCACAGGGCAATAAGCTGAAGGAGTTCTTCGTGCTTCCAAATAGACATGCCATGCTAATATCATGACGAAATTAGCATGGCAGCCCCGAACGGGGAACAGAAGGAACTAAAGGGAACTAATGGTACAAAATATTTTTAGTGTTGAAACAGCGTTAAATGTCAAAATTAGAGCATTCTTGAAAAATACAGGTAATTTCTTTTTCTGTAGTAAAGAGGTGGTCAAACCCACTCGACAAGATTATTTTATATTTATAGCTACCACAGTCGATTAGCATATATCTATCGTGAATGTTTGAATAACTTTTTGTTTTAATTCTAAATTTTTGCAGTATACCAAGACCGGTAAAATATTTTTGCAGTGCAGAAAAATTTTTTCTAAATTGTGCCCGAGTCGTTTTGCTTTTCTTGGCCTTATGTTTAGAGAAGACACAGCGCTCTGCATAACAGAGAATTTCAGTTCCACTGTCTGGCAAAATTTCTTCAAATCGGCAAACTTCTCTTTCAATGGCACTATAAAGGTATTTATCAATCAAGCTGATACTTTTTGAATTACAACATAGATGTTTTATATGTCTTATCATCTCATCCCTAGACTCTCCAGTTCTGCAAGTCATCGCATAATGTGTATTGAGTTTTGCTGTATTTATGTTGGCGTGTGGGACTTGATCTTTGTTGTCAGAGAGAATAACTCGATGCACAGTTTTAAGCGAAAGATCTTCTAGAGTTTCATCTTTTATAGCTATACTAAGATAACGCGGAAGCAAGTCATCTACCACTTCTTTAGGCAGATGGTCTTTACATCTCACTATTTGTTGAGCATTTGTAAGATGTGGAAGTTTTATTCTTGAGAAAAGGTTGAAATAGACATCCTTATCAATAGATGTATCTACGCCATTAAGGCGAAATTTTTCAAATACTGTAAAGAGGCTGTCAGATAGAACAAGTTTGTGTGTGCTACTCACAGGCCAAGCTCCATCAACTGTTGGACGCTCACGTCAAAAAAGCCACCGGGAAAAGATATTTTTTTACCGTTGTCATCTATATAGTAACCGTCATTACCAATACGTATTTTTTGAAATTGTGTATTTTCATCTTCTTTGTAGTGAATGACAATGTCATCCTTGGAAATTTTCTTTTTGTAAACCTGATAGCGAAGGCTGTTTATCAGATGTTCACAGTGTGTTTCAATAATAAGCTGTATTTTTTTACTGGCCAAAAAGCTAAAAAATTCGCCCAAACGGGATTGTGCTTTGGGGTGGAGGTGTATTTCAGGATTTTCAATTATAACTACATCGCCAGGCTTTGCCAAAAAGCATAATATCAAAACTTTTACCAAAAAGCTCATGCCTGTTCCCACATTGAAGGGGTTGACTTCCCCAAGCTCTTTTTGCTGGAAAAAAGTTTTACACACATCTCCCGTTACAATCTCAGCTAAAAATGAATTTCTCGATTCAGTAATATATGATTGCCAGCAGTTTACAGCAACTGGCGTGGTAA
Organism: Desulfovibrio sp.; assembly: GCF_047607245.1. Taxonomy (GTDB): domain Bacteria; phylum Desulfobacterota; class Desulfovibrionia; order Desulfovibrionales; family Desulfovibrionaceae; genus Desulfovibrio. Next base: position 7,996 of record NZ_JASGDK010000181.1, read on the forward strand.
GAATTACACCAAGCTGACTCTTTATTTCTTCTGAAAGGTCATTGCGAAGTTTTTTGTCAAAAAAAAGTTTGCGTAAAGAGTCAAACACCTTAAGTCTTACGAGTTTATTCTCTGGCTCAAGAAAGTTCTGAAGATTGATTACGGCGTTAATAGTTTCATTAAACATGTGATCATTCTGGCATAAACCAAACAAGTAATCGCAGTCTTCGAAGGTGGGTTCAAAGTTAACTTTTTGAGCAAGTCTTATTAGGTATGCCCCAAACAAAAATTCTCCTCTATCACCAACTTTATATTCTCTAGAAAATCTTGATAAATCTTCTATTCCGATACGATTACTAGATAAATAATACAAACTCTCTTCAAACTCTAAATTTTCTTCATGCATATTATCAAAGTTACTATTTGAGCATGTATACGTTTCTGTTTCATCTGATAAGTCAAATTGAAAAGGAATATCTTGATACTTACTTACCGCATTATACATACGCTCTTTATTTTTAGGATTGCAGTTTCTTGCAGCAATCAAAATAGACTGAAGTACAGTTGATTTACCCGAGCTATTTTTACCAGCCAGAATAGTCAGTTGGCCAAATTCAAGCTTTTCATCTTCAAGGCATTTAAATTTTTTTATATGAATATTTTTTAGCATGTGAACCTCAAGTGAAGTGCTGTGACGAAATTGCTGGCTGGTTTGTTTAGCAGCATAAAATTTGCCGCACATATGTGCAACCCAGAAAATTGCCAAAGGTCTGCATTATTTCAGGGACATTTTGAAAGGTGATCATATCCAAGGATGCCTTCACGTTGCCTCGTGCGGTTAGTTGGGAATTATAAAGGAAGCTTTGCCGCCCCACAGCCTTTCTTTTTTGGGCTGCGGGACGGCGTTTTTATACATGGCTGAAATGACAGCGCCGGGGGACCGCTCACGGCTAGTGCATTTTGAGCCTCAACCCCTCATAGTGGCTGCCGTTGGAGCGGCGGCTATGGGCAAAGTCCTGCATCACCGTACCGAAAGCGCGCTTGCCCGGCGTGTCGCCACTTTTTCCCCTGTGCCAGCGCACAAAGGCGGCATACAGTTCCGCCGCGCTCACACGGCTGCCCTCGGCCCGCTGGCAGCATTCAGCCACAAACTGGGCCACCTTGTCTTTGGCTGGAAGCGGCGCGGGTGGCGTGGCAGCCACCATACGGCACAGGATGCGAAACCAGGCCATAGCCGCAGTGCTGTCGCCCTCATCAAGCCGGGCCGTCTGCAGGGCGTCGCGCCACAGACGTTGGCGCATGGTCGGCCGCAAGGCCAGCATTTCCGGCATATGGGGCATATGAGGCATATAAGGCTGGCGCGTATTTTCCGGCAAGGCTTCTCTTGCGCCGCTGGCGGGCAAAGTATAGCCGCCTGTCTTGCGTATGCTGGGCAGCACTTCCCCGGACAGCCACTTCTGGAAAGGAAGTGCGCCGGGTTTGTCTGACCGACCCAGAAAAAAATACAGACCCTGCTCGGAAAGGAACCAAGTTTCCTTTGTTCCGAAGCTGGTGGAAACGGATTCCACCATCCTCCACTCTTCGGGCACATGCTGGACATTCTTGAATCCGTTCCACTGATAGCCCAGGGCAAGGGCCACATCCTTGGCGCAAAACCACGGCTCTCCCGCATCATCCAGCACCACGCGCAACAGGGCGCTGTCAAAGGCAAAGGGTATGCAGCTAGTTGACATGGCGCACCTCGCCCGTGACCAGCAGCGCAAGCGCGGTCGGCTCTGCCGTTTCGGTCAGGCTGTTCATGCTGTCGCGCAGCAGGCCAAGGGCGGCGTACATGCGGCCCATTTCACTGCTGTTTCCGGCGGTCAGCAAGGCGTAGTCCTGCAACAGGGCCACTGTATCAAGGCAGTTCAAAAAACGGGCATGGAATTGTTCAAGAGAAACAGGCGGCAAGGGAGATTGCATAACTGACATGGCGGGGCTCCTTGAGAACTTTCTAGGTTCACATGGCAATCCCCCCAGCGGAGATTGCCGGGCGCTAGAAACAGCTCAAGGCGCTGCGGGCTAGTTTCCCCAAAGGGGTATTGTAGTTCGCCCACACCCGGCAAATGGCAGGGTACGGCCCAGAATTTGGGCTCAAAAAAAGGCCAATTTTCGGGTTGGCGTGTCCGCCTTGATGGTGTTTCTAGCACCGTTGCAGACACGCTACCCAAAGAATTACAAGCTTGTCAACTGCCTCACTTCTGCGCCTTTGTGGACAAGGGAGGCACTGGTGGTAAAGCGTTTTGCTCAAGAATACGTTTTGCATCTGCATCGCGAATAAAGAGGTCGTATCCGGCAAGAATCATGTCGCTGACCACGTTGGCGTAATCAATGGGATTGCCAAATTTGCCACCCTTTTTGGGCGCCGGAGCAAATGTTTTGTCAAACACTGTGGCATTGTCTGCCTTGTTCACGATGATGTACTGAATGCGGTAGACCCAATCAACGGAATAGCCCAGATCATCTGCCTTGAACTCAAGCACGTTTGCATTGAGCTGGATAGGCGAGGATGGATCAAGCTGGATACCCGATTTTTCAAGCTCAAGCGCTGTTCCCCGTTTGACAAAATCGGCCACGTCAGTAGCAATGAACATTTGCCCTGCCGCTGTGTTCTGAATCTGGTTGGGCTTTTTCACCTTGCCCTCCAGATAGGGAACATAGGTAAAATTGCCCATGTCTGCCTTGCCGGTAGTGCGCACATAGTTTTGCGGCGTGTAGGAGTTTGTGGGCAGCTGTACCGCGCACCCAGAACCAAGCATAAAAGCCATAGCCAACATCAACAGGGCAAATCTTTTCATGCAGACCTCCATTATTGGGGATTATCGGCGATTATGACAGTTTTCCAAATTCTGCCCCCCCAGCATAAACAGCTGGGTTTTGTATAACGGTGCTCGGCTCTTCCAGATTGTTTGAAGGGATCACTTGTGAAAAATCATCAAGAAGTTGCAGTTTTTTAAAGAGTGATTTTTCAACCTCGTCCATTGCGGTTAAGGGCATAGGAGGGATAAAGCCAGGGCTCCCCTCACCAAAAGCAAAGCCCGCTACTGTAGCACTTTTTAACCTTGAAACAAGTTCAACGAGCGCTGGGGTTTCGTTCAAGTGTCTTTCTGTATGGAGCATTGATAAGCATATCCAGAAATGAGCCACGCATTCTGGCTTGTTAAGGTGGAATTGATATCCAAGATTGCCAAGTGAAAATGAACTATTATTCGCTGTAACAGCTATTGAACCTGAAATATTGCTGATCCTGTAAACATTCTCTTGCAAATGTGAAGAAACATTCTGTGAAAAGAGCATTCTATTGTTATTACCAATAATAATGAGAAATGCAGTAAATATTTCTTCAAAAGACAAATCATCATTCATTCTTAAAAATACAGAAAATAATTCCAAGTTTTGTATCAGTTCACGCAATGATTTATTGCCAAATAACTTCACATCAGCTGTGAGCACCTTTACGAGCCCAAGCTTCAAATAAGGCGCATCAGAAAATTTTTTACAGTACTTTTGCATTTCAGGCATTTTATCGAGCTTCATGCGAACAAATTCCTGCCTGTCCGGCTCTGGGAGCTGATAAAAAATGTCTATAAATTTACCTAGATAATTAAGACGGGTGTCAGCCCTAGGGTTTCCAGACTGAGACTGATTGCTGTTTGTTTGTGAGCTGTGTTCGCCAACTACGCAAAATGAAGGTTTTAAACCAAAGGTATGCTCAACCTGTTGCAGTAACTGCTCCCCATCAATGGCTAAAAGAAAAACAACATTGGGCACATCAAAAAGGTGTTTTATGCGCTCAAGAAGCTCAATGGCATAGTCTGGCCGGCAACGGTCAAGTTCATCAACCATGATAAAAAGTGGAAAATTTGTA
>NZ_JASGDK010000182.1:0-12666 GCF_047607245.1 Desulfovibrio sp.
ACTCTACACCAGCTGTAAGATTAAGCCCCGCAGACTGGGCCACAGCAGCATCCATAAGACCACGCATCTGATCCGCATCCGTGCTGTAGCCCTGAAGAAAGCGTTGCCCTGTACTTTCCATAATCTGTTGCTGAATGAGCCGATTTTCATAGTAGGCATCACCAAGCAGGACGACCTGCTGATGGTCCATATTCAAACCAATACGGCTCAAAAAGTAGTCTGATCCATAAAAATTGCCGAGCTTCGTGAGCAGCGGGTTTGTTTCAATAAGATAGTGGTGGCCAGGTGAAGCCACATACTGAAACATAGAACTGCTGCCCAAGGTTTGAATGGCCTCTGCGACTGAGCCAGGCTTGCTGGTTTGGGGAATTTCGGCAGGATTATTGCCTGTTAATGGAGAGGCGTAATCACGGTCAGCCAGATTTTGTATGCTCACACCTGTAATTTTTACGATTTCACCTGTGAGTGAGGCCGTAAAAGGCGTCAGAACAGAACGAGATACAAAATTACCCTCTGGAGCGTAATGGTCCAGGTCGCCATCTTCATCATCATGACAATATGAAACGTGGTCGTAGCTGTTCTCGTAAACAGCGTAACTTTGATTGCGCAGGCTCGACCTTGCGAAAATCTGTAATTCCTTTCCAGCGGCCATATGACTGGCAGAATTCAAAATCGTATCTGCTTCAATACTGATGTTATTGTCAGCCATAATGACCGAAGCCGCCGTGGCACTGACAAAATAATCACGGTAAACATTCAATGTATGGCTTTCCCACCACCGTTCGTCTCCATCCCCCCAACCGATGTTCTTATCCCAGTGCTGCCCAGACGTATGCTGTGCATCACGCGAAATGTTTATACTCAGGCGTATGTTATCCAAAGTTTTCGCCACGATGGTAATGCTTTTTCCAGAAGATATAGTGCCAGAAGCATTGCGCACGCTGTTATTGCCCAGGGCATCGGCGCTAAGTATGTTCAGGTTGTCCTCAGCCCTGATTTCGCTCAATTCATTATTGAGCAGCTGTGCTGTTGCTATGGTCATGACTGCCGAGGCATGGATGAGTGCAGCGCGCTCCTGGCCTGACAAAGAACGTACATTATCTACAGATTTTGCACTGATGATAAGATTTTCACCGGTTGAAATGGTGCCGGAAGCATTACGGACAGTATTGTTATTTTGATTACTGACGCTGAGAACATGCAGATTGCCTTCAGCCCTTATATCACTCAATTCATTGTTAAGTTGCAAGGCAGTGGCAATCACCATATCTGCCGAAGCATAGATAAGTGCGGCGCGCTCCTGCCCTGACGAACCCATACGCACATTATCCACAGATTTTGCGATGATGCTGAGATCTTTACCGGAGGAAACGGTGCCAGAAGCATTGCGTAAGGTATTAGCTACTTGACCGTCTGCACTGGTAATCAGCAGGTTTCCCTCAGAACGAATGTCACTTTGCTCATTGTTGACCAGCCCTTTGGTCGCCAGTGTCATATCGCCTTTCGCGTAAAGTAATGAAGATTTTTCTTCTGGCGTTCCAGTGCCGCTTGTACCCTTTTTCAGATGGATGGCATCTGCTGAGACATTCAAATCTTTTTCCGTGGTAACACTCCCGCCTGCCAATTCAACCGTGCCATTTGAAGCGAGCACAGCATTGCCGCCCGAAGCCGCTTCGCGCAGGCGCAGTTTTCCATCAGCAGTGATCACCATCTGATCAGTACTCTGCACGGCACCTTCGAGGTTCACGCCCACGCCCTTTTCAGTGGCTATGAGAGTTATACGGTTGGCATACATGCCTCCCAGCGCTGAAGAGTCAATGCCCACAGCAGGAGTATCCGGCGTTGTTCCCTCATCGTATGGAGTGACGGTGCCGTCAGTGCCTACGCGATTTTTACCGCTCACAATGGAGACGTTTTTGCCACGTACCTGAGCTTCGACCTGAGCCGTCCGGGCTAGCAGGGTAAATGCGTCCGTATTATCGGCATTGATGCCCGTGCCTTCGATGTGAATATCCCCTTGGCGGACATCATGACCAACAAGAGCACCAGAGGAATCAACCTGTGGCACCCCCGTACTGAGAGTTGCGCGCGGCGCGTTGATAAAGCCACCGCCATTGACGGTTATACCATTGGGGTTGGCTAAAATTACATCGGCTGCGCGCCCGCCTACTTCAATATAGCCCTCAATCCGCGAGCGGTTGGCACTGGTAACTTCATTCAGAATTACCCTAGCTTCGGCCCCGATGTTGCCGTTAAAATTGGGGTTGCCAGCTATGACGCCACCAAGTTGCGTGTTAGTGGCATCATGACTGTTGTTCAGGATCAAACCCTGATTTTTAACATTAAAATCATGATACTGATTGTGTGAAAGCCCTGAACTGTTTGGCGCTGTAATGTTGACCAGCGGCACACCATTGGAAGCAGTATCTATAGAAGGACGTTTGTTGGCAGGGGCATTGGGGTCTGGCGTCACGCCATTGGCAAAAACAATGGATGCCATAACAGGTGATAAAATGAGCTGGGCGGACAGTACAGCACACAAAACCGTATTAATTTTTCGCTGAAATTTCATTTTGCTATCCCGGTTTCTTTTAAAAAGTATACCGCACGGTCAGATACCAAACACTGTCTCTGTCCTTGACATAGCTCGGGGCGGAAAGCGGTGTGGACCATGTGGCCTGTATAGCAAGCGGACCACTTGTGCGGACACCCAGCGCCACTCCTTGCAACTCGCCCCACTCATAAGGATCTTTGGAATCCCGCGTAATCCCGCCGTAGTCATAGGCTCCAAATATCTGCACTGGGCCAAGCTGTGACCTGCCAACTGGTTCAAGCCATTTTTCCGGCACTGTCCAGGCAAGTTCACTGCGCGTATAGCCGCCGCAATCACCGCCAACAGGGGTTTCTCTGAATCCACGTACCGTGTAAGGACTACCCAGATAGAGCCGTTCCGAACCGTACATGGTTTGCTCACTGGTTTGGCCGTATGCGGACAAATTCAATGACCATTGCTGTTCACCAATCTGGAATGGGCGATACCAACCCAGATTGCCTGTTGTTTTGCTGAAGGCTGTATGTGGCGTAGTTGAACTTTCAGGTCCAGGTACGCTCCACGACATAGTAGGTAGGCCCCATATCTGCTCTGCCTGCATGGTTAACACCCCACCCAACATGCGGCGTACGTAGCTGGCCACAAGCCCCGATGTTGTCAGCCGATAGCTGCTGGAAGTGAGGCGAACCCCCTCAAAGCGGTTCACAACGTCTCTATACTGAATAAACGTGCCCAGAGATAACTTGCTGTTATTGTCGCGCCAGACAACCCTGTCCAAGGCTACCCGCAAGGCTGAAGTAGAACCGTTGCTGGTATAGGCCTGATTCAGCCCATATACCTGCGTAGAATAATTAAAACGGCTGGCGCTTCCACTGAGTAGCCAATACCCAAAAGGGATAGAAAACAGGCCAGTTACGCTTTCGCTAAAACCTTCCCGGTCGTTATCAGTCTGATTTAAAAATTCTGGAGCAACACCTGTATAATACAAGGAAACCTGATCGTTACAGCCAATCAAGTTATCCTTTTCAAGACCAAGCGTGTATTGTGAACGGCCAGTGTTATCCTGACCGAGATTGTCAAAGCCTACACTGGGGCGCCATGTGCGTTCCTGAATATTATCAATGATAACTTTACTGCTGCCCAATTGGGTGCCAGGAGCAATAGACATTGTAGCGCGGTTTGACGGCAGACGATTCATCTGATCCAGACCTTGCTCAATATCGCGGAGGTTCAGAACAGATCCTTTAACAAAGGGAAAAACTGAGAGAAGTTGTTTTGAGGCCATCGTGGATTTAGGTGACATTTCAATGGATTCCACCCGCCCTTCCACAACTTTTATGTGCAGAGTACCACTGGAAAGATCCTGTGGCTCAAGTACGGCGCGTGAGCTTACCAAGCCTTCTTCAGTATAAGCATTAGTGATTTCTTGTAGTATTGTATTGATATCGCCGAGAGTCAGGCATTTGCCTTCGTAATGGGCAATGATAGATTTTAGCTTGGAATTGGAAAGCAGCGTCACACCTGAGACTGAAATTTTTTCAATCAGGATGCACTGCGCTCCTGCATCCTGAGGCTGCTCGGGCTGTTTTGCCTTTTGTTCTGGCGGCAATGTAAATAAACTACTTCGCTGCTGCTCTTCGAGCTGACGCAATTTCTGATCAAACAGCTCAGTATTTTGTTCAGGCCGAAACTGGGCCCCATCTCTTGTAGCAGCCTCTGCAAAACCCTGAAAAATGATAAACAATGCTAATAAATATAGGCATATTTTTTTCATTGAACGTTCATATAAAAATACATAAACCTATTCAAATGGTCATATTTCATGCTCTGCTAAAAAAAATTAAACCAAATAAGATAGTTATCTAATAATTTTTGCTATATAAAATATCTTATATTAAGATAGTAAATAATTACAATCAGATAATAGTCGAAAAAATTTGAAAGTTTTTTTCAAATTCTCGATTTTAAAAAACTGAAAACCTTTTTGGCAAGGCCAGCATCTTGGGAACCCAAAAGCGCTTATACTAGAGCTAATTCAATAACATACTTTATTGGAAAGAGTTTTTTATTTTGCGCAATGCTTTTTTCACGGCAAGAAAGGTGAAAACTATTTGGCTCTTCCTGTATCGGACCTAAAAATCTGGCCCCCGTTGGCTGATAACGTTTTTACCCATGAAAAACCTGAAACATTATAATAAATATGTTACTAAGTCACATAAGCCACCAACTTCGCCTCCCTCCGTACCGCTCACTGTATATCGCTAACACTCCAGTCAATTGAGCGATCACTGAAACCTTTAATAAATCCTCTGAGCTTTAGTTCCCATTCTACTCCTGATTTCCTGATCGGCAATAGATGAAGAAGCGTAATTCACGCTTCAATCTTTCTTTGACAGGTTGCTGCAAGGGCGTGGCACGTTATGAATGAGACATGCCAAGCCATAAACATCAATATATCCGTGACAGTTTTCAGTGCCTGCTCTCATCACATGCTGGCTTCTTCAAAAAAAGCGTCTGGCTGCAAAATAATCACTTCCGAACTGTTTCTGTCAAAATCCCATATACCTTCAGCCTGCCACTGGCGCATCACCTTGTGGATGGAGGTACGGTGCATGCCCAACAAGTCCGCCATTTCGCGGTAGGACATGTCGCGGTGGGCACGTAATGGATTTGACCCCGGCACAATTCGTGAGGACAGGTACTTGCAAACTCTGGTCAAGGGCGATTCCATGCTGAGTGATACAAGATGCTTCGCCAATAGCTCGACCTTTTTGGAATAACTCTGGCAAAGATTGAGCAAAAGCTCTGGTTTTTCCCTACCCAAGGCTTCAACATCTTGTCTGGAGAATGCATGCAAGTAACAATTCTTTGTACTTTCATGATAAAATCTGACTCGCCGTGCAGGAAAACGGCTTATCATAGAGCTTGATTCAAAAAGTATGGTTTCATTAAAGCAGCAGCCATTACCCAGGTACCACAATGTCTTTTCGTTACCTTTGGCGTCCAGAGCCATCAATCGCACCCTGCCGCTAAGAAGGTAGTACATCAGCGGCGGATCATCACTGAACCTCCAACCCTTTCCCCACCGCCGAGGCTTGTCGCTAACTACCTTTCCCCAGCATTCATTATGCTTAAACAATTCTATAAAAGACATGATTCCCTCCTGTGCAAAGAGGTTCTATTCTGTATTTGAGTCCTACCATAACCATAATAAGAAGCATGTATAGCGCCACTTTATAATGACAAATTTTAAAATAAATCAAATAGTTACTACTTATCATGCGTAAGAGTGTAACATGAACAACGTCAGCGCTTGTTCATAAAAGAACGTTACCCCCCTTTTTTTGTGAATATTGTTGCACGAACTACAATTTTTACTGACAGCCAAGGCTAATGTGCAAGCCACGAGAAGGCTTGGCGACAGTAAAGGAAGAAACAAGCCCGATTGTGTAAAAAATAACCTTGCCGAAAGGAGAGTTACATGGGCCATCCGACTATCTATCCTACAGGAGTTACAGTTTATAATCCGGAAAAAGCATGGAGCGGCTTCACTATTCTGCAAGCTCCCGATAACGGTGCTTTACTGATTGGCATGAATGGGCACGAAGTTCGTATGTGGAAGGATCTGCATGGCTTTCCTAATAAAATGTTTCCCGGTGGCATGCTCATGGGCAGCACTGGCACCCGTCATCCCAAGCACGGACTGCAAGATCAACTTGACCTTGTGCAGGTTGATTGGGACGGTAATATCGTGTGGAAATTCGACAAGGCAGAATTCGTAGAAGATCCCGGTACTGAAGGCCGCTGGATGGCGCGCCAGCATCACGATTTTCAACGTGAAGGCAGCTCCACAGGCTACTATGCCCCAGGTCAGGAGCCCAAGATTGATTCAGGCAACACGCTTGTTTTGTGCCATAAAAATACCGTCAATCCCTACATCAGCGACAAAATGCTTGTTGATGACGTCATCTATGAAGTTACCTGGGACGGTGACATCGTTTGGGAATGGAACTGTGCAGACCATGTAGAAGAAATGGGCTTTACCGAAGCAGCCCGCAACGCTATGTGCCGTGACCCCAACTTCCGTGGGGGCACCATAATGGAAAATGCCCCAGGCGTTGGCGACTGGATGCACGTTAACTCCATGTCCACACTTGGACCCAACAAATGGTTTGATGCAGGCGATGCCCGTTTTCACCCAGACAATATTATCATTGACGGACGCGAAACCAACATCATCCTGATTTTGGACAAAAAGACGGGCAAGGTTGTTTGGCAGCTTGGCCCCGATTATGACCGCACCCCCGAGGAAAAAGCCATCGGCTGGATTATCGGCCAGCATCACGCGCATATGATTCCTCGCGGTCTTCCTGGCGAGGGCAACATTTTGGTGTATGACAACGGCGGCTGGGGCGGATACGGCAACCCCAACCCTGGTGCTCCCCGTGGTGTCAAGGCTGCGCAGCGCGATTATTCCCGCATCCTTGAGATAGACCCTGTGGCTATGAAGATTGTGTGGCAGTATACGCCGCATGAAGCTGGTTTCCTTGTTCCGCTTGACGCCTACCGCTTTTACAGCCCCTTCATCAGCTCGGCGCAGCGCCTGCCAAACGGCAATACGCTGATATGTGAAGGATCTGACGGGCGTGTATTTGAAGTCACCGCCGAACATGAAATCGTGTGGGAATATATCTGCCCCTATAAAGGGCACATCAGCCTGCCAATGAACTGGGTGTACCGTGCATACCGTCTCCCCTATTCGTGGGTACCCCAGGCCGAAGTTCCCCAAGAGAAAGCCATTGAGCCAATGAGCGTAAAAGACTTTCGCGTAGCTGGCGCAGCACCCTTTGGCGCCATGTCCACGGTCAAAGTCAAGGGCACCATTGGCTACTACAGCGGCGCTGGTCACTGCGTGGCTGCTACCGAATAAGCCGTCTCCATACCCAACCCCATTGCCTGGAGACCCCGGATCTGCCGCCGGGGTCTCTTTTTTGTTCTGGCAGTTGCAACTACGTATTATCCCAATTTACCCACAGACAACCATGCAGTTGCAATCCAGTATCCATCGGCGTGCAGAAGAGGTGAGCCTGCTCTGTCTGCCTGACTGCGGGCGAAACAGTATGAAACTGGCAGATTAAATACTCGCAGCCAGCTTTTGCGTTGTTTGTGTGGTATGGCAGTTTGCTGGGAGGCTAACCATAACAAGGGCCCCTTGCGGCAAATTTAATTCGCCGCACGGGGCCCTACTACTGGATATAACTACTAGAAGGTATAGCGGAACGACACAGAAACGCGCCAGTTATCGTTAAACTGTGAGTCTTCAGCACCGCGCCACGTATCTGAATCCAGGTGCAGTTTAACGTAAGCCCCTTCCAGGTTTACCTGAAGATTTTCATAAATCTTATAGGTATTGGAAAGGCTCGCTTCCCAAGCATGGTCGGTTGTCGTCAGATAGGCCATAGGCCCGTCTGCTCTTGTAGGGTAAGAAATCATATTGGCCTTACGCGGCATATCCGAGCTGTTGGTACCGTGAAAATAGGCAAGTTTGAGGGTGTGCTGCAGATCATCAATGAAGCTCACATCTTTGATGCTGCCCACAAATCCCATCATGCCGCCGGGGTTATGACCCAACACCTTCCAGGAATCCAGGTCAAAAAAACCGCCGCCAAAGCCCAAGGGCGTCACCGGCCACGGCGTGTTGAAAACGGGCAACCGCTCAGAGCCATTATATGGATTATCGTCATCACCGCTGCCATACCAGGCCAGCACTCCCGGCGTGCCCCAATCGAGCTTGTAATCCACCCGCATGGCCGCATACCAGCCCTGCCGAAGAAGCTGAAAGGTTTTACCCGCGGCCTTGGGATCAAACTGGGTGTAGTTCTTTAATTCGCCCATATCCACACGGCCATATGTGCCTTCAAAGGCAACATCCCAAGGCTCCCACTGGCTCAGATTGACCGTCAAACCACCCCACCAGCCATTTCCCCAGGTATTGCCGGCATTGCGGTAGTTCTTTTCGAACGTCTGAAAGTAATTCATGCCGCTACCAAGTATGGGCATAAGCCCGCCACGGGGCGCGTAGACAGCAGGTTCGCGCTGAGAGGCATTGTCATTTATGCCGCGCAGGCTGTTTTCTCCGATCAGGGCGTACATTCCCCACGGTGAAATCTTTATTCCTTCTGCCTTTATCGGCAGGACGAGGGCAAAGACATCCAGATTATCCAGGTAATTTTTTTCAAGACGTCCGTCCTGGGTATTCTGGGAATTGTCATTGTAGGGTCTGCCCCAGAAAAATGTGGAACCAACAGAAAAATCATTATTTTCGTAAACTGGAGAGTTGACCGTAACGCCGGACGTAAACTGCCCGTACACGGCGCTCCAATCGGTTACGAAACCAGGCAATAACAAAGGCTGTATGCCCATTCTGATCTTGGCTTCAGTTTGCGGCACACGCCAATCAATATAGGCAGCACGGACGCCCACGACATTACTGCCGTCACTTCCTAGAGCCGCACCATCCTTGGCTGATCCCCAATACTGACCATTTGTGCCCACGGTAACGAGCAGACTACCTGACAAGTTTTCACTGGCTACAGCGTCCAGTTGAAAACGCAGGCGCTGCAAAGCTTGAAAAGAATCACTTCCTTTCACGCCAAGCGGAATAACGTTGGAAGTTTCAAAACTGACGTCAAAGGCCCCCTTAACCTTAAAATCCACGGCATTGCCCCGAACCGCAATCAACATGAACACGGCACAGAACAGCAGACAAAACAGTTTGCTGCCAAAAGTTTTCATGGCTTCTCCTGTGAAAATAGGTGCACCCCCTGCACCCCCGCTTCATTCACAGGACAATGGCTTTTTAATTTTTTTACATGTGTCGCCTAGGCAACACTTTTCGCAAATAATCCTTTTTTTCACATAATTGTTTATTGCTTCTCCACAAAATATGGAAAAGCTTGGTTCAAACCATAATAAATTTATAAAAAATGAAAAAATGTTGCTCAGTCTACAACAATACGCGACTAACTAGTTAATAAAAGTACAACCTCCTGCTCCCGTTGAAGTTGAAGCTTTAGCCAACACTCAAAATTCATGCATAAATCCTAGCGCCAAAGGAAAAACCCATGCCAGGCCAAGAGAGAATACGCAACAATTACTTCGACGGACTTCAAGTCACGGGTCGCCATAAAGCTGTATTTTTCATTATTATGGTGGCCTATTTTTGCGAACAAATGGACAACTGGAACTTCGGTTTTATCGCCCCGGCCCTGATGCAGCACTGGGGGCTGACCATGCGTGACATTGGCACCGTCACTTTTTGGTATTTTACTGCTATGACATGCGGCGGCTTTGTAGGCGGGTTCATATCCGATCTAATTGGGCGCCGGAAAACATTTCTTATTGCTATAACTCTGTTTTCAACGGCGTCCATCATCAACGGATTGACGGACAATTTTCATATTTTTGTAGCTTCACGGGCTCTTACGGGATTTGGGGTATTTTGTCTTATGGTTTGCTCGCAAGCTTATATTGCTGAAATGGCCCCGGCAGAAAGCCGGGGTAAATGGCAAAATCTTGTAGCGGGTGTCGGCTTTTGCGCCGTGCCCGTCATCGGTATGCTTTGCAGGGCGATTATTCCACTGCATGAAGAAGCATGGCGCTACATATTTTATCTTGGCGGCATGGGCTACATCGCTCTGTTTGTCGCCTGGAAGTATCTGGATGAATCCCCACGCTGGCTGGTAAGCCGTGGGCGCATCAAGGAAGCGGAATATGTAATGCGCGACCTGACCCACCAGGATATTGACCTTTCTGAAGCTGCCAGCAAAGGCGCTACCCAAAAGCCGCCCATGCGCGAAGTACTTTTGGGCATGATCAGCCAGAAGTACATTAAAAGAACACTGGTCATCCTTGTGTTGGTGCTCTGCACCAACCCCGCTACGTTCGTAGTAACAAACTGGACTGCCACGCTGCTCAAGGCCCACGGTTTTACCCTTGAAGAATGCCTGATGGCGACAACCCTCATCTCAATCGGCGTTCCTTTGGGCCTCTTCGTCTCCAGCGCCTTTACCGATATGGGCGGTCGCAAGATACCTTTGGTCATTATGCTGGCTGTAATGGCAGTGCTGGCTCCCATATTTGGCAATGTCAGTTCTTACTGGACCGTTGTAGGCGTGGGCGCACTGCTCACTGCCTTTGTTATGGGCCTGGGATTCACAATTTTTTCATACACTGCGGAATCCTATCCAACTCATTTGCGCAACACCGCCACGGGATTTCATTCTTCCATAGGCCGTCTTGCAGTAGCTTTTTCCCAGCCGCTCATTCCCATAGTCTACGCAACATACAGCTTTGATGGCGTGTTTTACATATTCAGCGCGCTTTGCGTTGTACCGGCTATTGTGCTGGCCCTGTGGGGTGCCCGCACGGGCGGCAAGTCTCTCGAAGATATTGCCTGACCTCCTAACCAAATCTACTTCAGACTGCCGGGCGGGCAGATTCATCATTAATACCTGCCTGCCCGGCTCACTTAATTTCAAGGAGAATGCCGTGAGCATCACCCTTTACACCGCACCCGACTGTATTCGATGCAAAATTGTTAAAAGCTTTCTTGCCGAACACGGGTTGAACTACGACACAGTTGATTTCAAGGCCGATGCGCAAGCATTTAACACGTTTTACCGCTCCAACCGCAAATCAATCTACCGCAACCCTGAAGGTGTGGAGTTTCCGCTTTTTGATGATGGAAAGGTTATCAAGCAAGGTTCAGGAGAAATCCTGGCCTACCTGCTTTCCGGCCAAATTCTCGAGTGCTGCGTGACCCGAAGCGACATGCTGCACGGTAAGATTTCGGGCATTTACCCATCCCAGTGCCCTGACGGACAAGAAGAGAACATGCTCACCCTCGTTGACCGGCTTGCAAAGGGCGGCCTGCAGGTATGGCTGCAAGTGGATGGACGTAAGCCTGCGCTGCTGCAAAAGATTTTGGAAAACAAAGATGTACGCGTCATTCTTAATGTCGTGGGAGGAAGCGCCAGCACAGTGCGCACCTTGGGCGGTGCCCCCACCAAGAGCGAGTTTGCTGAAACCATAGACCTAGTGCGGAATGCGCCCGAGGGCATCATTCGCTTTTTCGCAGTTCCCCATCCGTTCGAGGATGGCACATGGTCCTGGCCTGACAGGTCCGAAGCCATCGCAGCGGCTCAAATGGTAGCCGAGGCTTGCAACTTGCCTACCCTGCCCTACAGCATCGGCGCCGTCACGCCAGGTATGGCCTGGGATATGCGAGGCCTTGAGGCTCTGCCGGAACAAACACTGCTCATATACCGTTCCGCTTCACGACAATTTCTGTTCAAGGCCGACATCGCCAAGTAAGAGGATCATATAGTGCAATCATTTGACGTTATTGTAATTGGCGGCGGGCCGGGCGGAACTGCCGCGGCCCGTATTCTGGCACAGGCAGGCAAAAAAGTAGCACTGATTGAAGACAAGCACTGGGGGGGCACCTGCCTTAACGCAGGCTGCATTCCAACAAAGATGTTGCTTGGGGCAACTGCCCCGCAAAGTCTTTTGCATGCCCAGGAACGTGTGCGTATTGCCCAAGGCTCTATACAGGTTGACTTCACTGCCCTGCAAAATCGCGTCGCACGCTTTACCAAGGGAACAAGCCAGACTCTTGCCAAAACGCTGCTCGGCCTTGGCATTGCTCTTATTGAAGGTATTGGTGTTTGCGCGGGACAAAAGGATGGGCTGGCCTGCGTACATGTCACTACTGACGAAGGCCTTACTGAGCTGAAAGGAAAGAAGGTAATTCTGGCTTGCGGCACATCATCCGCAAGCTTTCCCGGCCTTACGCCCGACCACCACAATGTTCTGGACAGTACGGATCTTTTGCGTATTTCGGCTGTCCCAGAAAGCCTTATTGTAGTGGGCGCAGGAGCTATCGGATTGGAAATGGCAGACTTTTTTTCAGCTATGGGCAGCGCCGTTACTGTAGTGGAGGCCGCTCCACACATAGCGCCTACAGAAGACGCAGATATAGCCAAAGAAATGCTTCGTGCCCTGACCAAAAAGGGCATTACCTGCCATGAAGGAACAAAAGCCAAGAATTTAAT
>NZ_JASGDK010000183.1:0-10133 GCF_047607245.1 Desulfovibrio sp.
GTTACTTCTATGCCAGTCGTTGCTATTGAGGCAGACTCCCGTTGAGCAGACTAATTTTGAGGTGTGAAGCAGTTCAAAATGCCGTCCACCCAAAATGCAGCTGTTGGCAGAACTCACGTGGCATTATGGCGCGGGATATTCTCTCGTAGCGTTAAGAGACCGTTCTTAAACAATTTTTTGTTCAACTGGCTGCGTCAGAAGGCCGTTTTTTACTCCCGTCATGTACCGCAAAAGCACATTCCTTTCGTAAAAAGCACTTTCCTTGCCCTGCCTCAATGTCATTTACCTAGAAACAGCCCTGGCGTATTTAGCTTTGCAAAAACTTAAATACTCTGGCGCTGTAGTGAGCCAGCCAAAGCCGCGGTCCATGAGGCATAATACAAAAAGCCGCCAAATGGCGGCTTTTTGTATTATGCGCTCACACGTGGCTGCATCGCCACATTATTCGCTTTCAGTCTTTTCCTTGGTGCTGGCCTCACCCTTAGCTTTGGCGGCAGCAGTTTTTTTAACGCGCGGGGTTCCCGTACGCAGTACCCGGAACTTGGTAACCGAGGGCTTGCGGTGGATAGGTTGCTGCACCAGACATTTGGTAGGGCATTTTTCCACACAGGCAGCACAGTATACGCACAGGAAGGGGTCGTACACCCACTGCCCTGCCTTGGCGTCAACAGTGATGGCATCTGTGGGGCAAATTCTGGCGCAGGTGTTGCAGAATATGCATCGTTCAACATCGTTGGTGATTACGCCCCTGTAGGCCGGGAAGGGCTCACGCTCTTCAAGCGGATACAGCCGTGTAGCCGGTTTGCCCGACAGGTTGCGCAACACATTTTTAAGCATGTACATGAGCTACCTCTCTGTGCAGGAAATGCACGGATCTATGCTGAGCACTATGACCGGCACGTCGGGCAATTTGCAGCCCGGCAGCATGTGCAGCAGGGGCGGAACGTTGGCGAAGGTAGGCGTGCGAACACGCATGCGTTCCAGATGCTTTGTACCATTGGCACGTATATAATAGAACAGTTCACCACGCGGCTGCTCCACGCGGAAGATGGATTCGCCATCAGGATTGCCAGTTACCTTGACGGTAAGCTCGCTCTCCGGCAGGCGATTCAGGGCCTCGCGTATAAGATCCATAGAATGCAGCACTTCATAAAAGCGCACCTTGGACCGCGCGTAACAGTCGCCATCGTGTTCAACGACTGGTATGAAGTTAAGGTCGCTATAGGCGGCATAGCCGTGCATGCGCTCGTCAATTTCCCATCCGCTGCCGCGCAGGGTGGGCCCCGCCGCGCCCAGAAGCCGGGCGTCGTCCTTGCTGAGATAGCCTATGCCGCGGGTACGTTCCTGCACGGTATAGTCATCAAGCATGGTCGTCGTCAGCTCACGCATGCCTTTTTGCAGTTCGTCCAGACGGCCAAGCATCCAGCGGATCTGCTCGGGCTCAAGGTCACGGCGCACGCCGCCAACTACGTTGACGGACAGGATCACGCGGTTGCCAGCTGTGGCTTCACAGATGTCCATCACATTTTCACGGATACGCCAGAACTGCTGGAACACGCTTTCAAAGCCAAAGGCATCCGCAAAGAGGCCCAGCCACAAAAGGTGTGAATGGATGCGGTGCAGTTCCGACCAGATTACCCGCAGAAACTGGGCACGCGGCGGCGCCGTGATGCCCATCATGTCTTCAATAGCGTTGCAGTAGCAGTTGGCATGGATGCAGGAGCAGATGCCGCAGATACGCTCTACAATAAAAACCATCTGGTTATAGTCTTTGGTGCGCACGAGGCTTTCCAGGCCACGGTGCACAAAACCGAGCTGGGGTATGGCGCCCACAACGGTTTCGTCCTCCACCACAAACTTGATATGCAGCGGCTCAGGCAGCACGGGATGCTGCGGCCCGAAAGGAATCACTGTGGTGCGGTTGCTCATGCCTGATCTCCTTTGGCGGGCTCTGCCTTGGCGTCATCCTTGGCAGCCGCGGCGGGACGCCGGACGGTCGTCATAGTAAAATACGGGGCGTGGGTTACTTCGCCCTCCAGATACATACCGCCCTCATAGTCCAGCGGCAGGCCCGCGAAGCGTACTCCGAACTGGTCCTGTGTTTCGTTTTCAATAAGCACTGCGCAAAAATAGATGGAACTGATGCTCGGGATGAGCACGTCCTTGTTCACATCCATGCGCAGGTGCACCATGCCCTTGGCGTCCGTGGGCGCCCATACGCACATTTCAGGATTGTGGCGCAGGTCGGACATGGTGAGGTTTTCGTCAAAATGATAGAACAGTCGCAGTGTGTTCTCGTCAACGACCGTCTGCGACATAGTGACAAAACGGCATTTGGCGTTGGCCAGACGCTGCACTTCAGCAAGCAGCGTGTCGGGCGTCACGTCTTTGGCTTCAAAAAACATGGCTGTATCCTTTCCGGGCTAACCCGCGTTTTGCAGTGACTTGTCGTCTTCAGAAGCGGGCGCTTCTTCGTTCAGTGCGCCAGCGGGCGTTCCGTCTTCGTCGCCGGGCATGAAGGTGGCCTGGGGCACGGGGCCCATGCCCATCTTGGCTTTCAACACGCCCAGAGCCTCAACCACGCCATCAATGATGGCTTCAGGCTTGGGCGGGCAGCCCGGCACGAAGACATCAACGGGAATGATGGTATGCGCGCCGTTGAGCACATTATAGGTATCCTTGAAAACACCGCCGGAAAGGTTGCACGCACCAAGAGATACCACAGCCTTGGGTGACGGCATCTGATCGTATATCTGCTTGAGCACGTGACGGTTACGGTGGTTGACCGTTCCGGTCACCAGCAGAACGTCTGCATGTTTGGGGTTGCCCGCGTTGACTACGCCGAAGCGCTCAACGTCGTATATGGGTGTGAGACAGGCCAGCACTTCAATATCACAACCATTGCAGGAGCCGCAGTCGAAATGGACAATCCAGGGAGACTTCAGCCGGCTCCGCTTAATCATCTTGTCTATAAAACCCATATGCCTGCCTCCTTACGCCACATACAGCCATAAAAGATTAACCAGGGCCAATCCCATGCCGAGCAGCAAAGACCTCTTCTGCACCATCCACTGCCACGTGAGCCGGGCCGTGATGTTATCAATGAGTATTTCTGTAAACAGCGAGGCAATCACCAGTGTGGCCATGCCGATAACGCTGGTGTGCCAGAACATGGCGCAAAGACCGAGGATGAGTATAAGGTCAAGCCAGTGGGCCACTTCAATGATGCCCAGGAAGGGGCCGGAGTATTCGGTATGCACGCCCTTGACCAATTCCTGATGCCCGTGGTGGCTGGCTGAAATATCAAAGGGCGACTTGCGCAGCTTGATAGTCAGGGCGTAGCCGAGGGCCAGGAACAGCAACGGCATCTTGAGCAACAGAGGCTGTTCCTGTGAAAACACGGCTTCAATGGAGAAAGAACCCGTGCACATGGCAAAGCCAACGAAAACCAGAATAAGAATGGGCTCGTAGGCCAGCATGAGCATAAGCTCGCGCTGGGCGCCTATGTTGCTGTAGGGCGAAGGCACGCACAGCGCGCCCACCACCTGAAAAACAGCGCCCACGGTGAGCACGAAAAACAGCAATAACAGGTCGCCGCCCATGAAGAAAATGAGCAGCGCCAAAGCTGAGGAAATGAGCGTCATATAGGTGCTGAAAACAAGCCAGGCGTTGGTAACATTGGCTTCTTTACCAAACAGCTTGAGCACATCGTAAAAAGGCTGAAGCAGAGGCGGGCCCAGGCGCGATTGCAAACGCGCCGTAAGACGGCGGTCCACCCCGGTAAGCAACCCTCCCACAAATGGCGACAAGATCAATCCGCCGACAGCACTGAGGATGGACAGCATCAGAGCAGACCTCCTACCAAAACGATGAGAAAGGCCGTGGAAATAATATCAATGGCCCTTGTGATGGTGCCTTCGCCAAAGTACTGGGTCAGATAGAAGTTGGACAAGCGCGCGGGTTCAAAGGCATTCATGGGGCCCTTGAAACCTATCTGCCCTGCCTGCTCCTGTGTCAGACCAGAGAAATACGGCTGTGCATGCGCCCCGTCAGGTACCTTTCTGGATACCTTCCAGGCAATCCAGGCTCCCAGGCCAAGCAGAATGAAGAGCATGTAAATCCAGAAATACCCTGCCCCGCCCGTAAGCGACGCGCCGGGTATGAACCCTTCAGCCTTGAGGCCAAAGCGGGCGTATACGCCAGAAACAGAAGGCTCGACAAAAGTTTCCAGCACCATCGGTGAAAAGAAGGAAAACACGATGGCAAGACCGCAGAGCGAACGCAGGGCGAACATAACCGTGGCCTTGGGGTTTCCGTATGACGGACGCTCATGCAGATTTGCCGAAGAAACCAGAATACCCGCCCAACGTGCCCAGAACAGCACCGTAAAGGCCGACCCGAGGGCAATGAAGAATATAATGGGCGTCATAGCCTGAGTGGCGCGCGCGATAGCTTCAATAGCCATCCACTTTCCGATGAGCATACCGAATGGCGGCAGCATCATAGTGAAAATGCCGATTGCCGTAATAATGGCCGTGCGGGGCATCTTGCTGTACAGACCGCGCATGTCTTCGATGTCACGCGACCCGATGCGTTGCTCAATAGCGCCCACGCACATGAAAAGTAGACCTTTGGAAACCGAGTGATAAATGATGATGGTAGTGGCCGCCATCATTGACGCGGCGGTATTTATGCCAACGCAGGCGATAATCAGGCCCAGGTTGGCAATGGTGGAATAGGCCAGAATTTTTTTGGCATTACTCTGACTGACTGCCAGAATACAGGTTGCCACAAAGGTAAATGCGCCAAAAAGCGCCACAATCGTGGACATGGTGGTATCAGCAAAGGCTGGAGCCATACGCAGCAGAAGGTAGGTTCCCGCCTTGACCATAGTAGCGGAATGCAACAGGGCCGAAACCGGTGTAGGGGCCACCATAGCGCCGCACAGCCAGCTTTCAAAAGGCACCTGAGCTGACTTGGTAAAGGCCGCCAGACAAAAGAATGCAAAGGGCAGCAGCATGGCAGTGCTCTTTACATCCATAGCGGTCATCTTGTGCAGAACAATTTCGGTAGACAGGGTGCCAAGGCTCTTCTGAACGAAAAGCATGGCCGATACAAATGCAAGGCCGCCAAGAACGTTCATCCACAAGGCGCGATATGCATTGGCGTTGGCTTCCTGCGTCTGGTCATGACTGATAAGCAAATAGGAGCAAAGGGTTGTTACTTCCCAAAAAAAGAACATCCACGAAAGGTTGTTGGAAAGCACAAGGCCGTTCATGGCCCCAAGGAAACAGAAAATTATAGCAAAAAAACGAGGTTTACGCGATACGCGCAAATGCAGGTGCTCTTCATGAATATCCATGTAGCCCAGGCCATAGATGGTGATGAGTCCACCCACAACGGTAATGATGATAACCATGATAAGCGAAAGACCATCAGGCGCGAAGGCCGTGATGTGTGCGGAACTGTCCGCCAGAACAAACTTGAGATAGAGCAGGCCCACCAGCTGCAACGCCGTCATGCCCATGACTGTTCTGCTGCCCAGTTTCCAGCCCAGTCCCAGAATATAGAGCAGTAACAACAGGTCAAGCAGACTGAACAGACTGTCCAGCGGCACGCCAAAGAATGTTTCAGCCTCCAGGCGAAATGTGCCGTGAGCGCCCATAATCACGGCTGCCAAAGCCATCACCGCAACCGCTGCAGGCACGAGAAGCTTGCGGGTACGGTCGAGCTGTGTGAAATAGATTACAAGCGCTACAACAAACGGCAACGCCACACAGCAAAAGACAAGTGTATTCATAATTTTTGCCCCACTACATTGTGAGTTGTGAAAATCTTCACCCTGAGAGAGTTCCTCACAACATAAAACTAATGTGTTTCCTCCTTCCTTGCCAATGCATTCACCTTTTTCTAGAGTTAAACGAACTGTCATTTTGCGTCAACAAGAAAGAAAAATACTTCATTCATTGTTTAAACAGTCTACAAATTTTCCCTGCGGCAAGCTGCTTTCCCTTTAAATCTGATCATTTCTATCGGTTTATAGCCGCGCCGCCGCGCTGCTCTGCTCCTTTTTGTGTTGCTCTGCCCGAAGCATGTTTTGCAATTTCACAATCGTTATAACGCAATCTTCTACATGTTCTGCATTGCCACTCTACATTGCCAAACAACATATTGAACTTTCGCTTGCCACATTGAACAGAACAACGCCAAACAATACCGTGCAGTTCTGGACAAAATAAATACGCCGCCAGTCGAAACTGGCGGCGTTGACAGAACACAGCATCATTGCCTGATTTTTGTTTATTTTTTGCCAACCTGCCGCAGCCTGACTGCCTGCAAAAAACCGCAAGTGCTGACCATGCCATATGGCTTAGCGCTTCGAACCAAGGCACTACCAGCGGCGTTTCAAGCCAACGTCCCCTGTAAATAGAAAAAGCGGCCCTTTTCATGACGGAAGCGTACTGCTGTGTACGCGACCAAAAAGAAAAGGGCCGCCTGAAGCTGTAACTGAAAAAACGCGACTACAAACAGTTTCTAGCCAAGTTTTGTAGCATCAATGACGTTATAGTCGAGCCCCAGCTGTTTGGCTGGCACGCCCAAAGCAAGACCCACCAACTGTGAAAGGTGCAACACTGGCACGCGCGCTTTGGACTTGCTCAATTCCTGGGCATTATCCTGATAGATGTCCAGCTGCATCTGACAAAGGGGGCAAGGAGTCACAATGCACGTTGCCCCGCCGCCCGACGCGTCATTAACAATTTCGCTGGTCATATGCATGACAGATTTTTCTGCCGGATACACGGCATGGAAGCCGCAACAGTCCAGCCTTTTGGCAAAGGGAACGGTCTGCGCCCCTACTGCGCTGACAACCGTTTCAAAACTGGAAGGATTGACGGAGCTTTCAAATCCCAGGGCCGATTCTGGCCGCAGGCTGTGGCACCCGTAGAAAGCCGCCACCTTGAGCCCAGTAAGAGGCTTGACAACCTTGGCCTTCAGCGCATCAGCGTTCTGTGCCAGCACCCAAAGCAGGCTGGTGACATCACTGGTGCCTTTGTAAGCCATATTTCCCTTGGCAAGAAAGGTATTGATGCGGTCTTTCTGCCCGCCGTCCAGCTCTGCCTTGGCACGGCGCAGCATGAGCAGACAGGTGCTACATGATGTGAGCACGGGCAGTCCCATCTGTTCAGCCAGTGCCAGATTGCGAGCATTGGCCACCAGAGCGGCCACATGGTCCACGTCCTGAGCCTGCGAAGCGCCGCAGCAGCTCCAGCCGGGAATTTCCTTGAGGGTGATGCCCAGTATGGGGGCCACGGCATCAAGGGCCATTCTGGATTCCTTGGCGGCCTGAGTCAGCACGCAGCCGGGGAAAAAAGCATATTCGGTCTGCATACGGTTACTCCTTCGCAGCGGCGTGAGCCGCCTCAATCATCTTCACAAGAGCGTCATGGCCTTCAATGGTCTCGCCACCAAAGACTTCCAGGGGGTTCATCTTGCCCTGACGCAGCAGGGTAATGGCCATACCCGCACGGCCCAAGGTGCTGACACCCTCGGTGCGCAACGCAAGCCGCACCTCGTTAAGCCGGCCAGAATCTTCCACCAGGTCCGTATAAAAGGCCTTGGCATGGGCAGGCCCAACGCCGTCAGTCAGCCCCTTGGACATGACCAGGGAGCGCATGGCCGCGATGTCGTCAGCAGAACTGATGCCCTTGGGGCAGCGGTTAGCGCATTCCTGACAGTGCACGCAGTTCCACAAACCGCCAGATACAGCGGGTTTGCCGTGAACCAGCGGATCCTTGGTGCGTGAATCATTGGCCACCCGCCAGGCGTGGGTGTACACAAAGGGTTCCATATAATCCCGGTTATCTGCCGTAAGCTTGTTGCACTCTGACGCGCAGCAACCACAGATAATGCAGTCCCACTGCTTCTTGATGCGGTCAAACTCCGCTTGCGTCTGACGGCAGCCTTCCTTCTCGGAGAATTCTGACTTGGCCACCATGCCGGGATGGATTTTGCGCAGGTTTTCCACCGCGGGCTCCCAGTCAACCACCAGGTCGGAGATAACCTTGAAGTTGGCCAGGGGCGAAATGCGGAAAGTGTCTGAGCCATAGGTTTTGACAAGGTCATCCATCTTGGTGTCGCAGGCCAGAATAGCATGCCCGTTGACCCTCACGCCGCACGCGCCGCATATGGCGCAACGGCAGGAGGCCGTAAAGTTCAACGTGGGGTCCTGAGTCTGCTTGATGAACAACAAGGTGTTGAGCACAGTCTTGCCCGCCATATCCTCGGCGGCAAGAGTGTAGCTCTGCTCGTAGTGTTTTTTGCCGTCAAAGCGGTCAATAATTAGAGTAGCCATTAGTACTTCCGCTCCTCAGGCTTGAATTTGGTGATTTCCACATCTTTCCAGCCCATGTGCAGTTTGCCACTCTCGTCCATACTGACCATGCTGTGCTTGAGGAAATTGGCATCGTCACGCTTGGGGAAGTCTTCACGCGTGTGAGCGCCACGGGATTCCTTGCGTTCCATTGCGGCAAGGCAGGCAGCCTGGGCCAATTGCAGCATATTCCCCAGTTCAACATACTCTGTAAACACCGTGTTGTAGACAGGGCTGGCGTTGGGCACGCGCAGGGCGTCATACCGTGAGCGCATTTCGGCCAGAGTGTCGTTCAGGTTCGCCAGTTTGGCCTGGGTGCGGAAAATACCCATATTATCCCAAAGCTGAGCGCCCATTTCTTCACGGAGGGCGTACATTTCCTTGGCGTCTCCGCCGCTGGTGACGTCCTTGAAACGGCTCTTCCATTGATCAGACAGATCAGACAGATGCTTGCCGGCATTTTGATCTGCCAGGCTGGCATAGGCCGCAGCCCCATCCCCGGCGATTTTTCCCGTAACCACGGCATCTGCCAGGGAGTTTCCTCCCAGTCGGTTAGCGCCGTGAATGGACACACAAGAAGCCTCGCCAGCGGTGAACAGACCGGGCATAGGCGTAGACATGTCGTCAAACTTGCTCACGGCGATGCCGCCCATCGAATAGTGGGCTGTGGGGCGGATAATCATAGGCTTATCCACCAGATCTATGTTTTCGAACAACTTGCCGACGTGGCGTATTTGTGGAAGATCATTAATAATCTTGTTTCTGCCCAGATGCACCAGATCCAACAGCACGTAAGATTCCAGCCCCTGGCCGTACCCGCGCCCTTCGCGGATTTCAGTTTCAATAGCGCGGGCTACAATATCACGGGGAGCCAGTTCCATCTTGGCTGCCGCGTAATTTTTCATGAAGCGCTCGCCCTTGTTGTTGAGCAAGTAGCCGCCCTCGCCGCGTGCGGCCTCGGTAATGAGCACGCCGCCGTGTACCACGCCGGTGGGGTGGAACTGGATCATTTCCGGGTCTTTAAAGGGAACCCCCGCACGCAGGGCGGCAGCCACGCCGTCGCCAGTGGCAATATAGGGAGTAGACGTGCGGTTCCAGAAAATGCGGGTATAGCCGCCCGTTGCCAACACCACGGCCTTGGCGCGAACGGGAGCGATTTCGCCAGTACGGATATTGCGCAGTACCGCACCTTCGCAACGGCCATTATCAACGCCAAGGTCCAGCAGCTCGTGATCCATCAGGAATTTGACACCACGGGTCAGGGCTTCGTCCAGGCACACATGGGCCACAATATGCCCTGTTTTGTCAGCGGAATAATTACATCGCACCTTGGATGCGCCGCCGAAAGGACGCGCCTTTACCTTTCCGTCTTCTGTACGCGAGAAAGGCATGCCCAGGTAATCCAGCTCCAGAATGGTGGGGCCAGCCTGTTCACAGAACTTGAGGGTGGCATCCTGGTCCACAAGGTAGTCGCCGCCCTTGACAGTATCATAGCAGTGCAATTCATAAGAATCGCCCTTGCTGAAGTCCGTGACGCCGTTGATGCCGCCTTCTGCCATACAGGTGGCATTACGCGAAGGCATGCACTTGCTGACCACCACCACATTGAGCTTGGGGTTCTTTTTCAGGGCGGCTACGGCAGCGCGCAGGCCTGCGCCGCCTGACCCTATTATAAGGACATCGCATGTGGCCATGGGGCCAACACCAGTAACCGCCGCCAAGGCCTTGTCGAGACCGCTTGCACTCACCGTCAGCGCACTGA
>NZ_JASGDK010000184.1:0-4490 GCF_047607245.1 Desulfovibrio sp.
GTCTGCACCCCTGGGAAGGCATTACGGAGCCCCAGTACAATCCTGGTCCCAATATCAAGGGCACGCCCACTGACCTCAAGCAGGTTGATGAACGGGACCGCTACTCCTGGCTCAAAACGCCGCTGTGGCGCGGCCATCAGATGGAAGTTGGCCCTCTGGCCCGCATGCTCATTGGCTATTCCCGCAAGGATGGCGAAATCAGGGATCTGGTTGATGATTTTCTGGGCCGTGCTGGTGGCGTGCCTGTCACAGTACTTCAGTCCACCCTGGGCCGCATTGCAGCCCGTTCGCTGGAACTGGCGTGGTCTGCGGAAAAAATGCGCTACTTCTATGACCGCCTTATTACCAACCTCAAAAACGGCGTGCGCGCCACAGCCAACACCACAAAGTGGAAGCCTGAAAGCTGGCCCACAACTGAACTGCGTGGCGTCGGCTTTACCGAGGCTCCTCGTGGCGCTTTGGGGCACTGGATCAAGATCAAGGACCGGAAGATTGAAAACTATCAGTGCGTGGTGCCCACAACCTGGAACGGCGCGCCCCGCAGCCCTGATGGTCAGTTGAGCGCCTATGAAGCCTCACTGATGAACACGCATATGGACATTCCAGAGCAACCACTGGAAATCCTGCGTACACTGCACAGTTTTGACCCCTGCCTGGCCTGCTCTACCCACATCATTGGGCCTGACGGCAAGGATCTGCTCACTGTACGCATGGATCGGGGCATGTAGCTCCAGCCCTGCTGACGCCCGGCGCACAAGCGCCTCAAGCGTAGGAGAACTATCATGAGCGATATAAAAGAAACTCTGCCTGAAATGCCTTTGGGCAAGAGTGTCTACGTATTCCAGCTGCCCATACGCATCTGGCACTGGGTCATGGTTATTTGCGTCTGCGTGCTCATTGTTACAGGCTACATCATAGGCAAACCCTGGCTTTCTGTGTCGGGAACTTCGGCCTACGACACCTTCTATATGGGCTATACGCGCATGGCGCACTTTATCGCAGGTTTTGTGCTCATCATATCCACAGTGTTTCGTTACCTGTACGGCATCTTCGGCAATCGGTATTCGCGCGAGCTGATCATTTTGCCGGTCTGGAGCAAAACATGGTGGAACGACCTGTGGCATGACATACGCTGGTACCTTTTTCTGGACAAGGAACCGCGGGCGTATGTGGGGCACAACCCCCTGGCACAGGCCGGAATGGCTGTGGGCATGGTCTTCATGCTGGTCATCATGCTTACAGGCCTTGGCATGTATGCTGAGAGCAGCCATCAGGCATTCTTCAAGCCCTTCCTCGTCGTACTGGACTTCGCTTACTGGATAGGCGGCAATGATCAGGAACTCCGCAGCTTGCATCGCCTTGGCATGCTGTTGCTGGTTACCTTTGTGACAGTACACATATACATGGTCATCCGTGAAGAAATCATGGGCAAGACCACTCTTGTATCCGGCATGTTCAGTGGCTACAGGGAACGGCGTAAGAGTTAAAGTCATCTCGGGCACGATAACAGGGCGGCCTCACTACTGTGAGGCCGCCTTCTGCATGCAGGTACAATCTGCACAATAACAGGATCTTTCATGGAATCGGTAATCATCATCGGCTTGGGCAACATTCTTTACGGTGACGAAGGTTATGGCGTCAGGCTGGCGCAAAATATCTACTCGCGCTGGGATTTCCCTGAGCATGTGGAAATTGTGGATGGTGGTACGCAAGGTCAAACCCTGCTGACGCATGTAGAGCGTGCAGACAAACTGCTTGTGCTTGATGCTGTGGATTTTGGTCTTGAACCGGGAGAAATGGTGTTGCGCGATCAGATGCCCGCTTACCTCACAGCTCAGAAAATTGGCCCCCACCAGAACAGTTTTTCCGAAGTGCTTGGTCTTGCGACGCTGCGTGGCAACATGCCCGAACACTGCGCGCTCATTGGCGTACAACCCGCAGCTATGACGCTAGGCGCGTCTCTTTCTCCGGCAGTAGGCCTGTGCATGGATAAAGGCGAAACTATGGCACTGGATCTTTTGCGCACCTGGGGTGTTGAGGCCGTACGCCGGTCCGAACCGCGCCATCTGTCAGCGCTGGCTCTTGATGCACTGCTGCACTAATCCACTTTTGCTCCCTTGCAGCTTTGCCTGAGGCAGGTATTCTTCAGACGGCTCTGACCTAGTTTTCTGGCAGCAGCCAAATTTGAAAGCGTCATTGTTATCTGGCTCAAATGAGCTCAAACGCCATATATTTTCTGAAGAAAAACATGCGCCCTTTGAGTTTGCCTTACGCGTGTCATACTGGCGCTGATGCTGGGCAGTTTCACGTTCCTATCACGCCCTTTCTAGTATTAAGCTACGGCATAACGCACGGCCCTAAAAAGACAGGGCTGTTATCCTAATTGACGCCGTCCATTTATGAGAAGCTTGCCGAACAAGCAAAACGTCCCACCTGTCAGCAGGTGGGACGTTTTGCTTGTTGATCAGGCGATACAATCAATGGCCGAAAAAAACGACCCGATCTTTACAATCGGGTCGCTAAATTCAGAAGAGCAAAGGAGGCGTTTAAGCGCGTGCGCCGAGGCCTGCATTTCGCTCAATCAGCGTTACTGCGCGGGCAATACGCCGCCCTTCGGTAGACTCTTTGGACAGCTCACGTTCCAGAGAAGTGATGCCCTTGATAACAGTGGAATGGCGGCGATTGAACTTCTCGCCTATTTCTTCAAGAGTCATTTCCGTGTGTTTACGAGCCAGATAAAAGGCAGTATTGCGGCCGGTAACACATTCCTTGCGGCGGGATTTTGAAGACAGCTGGCGTTCGTTGAGACCGTAGCTTTCGCATACAAGGCGCAGAATGGTTGAAAAATCCGGTCCGCAAGCAACATCGGCATACTGGCTCAGCACTTCCATAGCCAAATCAAGATTCAGGCCACAGTTGAGCAAGCGCGCCTTGAAAATAAGGCTATTAAGGCAAGACTCCATTTGCCGCACATCGCCGCTCAGGCGGCTGGCAAGCAGCTCACAGACAGAATCGGGCAAAAGTACCTGAAAGCTTCTGGCCTTCTGCCCAAGGATGTCACAGCGCATATCCTTTGTGGGGCGGCCCATGTCTGTCAAAATGCCGGAGCAAAAGTGCGACACAAGCTGGCTGTCCACACGCTGCAGTTCACGGGGAGAAAAGGACGAGGTGAAAATGGCGCGACCGCCCTTGGCCTGTAGATTTTTAACCACAGCCAGGGCCATATCCTGCATTTTTTCCTTACCCTGAAAAAAATGCACATCTTCCATCAGCAGCACGTCCAGCTCACGAAAACGAGCTTTAAAGCCTTCGATATCCTGCGCACGAAGAGCGGTAACAAAACGCGAAGCAAATTCTTCGGCAGTCAGGTAGCCCACGCGTGCATTGCCGCCTTCTTCACTGATTGCACGGCCCACAGCCTGCGCAAGGTGCGTTTTTCCAAGGCCTGATGCAGAGTTCACAAACAGGGTGCGCACGCAGCCATATTTGCGGCTGACATCCTGCGCGGCAGCCACTGCCATATTATTGGTGGGCCCCACGACAAAATCTGCAAAAGAAAATCGCCAGTTCTGCGAACTGCGGTACACAGTGGCAGCCGGAAGAGGAAGAGAAGCCTGCTGCAAAACGGAATCAGCAGCCACAGTAGCAAGTACGGAAGGAGCTTTTGAAGGCGCGAGCTCAACCGCGGGTTTTTGCTCTGCGCTCTTATGCTCCACAGCAGTGGAGGCCTGCGCGTCCTGACCGGCTGCTTCGATGTGCACTTTTACATGCCCAGGTTCGAGCCCCAGTACTGGAGCCGCAGCCTCTTGCAAGGTCGTCAGCATCATGCTTTCCAGCCTGTTGGCCACGTAGGCATTGGGCGCGACAAGGCGCATCCCCTGCGTATCCACGGTAGCGTGTAAGGGAGCAATCCAGACTTTGAAAAGTCCGGATTTAAGCATTTTTTTGAGATTTACAGAAATTTCAGCCCATTTGTCTTGCATGAGGCCTTGTAGCCTAAAACGAAGGAGACGGGCAATTGATGATTAAAGGCTGTTTGAGGCAGAATGCCCTTTTGCTTTCCCCAACGGCCTTGCAGGATAATCAGCAGAAATTCTTTATTTTTTTGTATTTAGCGGTCTACATGGGCCGCGCTGAAAAGCCTTAGCACGCAAGGGTTTTCAAAATAGATGCCTACATATTAACAAATGTAATTTAGCTTTTAAACAAATACTATTTAATTTTACTCTATTTTTCTTAGAAATACTTCGTTTTTTTCGCATGTTCATAAAAAGTTCCGAACTGTAAGGCCGGGCTGATTGTCAAGAGGGAAAAAAGTTTTTTTTCCCTCTGTCAGACTATTACAAATTTTCATTTTTTATTTGGCAAACGGGTCAAGGATAAAACAAAACAGACTTCTGATTTTGGTGATGGAGAGTTTTATGGAACGCTGTCAATAACGATTATCTTATAACGACAAAAGCTCCCCAGATATTCTGGGGAGCTTTCAA
>NZ_JASGDK010000185.1:0-7561 GCF_047607245.1 Desulfovibrio sp.
CCACATGCTCCAGATACCGCTCGCCCCACTCCAAAAGCAGCTCGCAGCCCGTAAGGGTCTGCCGTTCCTGCTGCTCCCTGGCCCGCATGGTTTCGTCTTCCTCCCATTCCTTTGCGGCCCTCCACTCCGGGCCGCCTTTCTTGCCAGGCGGGAACATTCGAGAAGCAATCTGCTTCCCGTTCACAATGATCCGCGCCATCCACATGTTTCCTCGATCTTTTCTCAGTGTCGGCATGGAAATACTCCAAAACGCGCCCCCACTGAAAACGCCAACGGCTACCAATGCGCTTGCCGCCAAGTTCCCCTGCTACGCGTTTTACGGTGCGAGGGTCAAGGCGCAAAGCTTGCGCAACTTCTGCCAGCGTCAAAATGGAATCCTGGGCGTGCATTGCTTGCAAACCTTCCGCGTGTGATCAACGGATACGCGGCCCCCGTTGGAGGGTGTAGAAAATCTACTGTGCCAGACTGCAAACTCTTTCGGCAGGGCATTTGCGGCAATCGTGCTCAACTCCTGTTTGGTTGCGGCAATTGGCCATGCTCTTAATGCGCCCAATAGCCTCAAACGACCCCGGCACCCATAGGGCCTCAGCATTGTGCAGCATAAGACCGATTTCTTCCAGCGGCCCGGCAATGCCCATGACAGGCGTGCCGATGGCCTTGTCCATTCGGATCTACACGGCGCAGTCTTTGCCAAAATCGATTAGGTAGAGAATGCGGGCTTGGATCAACCGTACGGCATGCAGGTGGCGGTGGGACGCCACGGTATAGACCGTCAATAGATCAGTGCTGGTTGCTGGGGCGTTCATGCTATGGCCTCTCCTTTGCTCTAAATTTTAGCAGCAAATTGGAACCCACAGTGTCAGCTCAATGCCCAGATAATGGCTGAGGTTGTATACATATACTCCCCTAAACTCCTCATGCACCCACGTATGACTCTTTCATCCTGTGGAATCGATACAGGAGAAACATGCTATTTGAATTAATGAGGATAAATTGCGCACACGTCTTCCTTAGGAACTCGATTGCTTTTTGCTGAGGGAGCAACGCAGATTTTTGTAGAAATTTCTGGCATAGATTTTTCCCGCCAGGGCTTAGCCATTTCACGTTTATAAAGCTTCAAAACAGGCATAATCTGCCCGCGCGCGGCGTTAACTCGTTGACCAAGCTGCCGCCCTGCACCAGCCTCAAATTCATTAAAAAGGTTTTTGGACAGGTCGGCTTCACATCATGCATGACGTACCTCAGGGGAAAACCGACCGCCGGAACTTATGCTGCTGGGTAAGCATATCAAGAATGTCGTGGTGCGTAGCCCGCACGGGCAGCCTTTGGCGATTAGTGGTGATGTGTATGTGGCCCACGCCCATCCTTATTGCAGCGGGCTGGCTTGGCTGCCGTTTTTTTAAAAATAAGGGGAGGGTCTAGGTAACTAGCTTAAATTATCTTTAACCGTTTGTTTTAACATTTGTAATTGTTCTCTTTGGCCACTGTTGTTAAAACGCCATTGGTATGATTGGTTCCGCTAGCAAACAACTCACTGTGATTTATACGAAGGTGCTTGAATTCGCTTACATCAAATGCATGTAACGGTTAAAAGAGTCTGTACAAACGATACTGCCCGGCGTTACCTGTTTCCAAATGTGCCGCCTTGTCATCGGGAATAACCCCACCGTGTAAATTTTGTTATTTAACTTTAGCAGACCCCCAATAGAGACGTTTCCACTTGCTCCACGTCCCCGCTTGCCTTTGCGCTTACCGCCGAAGAGGACTCATCAGCTTCTATCTCTCCGGTTAATATTTCAAGCTGTTCGCTATTGGCGTAGATCAATTGACGTAATCGACGGGGATAATAGTTGGCAGTAGCTTTGTGAACTGCAACCAAGGAACCCGCCGTGCGAGCAGTTGCACCAACTACAAATAATTCTATCAGCCTATCCTGTTTGAGTTTGCTGGGATGGATTTTCTCATGGGTGAATTCTAGGCGATTTACATTATCTGGGACAGCCACAAATTAAATTACAAAACGCCATCAAGCATACTTGGACAAGTAATTCCAATATTCCATTTGAGTTCATGTCTAAGGCAACTTTCAGATGCGTTGCATTCGATAAGGACAATTTTGAAAGATTTCTTCGACAGACATGTGAATCCATCGTCATTCAGAAATCACTGTCTGATGGATCAGGTACCCAGCATCCTGGAGTTCTGCTCCATGCATCACACCAGCAGCTCTGAAAACAATTTTGGTGATGACGATGGGGTATACATAGCGGATTGCTTGTGGGGGCTGAGATCGCAGGAAGCTATACTTTAGTGTTACTAAGAAAAGGATGTTTATACATCGTCATATTGTCCCCCCCCTTCCTGAACAAGAAAAGGATGCCGACTTAGGTCTGCAGTACGTTCTTATAGGGATATTCCGTCATTGATGCGGTATTCACATCCTTTGTATCGATATACGATGTCGTTCCTCTTTGTTGTAGAGACAACTGAAACCGCTCCAGTGGATGAAACAAGCAACCTCACTGCGCCAAGCGCTTTGACAAAGTCAAAGCATTCTTGTTGCGGCCAAAATAGGATATTTTTATGTTTCCGTATGGCAGAAATAAGCTGCTGATGCGCTTGAAGACGTTGCTCCTTGCTCTCCCAGTCATACTGGTAGCGCGTCGAGAAAGGGTGATCAAGATAACCGAATATTCCCCGTGCAGCATATTGTGCTGCAAAAGCATCGACATGGGCACGCACGCTCTTTCCCTGGCGGCTATAGCAGTCCCCGTGTAGCATGGATTGCTGGCTGATGCTGACAATTTTTCCATCAGCAAAGGGGACGATTCCTGCCCGGCCGAGTAAGTATTCCGGGTCATTATGAATAATGCCGGACACAAAACCAGCGAACCCGGCTTGAATCATACCCTGAACGGCATATGACGGATTGGTGTGAAAAGGGGATACGGCAAGGTCTGGTGGCGGGGTGTCTGGCCATGTTTCCGCAAACCAGCGGCGTGATGCCGTAGCCTCATGGGTGACACCCTCTATGCTGCTTCCCCAGTTATATTGGTGGGTGTGGGTATGGGACAGTAATGTTCCCTCGGCCCTGCGTACGTCCTCAAGCAGGGCTAGGTCAGCAGGGCCAAGTGCAAGGCTGGTTTTGACGGCAAGCGAGAAGGGAATGCCCTGGCCTTCATACCATGTAAAAATATCGCGGGCAGAGCCGACATCTTCGTCGCAATCCAGGCGCATTGTGACGATGCATTGGTAGCCGTACGGCGTCTGGCAGAGGCAGGGTAGGCAGGGCAGATGGTCAGAGCGCCAGTCGCTGACAAAGCGCTCAATGACGCTCCATTCCGTACTGTCAACAGGCCCCACGGGGCGGGAACACCAGAGAACAGAGGCCTTCGGGGTATCAAAAAGGGTCATGTACGCGCCGCAGTGGGCCTCTTCACCCATGTGCTGGTTGTATGCCCCGGCCAACTCTGTGGCCTTTTCCGCCGTAAACCCGCCATGAGCGGCCCATATGGAACCATCCGTGCGGATTCTGCCAAACCCAAGGTTGTTCCACTCATCGGCATAATCAAAGCGGGTGAAAGGCCTTTTACGCATGGCGCAAGAAAGCCCTCCAAGCAGACTATGCTCTCCATAGCGCAGATAACCGGGGCTCTGATTATACGGAATATCCCCATTGGCAGGGGCGCAGATGTCCAGTTCTGCCCAAGCAGAGTAGGGTGTACTTTGTGCGATTCCAAGAGCGCTGGTCATGTCTGCTTCAGGCGGGCCAAAAACAAGCAGCTTTCCCCGGGGGGGGGCTCCTCTTTGCCATGATGAGTCTTGACTACAGTGGGCGATGGTGCAGTTGCCCATGAGGGAAAGACGAAGGGGCGCTCCAAAGCTCCGCATCATTGCAGCATGAAGAATTTCCACGGCAGTATTTTGCGAAAATGAAAATGACATCTGTTGATTTTCTCTCGGCCTCCACCGCAAAATGGATGGAGACCGTGTCGTGGGCTGTTGCCCAAGTGTTAAAAATGGATTGCCTTCTGATGGAGAGAAATCACAAATAATGAGAGAGCCCCCCAAGCTTTATGACGTGGGCAAAGCTTGCCAACGCATGGCGTAACGCCTCGGCAGCACTAGCCTTAGATCAGGCAGTACGCCTCAGGTGTTTTTCCAGAATATCCACGATACGCCGGGCGCTCTGCCCATCGCCATAGGGGTTGCGGGCCTGACTCATGCTTACATACATGTCCTCGTCATCAAGAAGGCGATCAAGGTGTGCAGCAATGGTCGTAGCCTGTGTTCCCACCAAGACAGCATTCCCTGCCTCTACTCCTTCAGGGCGTTCAGTGGTTTCGCGCATAACCAGCACCGGTTTGCCTAGAGCCGGTGCCTCTTCCTGAATACCTCCGGAATCAGTCAGTACGACATGCGCCGCTTGCATTAAGGCCACGAAGGGGCGATAGGACAGAGGATCAAGCAGTAATATATTATCCTTGCCACCCAAAAGAGAAAAGACTGGCCCGCGCACCAAGGGGTTTAAGTGTACTGGATATACGAAAAAGACATCCTGTCGGCGCTCACTGACTGCCAAGATACCTCGACAGATTTCTTCAAATCCGGCTTCATAACTTTCACGGCGATGTCCAGTGACTAAGACCATTTTTTTCCCTTTAACAAGGGCCGCTATCACGGGCTCAGGCAGAGGAATATTCTCTTTTTTTACAAGGTCTCGTGTCCAGAGCAGGGCATCAATGACAGTGTTTCCAACCACAAAAATATTTTTACTTGGTACACCCTCAGCTAACAAGTTACTCTGCGATGTATTCGTTGGTGCGAAATGCAATTCGGCTAGTGAGCCAGCAATTTTTCGATTTATTTCTTCAGGGAAGGGGGCAAGGCGATTGAAACTACGCAGGCCGGCTTCTACATGCCCAAAAGGAATATGCCGATAAAAGGCTGTCAGCCCCGCTGCCATGACTGTGGTAGTATCTCCTTGAGCTAAAACCATATCCGGCTGTTCTTCCGCATACAACTCATCCAAGGAGGAAAGAAGAGCGGCGTTTAGGGAGGCCAGGCTCTGCCGCTCTTTCATGAGGGCCAAGTCACGGTCAGGATTTAGCCCAAAATCATTTAAAGCTTGACTCAGCATTTCTTTATGTTGACCGGTGGAGCATAGTAGAGTGTCAAAATTTGTGCGCCTACGAAGCTCCATAGCCACAGGAGCCATTTTCACAGCTTCCGGCCTTGTGCCGATTAGAATAAGGATGCGATGCATATCGTTAAGCCCTTTTGCTTAAAATCTTTTGATACGTTGCTACCAATTGTTCAGCCGCTCGCTTCCAAGTATAATGTTCACGGATAAAAACAGACAAAGTCGGCGGTTTGGGTTTTTTCATCGCCCGCAAGATCGCCTCACGCATATTTTCCACGTTATATGGGTCGAAATATTCAGCAAAGGTGCCAAAATACTCTCTCGTACAGCCTTCTTGAGTCAATGCCAGCCTGGTTCCACCAGCAGCGGCCTCAAGCGCCGCGAGGCCAGGCGTCTCAAGCGTTGACGGAAGCACCAAAATACTCGCGGCGGCGTAAGCCGAACGCTGCATTTCGCTCCCGTGGGCCAAGTTTTCGACGAAGTGTACAGTTTTTCCGGCAAGTTTCCGGCATTTGGTTGCGTATTCGGACTCTCTGCTTTGCCCGGCAAGCACGAGAGGAATTGTAGTGTCGGCAAGCGCTTCAATAAGACGCAGTTGATTTTTTCGTTCTTCAATGTTGCCCATGCACAGGACAAAAGGCTCAGGGATGCCGTACTGTTCGCGAAATATGGTGGGTGCAACAGGAGAGAAAAAAATATCACTGACGCCGTTAACTATGGGAGAAAATCGAGTCGGCTCTATGCCAAACAGCCCAGCAAGCTGGTCGCATTCAGCCTGCGAATTGGGAAGGATGTGTGTTGCCATGCCAAGTAGCCAGCCAATATCTTGCAAATTATATTTCTCAGGTTTGTCTATCCACACGATGGGGGAAATAATCAGAGGTTTTCTTCGAACCTCAACTGCGTGGCGGCAAAAAAGCCATGAGGCCCCCATGACAGAAAAATAGTGAACTATGTCAGCAGCCTCAAATTGTGACTGTGGGCTCCACGGATCGTAGCGCAAAACACGCACGCCTGCATCAAGAAGGTGCTTTTCGTACTGCAATAATTGCACTTCGCCGCCGCCGGGGCAGTCAAAGGCAATGGGGTAGGTGTTGAAGAGAACAGTGATGGGTTCAAGCATTATCTAAAGGGCCTCATGGTTTTTACGAGCGCTTTTTTGGCGATCTGTCCAACCGCTTCTGGTGAATGGCATGCCAAGATATGCTTGCGTCCTTTTTCAGATAGTGACCTAAAATTGTTTGGATTAGCTGCAAATTCTCGCATATAATTTGCCGCGTGCTCAACATCGGCATCGAACCACTGTTGCCCTTCGCCAAAAAGGTATTCTTCCGAGTTCACATCGATCAATTTGCCGTTGACAGGACACGCAGTTTCCGTCGTGGTGAAGTCAGTATTTCCTCCGAAGTTACTGGCGATCAACAACTTTCCAAGAAACATCGCCTCGGCTAGCAGTCGACCGAAACCCTCAGAACGATGCAAGGAAACAAAAGCATCGCAGGTGTTCAAGAGCAACGTCTGCTTCTCAGTAGCATAGCGCTCGTTTAAAAATATTACCCTGTCGCCAAGTTGGTTCGCATCCTTCAGTTCCTGCCATGCTGCCGAGTGTCTTTCGGCATTCATGGTTTTGATGAGCAGACAAACGTCAAGATTTTTTTCAGAGAATGCCTGATTGAAGGCTTGAATGACAGCTAGGGGATTTTTGCGGGCATAGGAGGCATTTGAGTCATAGCAAGTCAGAAAGACTATCGTATCAACGTCAATATTTAACTCTCGCCTCAGGTCTCCATCTATTTTTTGCAGACGAATAGTATGAGGCACATATGTAACAGGTTTGCCGCAGGACGAAAAAGCTTGCGCTATAAAAGTGCTTGGGGCCCATATTTCATCCAGCTTTTCGAGGGCGAATGAGGCGGATTTCGGCCATTCAGGCAGCTCCCAAGGGCAAAGACCGATGTTGTAGCGCCCGGCCCACCATTCTGGAGGTGTGTTTAGCTGGAGTCTATAAATGTCCTGAGCTGCTAAACACATGATATTTACAAGCCCATGAGGGGCAGCGAGAGAAGTCAACGGCGTTCCGTTGCTTGTGGGGGCAAAAGGAGTAATATCTAGCAAAGATGCTTTTATATCCTGCCCTTTGAGGACCTCACACATACTTCGAAAGTCTTCGCCCACTCCGCTTACAGTGTCGGCCCAACCAAGGAGAGAAACGGAATCTGAGTGGCGGGTATCAAGAAAAGCATATGAAAAATTTGAGATCTTATATGCTTTGGAGGCATTCATGTTCTCCCACGCATGAACCTGCCAAGATGCGGCAAACATGTCTTCAGGCAACTCCAAATCATTGCCCAGGAACCAACGGACAAATTCTTTTTCTTTCCCCTCTTGAAGTCGTGGGCCCTCGGAAACAGCAGCGAG
>NZ_JASGDK010000186.1:0-14649 GCF_047607245.1 Desulfovibrio sp.
CCACTGAAGACGCCTGACGCCAACAATCAGCCATGAGCAGATTCTTTTGTGCGGCCTCTGCACGTTCTTTCGCAAGAGAGGCGGGCTGTTCACGCCGTAGCGCACCCATTCGCACACGCAGCTCTTGCTTGCGTTCGGCCAGTCCGTCCGGGGATTCAGACGTGTCAGGAGGTATGGGCATGTAATCGGCTTGCACCGTGTTTTTTTCACTCATGCCGGGCCTTTTCTTATGTACTGAAGTATGGCAGCATCATTGCAGCGTAATTATAACAAAGGACACACCGCCATGCCAAGCTCTGACACTCAGGACTACCTCTGGATCGCTGTGGGTGACATCCACGACGAAACTGAACGTTTTGCCAAAATTCCTGAACTGGGCCAGGCTGACGGCATCATCGTCACTGGCGATCTCACGGTGACGGGCGGCGTCAAGCAGGCAGAGCTGGTGATGGATTCCTTGCGCAGCCATAATCCTATGATTCTTGCCCAGATAGGCAATATGGACCGCCCGGAAGTAGACCAGTGGCTTAGCGAAAAAGGCTGGAACCTGCACACAGTTACACGCGAGCTTACGCCGGATACGGCTATTTTTGGAGTTGGCGCTTCCACCTTCACGCCTTTCGGCACACCCAGCGAATTTCCCGAGTCTGCCTTCGCGGCATGGCTTGAAGGCTGCTGGCAAAAGGCACGAACCTATCCCCACAGCGTGCTTATCTCGCATAATCCGCCCAAGGACACAGCTTGCGATGTCATTCCTGGCGACATACACGTCGGTTCCACAGCTGTGCGCGAATTTCTTGAAGAAGCCCAGCCGGATATATGCCTGTGCGGCCACATTCATGAAGCGCGGGCGGTAGACCGCGTGGGACGCACCATCGTGGTTAACCCCGGCGCGCTGGCTCAGGGTGGCTATGTACTTTTACGTTACAACTCCGGCCAGTTATCAGCAGAACTCAAGGTTCTTGAAGAAGACTAGGGGCTGGCTCACGCCCCTTCTCGCATAATTATAAAGATGCCGCCCGAATTCAAAACCGGGCGGTATTTTTATGGCAGATAAAGTCTGCCAGTGTATTTGAAATAACTAAAAAAATGTTTGGACTAGCCATGTACAGATGGCCCTGCATCCCCCGCATTCCACAGGAAAGCTTGCATATTTTTCAAAAAAACGTACTCTCCAACAAGCAGACTAGTATGCCTACTGCAAAAGCGCGCCACACGGTGCTGCTGCGGTAGATTTCTTATGAAATTCAGGCATGCTGCTGAAATTTTTCGTGGAGGCGAACCCGCCCCGCAGACAAAGGACGTTCATGACCAAAGACCAAGAAACCCCCGTGACAGAGACCAAAAATTCAGGCGAATCAAGCCCGAAGCCCTCCAAACCCAAAGCACGCCCCACTGCCCGAGGAAAGACAGCTACTGCCCCCGCAGCATCTGCCAAAAAGGCGGAAAAAACTTCGCCCCCCTCCTCCCCTGCTTCCAAGACATCTCCCAAGGATTCCTCTTCATCCGCCAGTGCGGACTCCGCGCCCAAAGCTACCAGGGCCAAAGCTACCAGAAGACCAGCAGGCAAAGCAGTTGCCAGTAAAAAAAGCGCAGCACCTGATGCCGCCAAGGCCGAGAAGCCAGGCGGTGCGTCCGATACAGCGGTAAAACCTGCCACTGCCAGTGCGGACAAAACCACGGCCAAGAGTGCAGAAAAAACCTCTGCCCCCAAGGCCGATACGTCTGCATCTGTTGCTGCTGACTCCGGCAAAAAAAGTACCGCAAAATCTGCTGCCGCTCGCGGTAGAAAGACAACGGCCAAGACGGGCAAG
The DNA here is from genome assembly GCF_047607245.1 of Desulfovibrio sp. Lineage (GTDB taxonomy): Bacteria > Desulfobacterota > Desulfovibrionia > Desulfovibrionales > Desulfovibrionaceae > Desulfovibrio. The sequence continues at coordinate 1,815 of NZ_JASGDK010000186.1, forward strand.
GATACCGCAGCCCCTGCAAAGGCAAGCACCAAGACAACTTCGGTGGCAGCAGCCAAGGAAAAAACGCCAGCCGGTGTGAGCACGACCTCCAAGGGCCACGCCTCAAAGGCCGAAGAGCCCAAGCCCCAGGCGCGGCCCGATGTTGCCAAAACAGAAGCCACCAAGCCTGATGTCCCCAAGAACGCCGCTAGCAAACCTGCCAGCGCAGAGGTGAACAAAGCCACTGCAGGCGCCGGAATTGACACCAAGTCTCCTGGCGCGCCCAAGGCCCGCCCATCTACCAGAGCGCGCGCCGCGGCCCCCCGCAAAAAAACGGCAGTTCAAAGCTCCACCGAAAAGCCTGCTGCACATATTGAAAATAAAATTTCCCCTGCTTCCCCTGCTTCTGCCAATGCAGCCCAGCCCTCAAATACTCACGGCTCTTCCGCCAATGCGGGTCAAAAGCCCCCCCAAGCCGCACGGGCAGTCAGTGCTGTAACAGCTTTTGAAGACCAGATTTTTTCCATCACTGCCACGGCCACCTCAAGCGAGGTACTAGCTCTGGCTTCCGGTGAAAAACTGGCCATCACCAGCCGTGAATCGCTTGCCATTACAGGTTCTGAAACCCTTGCGCTTGAAGCTGCGACTGATACGCAGGATGCAGACGGACACGCTGAAGGTTCCGGCGATGCGCCGCGCCGCAAGAATAGACGCGGACGCCGTGGAGGACGCGGTCGTAACCGCAAAAAAGAACAGAATGGCGATACCGTAGAAATGCAGTCTGGCGACAGCGCTGCGGATGATGATGACGTTAAGGATGGCGTGGCACAAAGCGGCCAGAGTCAGACCACGGTTGAAGCAGATCAGGCCCGCTCACCAGCGCCAGCCAATACTTCAGACAAAGGAAAACCCGAAGCTGCCAGACCTGCCAGCAATAAAACTGCTCCGGCAGCCGTAGCGGGAAAGACAAAGCCTGAAACAAGCTCTGGACGCCGGCGTATGTTCATCAGCGTTCTGCCGGGCGAGCAGGTGGAAGTGGCCCTGACTGAAGACGGACAGCTGCTGGAATATTACCTAGACATGCTGCATCAGCGCAAAATCAAAGGTAATATCTATAAAGGCATCATCCATAATATCGACACAAATCTACAGGCCGCCTTTGTCAGCTACGGCGCTGGCAAGAACGGCTTCTTGCAGATTGACGAAATTCATCCCGAATACTGGCTGACACATCATGAGCCAGCCAAAGGCAAAAAATTTCCTCCAATCCAGAAGGTGCTTAAAGCCGGACAAGAAGTGCTTGTTCAGGTTGTAAAGGAACCCACGGGCAGTAAAGGCGCTTTTTTGACCACGTGGCTTTCCCTTGCCGGACGTTTTCTTGTGCTCACCCCCGGGCAGGAACAGATCGGGGTTTCGCGCAAGGTAGACGACGACGAAGAACGCAGCCGCCTGCGCGAAATGATGAATGGCATTGACCCCGGCCAGGGCCTGGGCGTCATCGTTCGCACGGTCAGCGCGGGCACCACCAAGACGACGCTCAAGAACGACCTGCAGTATTTAAAGCGCGTCTGGCGTGATATACGCAAGAAAGCCACTGAAGTTACGGCCCCTTCCCTTATCTATCAGGAGCCGGGCCTGTCTGAACGCGCAGTGCGTGACTATCTGACGGAAGACGTGGGCGAGATCTGGGTGGACAACGAAGATGTGGCCCAGAGCATTCGCGAAACCGTCAATCTGCTGTTCCCCCGCAAAAGCGATCTGGTGCGTCTGCACAGCGATGTGCGCACCTCCATGTGGGAACGGTTCAACCTGCGCCGCCAGCTGGACCAGATCTACACCCGTGAAGTCTTGCTGCCATCGGGCGGGCGGCTGGTTTTTGACCAGACAGAAGCTCTTATGGCCATTGACATCAACTCTGGTAAAATTTCCGGTAAGGGCAATTTTGAAGCTATGGCCCATAAAACAAATATGGAAGCCGCAGAAGCTATCGCCCGGCACCTCAAGCTGCGTGACATCGGCGGGCAGGTTGTCATCGACTTCATTGAAATGCGCGACAAAAAGCACGTCATTGAGGTGGAAAAAACCCTGCGTACCATCATGAAAAATGATCGCGCCCGGCACGATGTGGGCCGCATGAGTTCATTTGGTCTTCTGGAGCTGGTTCGCCAGCGCACAGGTTCGTCTGCTCTGGCCATCACGATGGAAACCTGCCCCGCATGCGGCGGCACGGGCCAGCGCCGCAATCTTGAATGGCAGGCTCTTCAGGTCTTGCGGGAACTACGCCGCATGATGCGCGCAGAAAGCAAAGAAAAGTGCATCTATAGCGCCTCACCTGAACTCGCCCTGTATCTGCTCAACCATAAACGCGACAGCTTGCGTGAAATGGAGCAGGCCTACAGCAAATGTCTTGAAATATCAGTGCGTCCTTAACAGACGTGCAAATTACAGCCTCCGGAAAGCACGCCTTTCCGGAGGCTACTCAAACGCCCCTCCCTGAGCCTATGCCCTCTGTCACCGCCGAACACGAGATGAACGATTTCACCCCCAAATGCGATTCGCGTAACCTGCTGCTGCACGTCTGTTGCGGCCCTTGCGCTGTCATGCCGATCACGCGGCTGCTGGATGAGGGTTTTGCTGTCACAGCATGGTATATGAATCCCAACATACACCCCCTGTCTGAATACCTGCGCAGAAGGGAAGCGGCGGGCGAATGCGCCCAACGGCTCGGCATTCCCATTTTGTATGATGACGCCAGCTGGAACATCACATCCTGGCTGCGCGCCGTAGCAGGACGAGATACTGCCCCCCAACGCTGCGCATATTGCTGCGCCAGCCGTATTGAAGCGGCATTTGCCACTGCCAGACAGCTGGGTTTCGCCTTTGTGAGCAGCAGCCTGCTTTACTCACGCTATCAGCCTCACGAGGTCATCAGACAGACAGGAGAGCGCCTGGCATGCACAGACGGCACTGGGCCTGATTTCGTGTATAGGGATTTTCGGGAAGACTGGCAGGAAGGCATTGATCGGTCCAAAGAAATGGAGCTGTATCGCCAGCCCTATTGCGGTTGTGTTTATAGCGAAGCTGAACGGTATGAAAAGAAGCTGACACGCCTTATAAAAATATGATTTAAATTATTTGCTTTTTTTGCTTGACCTTACTCAGGATTTTCCGTAAACACTTTCTTGCCTGAACGATCCCCGATAGCTCAATTGGCAGAGCGGGTGACTGTTAATCACTAGGTTGGCGGTTCAAGTCCGTCTCGGGGAGCCAAAAGAAAGTAAGGGCTTACGCAAAGCGTAAGCCCTTTTTTCATACCTTTTTTACGCCCAATTGCACCCAATCTGCACAATGTGATTTTGCTGGCCCATTTTCTCCCAAAGGGTAAATCTTTTTTGCTGCTGCTACCAGCCTACTACCTTTTCTCTCTCCTCTCCTCCCTTCCGAAGGACCGCCTAATGCAGCCCTCGAACCCCATTCGCTATCTTTCTGTCTGCGCCGATATTGAAATTTTCTGTTGCCGTGCGTGGTCTGCCATCATGCCTGTGGCCTTCAGTGATGTCGCACCATTACCCTGACGAGCCAAACAACATGACCAAGATTGATGGAGAGCAATATTATGGAGCAGTTGACCTCATTGCCGGCGGCAACTCAGCATTAGATTCAACACCTCAAGTCCGCAGAGATACTGTATGGTGCCACCACAAAATAATCCGGCAACGACAGAAAGACATAAGTAAAAAGCCCCAATGGCTACCGAGCTGGCGACCATTGGGACTTTTTGTATCGTGGGCAAGCCTGTTCTATTTGATGCCAGCCCGCATGAATGACTGAACAAACTGCCGCTGAAACAACAGAAAGGCCACCAGCAGCGGACCGGAGGTCATAAGCGTGGCAGCGGTAATGATAGTCCAGTCCACGCCCTGTTCCGTCGCCGAGAATATCTGCAGGCCAACTGTAAGTGGGCGCGAATTGACGGAATTGGTCACAATGAGCGGCCAGAGAAAATTGTTCCAGTGTGTGCTGATGGAAACCAGTGCGTAGGCCGCGTATGTAGGCTTGGCCAGCGGTACGTACACGTGCCAGAGCACCTGCAGGGTATTGGCCCCTTCTACCGCAGCGGCTTCCTCCAACTCCTTAGGAACGCTCTTGAAGGTCTGCCGCAGCAAAAAAATGCCAAAGGCTGAGGCCATGTAGGGCAAGCTGATGGCAAGGGTGGAATCAAGCACGCCAATCTTGGACATGGTGGAGTAATTCTCCACCACCAGCACATCGGGCATAATCATGAGCTGCATAAGAATAAGTGCAAAGGCGATGCCCTTGCACTTAAAATCGTACCGGGCAAAAGCGTAGGCCGCCAGAGTGCAAAGCACAAGCTGCATACCTGTGGTCAATGTAACCAGCATGATGGTATTGACAAAATAGCGGGCAAAGGGCGCGGCCTTCCAGGCGTTGGCAAAATTTTCAACCGTCAGCGGGCCTGTCAGGCTGAAGCGGGTAGAAAATTCCGCCGGGTGAAAGGCTGTCCAGATAGCGTAAAAGAGCGGCAAGGCCCACAAAATAGCAAGCACCCAGGCTGCAGTGGTGTCCAGTATGCGCGAAAACCCACGACTATCATACACGTTGCGCTGTTCGTTCATCTGTAGTGCACTCTCTTTTCAATGATGCCAAACTGTACAAAGGCGGCTAACCCCAGAAAGGCCAGCAGAACCATTGTCAGCGTTGCACCATAGCCCGTATCCCAAAATTTGAAGCTGGTTTCGTAAATGTAGTAGAGCAGCAACGAAGTGGCGTTGTTAGGGCCGCCCTGCGTGAGCACAAAGAGGTGGTCCACCATACGGAAGGCGTTGATGGTGGCGTTGATGAGCACAAAAAGCGTGGTGGGCATCAACAGCGGGATGACCACGCGCCGATAATAATAAGACCGCGAGGCCCCCTCAAGCATGGCCGCCTCCGCCAGGCTGGGTGGAATTTGCTGCAGGGCAGCGAGATAGAAAATCATAAAGAAGCCCGAATCCTTCCACACAGCAACGGTGATTACGCAAAACAGTGCGGTCTGTTCACTGCCCAGCCAGTTTATCCCTGTGGTTGCGCCCAGAAAAAAGCGCACTTGCTCAAGCAGCCCGTAATCCGGCGTGTAAAAAAACAGCCAGATGTTAGCCACAGCGATCATCGGCAGCACGGTAGGCACAAAGTAGCACAATCGCAAAAATGCCTGTCCGGTCAGCCGCGCATCGACCAGAAAGGCCATAAGTATTGCCAGCGACATGGAACAGGGGATGGTGCAGAAGGCAAAGATGAGATTGTTGCGTAACGATTTGAGAAAGACCTCGTCATCCAGCAGATAACGGTACTGCTCAAGACCTACGAACTGGGCTGGCACTCCCCCCCGCCCATCCATAAAAAAGCTGTGGATAAATGTGCTCACTGCAGGAAAATGCGTGAACGCCACCACCAAAATAAAGCCGGGTAGCAGAAGCAGCCATGCGTTGATTTGCCGCGTGGTTTCAGGTTTGAACATAGGGGCTTGCTCTCTTGCGTCTGGTAAAATCCTGAAAAGCTGCCAGGGAGGTACCTCCCTGGCAGCACAATACTTACTTTTGGTAGCGACGCAGGATGCGGTCAGCTTCACGCTGGGCGTCCTCAAGAGCGGCATCAGGCTTCTTGGAGCCGTTAACGGCAGCCTGAATGGCGTCATCTAATGACTTGGTCACGCGCTGATTTTCGTGGGTGGAAAGCTCAGGTACGGCGTGGGCCAATTGATCACGGGCCACGGCAGCATAGGGAAAAACCTTGACGTAGTCTTCCATACGTTCGGTCTTCCATGCATCGGGACGCACGGCCACATAGCCAGTGTCGATGCCCCACTGAGCGGCGCGTTCGGCGGTGGTCATCCACTGCACAAACTTGACTGCAGCCTTACGTTCTTCAATCGAGGAATTTTTGAAAATGTAGAAGTTGCCGCCGCCTGTGGGTGAGCCAAGGCGAGTATTGGCAGGCAGCATGCCCACGCCGAAGGGAAACTTGGCGTTGGTGCGCACGTTGGTAAGGTTGCCGGTAGTAGTCCACATGATGGCGGTTTTACGCTCAAAGAAATCGCGGGGGGTGGTGGACCAGTCAATAGTGCCCGTGGGCGACACTTCGTACTTGTAGGCCAGATCAGCAAGAAACTGAAGAGCTTCGATATTCTTGGGATTATTGAAAAAAACTTTGTTGCCCGCGTCGTTCATCAGCTCAACGCCGTTAGTGATGGCAAGAGCCTGAAGCATCCAGTAGGCATAGCCAGTGCTGGGGATAGCAACGCCCCACTGGGTGACTTTGCCGGATTCGTCCTTCTTGGTGAGTTTTTTGCCTATTTCAACCAGTTCCTGCCAAGTGGTGGGGCCTTTTTCAGGATCAAGGCCGGCTTCCTTGAACATTTCCTTGTTCCAATACATCACGATGGTCGAACGCTGAAAGGGAATGCCCCAGGTTTTGCCTTCGGTCTGGCTGTTCCGCATAAAACCGGGAAAGTAGTCCTTGGTGAAGGCCATGTTGTCCTTGCCCACGATTTCATCGTAAGAGACAATGGCGTTTTCATCGATGAGGGTGAACATGTCGGTGGAAAGCAGCACGGCTACGTGCGGCGGCTCGCCCCCGCGCTGGGCGGTGAGGGCCTTAGTGAGCGTATCGCGATAGTTGCCAGAATACACGGGGGTAATCTTGATATCAGGGTTTTCCTTCATGAATTCCTGGGTCATGCCCTCAACAATCTTGGTGATGGGGCCTCCCACTGAAACGGGAAAATAGAATGTGAGGCTGGTCTGGGCCGCCAGTACACTGCCAGCGCTCAGACAGACACAAAAAATTGCCAAAAACAACGGGCGAAAACATTTCATAGATTTCTCCTCAAAGGGTTTGGGGCTGCATCCGTACTATCGCCTGAATGTTACCAATTGTGGACAAATGTGTATCGAAATTAAAGGATTATGACAGGAGGACGACAAACTGCAGCAGAGCCACTGCGCAAGCTGCCCAGCCGCTTATCCTGCGCGTAAACGCTTACCTGTTTTCGCTTCAAAAAAATGCATGGCATCGGCGTCAAAGTTCAGCCGCAACTTCTGGCCGGGCTTGAAACCGGAATTACCCGCCATCTGTACGGCCACCTGCTGCTGGCCCAGGCTGCACGTCAGCACGGAATCCGCACCAAGGTACTCCATACTCATCACTTCGGCTTCCCACGGACCGTCGGCCGTTACCTGAATATGCTCGGGGCGTATGCCCAGCGTGCATTCGGCGGTAACAGTGGCCGGTACCGGGCAGTATTCATTGCCCGTGATGACTGCCTGCCCCTTGCACATAGCGACACTCATTAGATTCATAGGCGGCGTGCCGATAAAGCTGGCCGCAAAGGTAGTGGCGGGTTTTGAGTATATCGCAACAGGGGCGTCGTTCTGCACAATATGTCCGTGCTGCATCAGAATGATTGTGTCGGCCATGCTCATAGCCTCAGTCTGGTCGTGGGTAACATAGACCATAGTCATGCCAAGGCGTAACTGCAGGTCGCGAATTTCGCGCCGCATTTCGAGCCGGAGCTTGGCATCAAGGTTGGAGAGTGGCTCGTCCATAAGGCACACGGCCGCCTCGGCCACAAGGGCACGGCCAAGGGCCACACGCTGCTGCTGCCCGCCGGAAAGTGCGGAGGGCTTTCTGTCCAGCAGGCCGGAGAGTCCGAGTACGTCAACAGCGTTGTCCAGCCGACGCTTCTGATCAGCCTTCGACACTTTGCGCACCATGAGGCCAAAGAGAATATTTTCCCGTACTGTGAGGTGTGGAAAAAGCGCGTACGATTGAAAAACCATGGCCAGATGGCGCTCCGCCGGGGGCAGGTCGGTTACGTCGCGGTCACCAATATAGATGCGCCCTCCGGAAACACTTTCCAGTCCGGCAATAAGACGCAGTGTGGTGGACTTTCCACAGCCTGAAGGCCCGAGCAGTACAAGCAGCGAGCCTTCATTGATTTCAAAGGATACGTTCTTTACAGCGTGGGTTGCACCCCACTGTTTACACACGTTTTCAAGGCGAATTGCGGACAAGCTTAGCTCCTTTCATGCATCGCATAATTGGGGCAGTTTCGGATCATACTCCAGAGGTATCTGGAACAATTTTGATTTGAATCACCCTGTATTGCGACTTGTAGCGGGAACGCTAGCATTTGCGTTTTTTGCATTACAGACAGGGATGTTACAATTTTGCGACAAAGCCGGACTTTATCGCCACATCCTGCCGCGATTAAAAATAATGGAAAATCTTGAGGAAAAATGCTGACTGGCAGCACACATTTCTGATTCTCATGTGGACGATGGGCGCAACCTGGCATTCAACGTGGGCTACTGCGCGCCACTGCTGAAAAAGCTGCGACGCACACATTGCAACCTTGCTACAACAACCCGATTATGTGGTGATAAGCGTAGATATGTCGGTGTATAGCCAGCTGACTGGCTATACACTATTGGGCAGAAGCGCTGGTATGCGCCTGCTTTTTCTGCTGACGGCGATCCTGTTTTTTCAACCTGTGCCGCCTTTCCCGGCAAACAGCATGTGTGTTCGCCCATCAGCACGGCCTTACTGAGTGTTTTTCCGGCTCAGACTTTTATATCATCTATTGGCATATCCCCCCGCGTTTTATCACTCCCTGAAATCTCGCGCATATACATTGAAGGCGATAGATACGCCTGAAAGGCGTGCCTGGCTTATTCTCTATTTGCATAAAAAATAAAATATATGTTGTTAATTATAAGGAACAAGATTTTCGCAATTCTTTGCAAGGTTAAAAATCGCTGCTCACGTAATAAGCTCTTTTTGATGGTGATTTCAAATAAGGACTTACGGCATTTGCGCAAGATTCATGACGTATGGGGTCACCTCTGCAATTTAAGATAGATTTAATACCATCTGCCTAAATTTAACACCAATTTCACGCTGTTTTTCATACCGTGCTTCTGCGGGAAAGGTTCACCACCCGCAGGAGGATTTTATGGAAAATGTCATTCTTCAATGCGCACTGTACCTTCTGGTATTGGCCGTGCTTGCGTGGCCTTTGGGGGTGTACATGGGCAAGGTCATGGACGGGGAGTCGCTGAGCATCCTTTCCTTACTTGCGCCTTGTGAACGCGCCTTGTACCGAATTCTGGGGGTGAACCCCACGGAACAAATGGGCTGGAAGCGGTACCTGGGCTGCGTGCTGGCCTTTAGCGCCGTCAGCATAGTGATTCTTGTTCTTCTGCTTATGGTGCAGCATACGCTGCCCCTGAATCCGCAAGGCATACCCGACACAAGCTGGGACCTTGCCCTGAATACCGCCGTAAGCTTTGTCACCAACACCAACTGGCAGGCCTACTCCGGCGAGAGCTCCATGAGCTATCTGGCGCAGATGGCCGGGCTTACAGTGCAGAACTTCGCTTCCGCCGCTGTGGGCATTGCCGTTCTGTTTGCTTTTATACGGGGCCTGCGATCTTCGAGAACTGCGGCATTGGGTAATTTTTGGGCTGACGTCACCAGGGGCACTCTGTATATCCTCTTGCCGTTTTCTCTTGTGCTGTCGCTTCTGCTTGTGTGGCAGGGCGTGCCGCAAAACTTCTCAGACTACAAAACTGTTGCCCTGCTGGAACCGCTTTCCACAGAAGACGGAACAGCCGTTACCGAGCAAATGGTTCCAATGGGGCCGCAGGCTTCGCAGGTAGCGCCCAAACAGTTGGGTACCAATGGTGGCGGTTATAACGGCGTCAACTCTGCCCACCCGCACGAAAACCCCACCCCCCTGTCAAATATGCTGGAAATGTTGGGCCTTTTGCTCATTCCCGCTGGATTGTGCTTCACTTTCGGCCAGAAAGTAGGCGACATGCGCCAGGGCATCGCCTTGTTTTCCGCCATGTTCCTGCTGTTGACAGTCGCAATTGGCTTCACGGTGTGGGCAGAGCAGGAAGCAACTCCGCAACTTGTTCAAAACGGATTAGTAAATCTTACCCCGCAAGGCGGATCCATCGCTCAGCCCGGCGGCAATATGGAAGGCAAGGAAACGCGTTTCGGCATAGTTGGCAGCGCTGTATGGGCGGCCTCGACCACAGCCGCGTCCAACGGCGCGGTCAATGCCATGCACGATAGTTTAACGCCCATAGGCGGTCTTGTGCCTATGGTGCTCATGCAACTGGGAGAAGTTATTTACGGCGGCGTGGGCAGCGGCCTTTACGGCATGTTGGCCTTTGTATTGCTGACCGTGTTCCTAGCCGGACTTATGGTGGGCCGTACCCCGGAATACCTGGGTAAAAAAGTTGAACCTTTTGAAATGAAGGTGGCTGCAATAGTTTGTCTGGCAACTCCCGTAATCATCCTGATCGGCAGCGGCATCATGTGCCTCGCACCGCAGGTTGTGGAAAGCCTTAACAACCCTCTGCCACACGGGTTCAGTGAAATTCTTTACACAGCAACATCCGCCGGGGCCAACAACGGTTCGGCGTTTGCCGGGTTAAACGCCAATACACCGTTCCTCAATGTTCTGCTCAGCGTGCTTATGCTGGCCAGCCGATTCGTGCCCATCGCCGCTATTCTTGCGATTGCAGAAAGCCTGGCACGCAAAAAAAACATGGCCACCAGCGCTGGCACGCTTTCTACAAGCAGTGGTTTATTTGTTTTTCTGCTGGTCTTTGTGGTGCTGCTTGTGGGCGCGCTGAGTTTTTTTCCAGCGCTTGCCCTTGGCCCTGTGGCCGAACATTTACAAATGGCACGGTAGCCTGAATATCGCGCATCAAGGATAATGTTATGTCCGCAAAATCAGAACAAACCACGAATGGCAGCCGCATGCTGCAAAAAGCGTTGGCAAGCTCGTTTGCCAAGCTAGCTCCCCGCTCCCAAGCTCGTAACTTTGTCATGTTCACCGTGTATCTTTCCGCCATCATGACCACGATACTGGCCGTTCTGGGTGGTTCAGGAGCACTTTCAGTCCACACCGTGCAAGCCGGATTTGCTGGCGCCGTAGCCGTAATTTTGTGGTTCACAGTACTGTTTGCCAACTTTGCCGAAGCCATTGCCGAGGGGCGGGGCAAGGCGCAGGCTGAAAGCTTGCGCAAAGCACGTAAAAACGTCACCGCCCGCCGATTGCCGAATCCCTCCACGCACGACATGCACGTTATGACGCCATCCACTGACCTTAGACCCGGCGATCACGTGCTGGTTCATGCCGGGGAGCAGATTCCCGCCGATGGCGACGTTACAGAAGGCGCAGCTTCGGTGGATGAAAGCGCCATCACGGGCGAATCCGCCCCTGTTATCCGTGAAAGCGGCGGTGATCGCAGTGCCGTAACTGGCGGCACCACAGTTCTTTCCGACTGGCTGGTGATACGTGTCACCAGCCAGGTAGGCCACAGTTTTCTGGACAGAATGATTGCTATGGTTGAGGGGGCCACCCGGCAAAAAACTCCCAACGAAATAGCCCTGAATATTCTGCTGGTGGCGCTTACCATTATTTTCCTGCTGGTTACGGGTTCTCTGTGGTGCTTCGCACGCTTTGCTGCGGAACAGGGGCACGCCCCCAATCCTGCTGACTTTACGTCGCTGGTGGCGCTGTATGTGTGCCTAGCCCCAACTACTATCGGCGCGCTGCTTTCAGCCATAGGGATCGCAGGTATGAGCCGTCTGAATCGGGCAAATGTTCTCGCCATGAGCGGACGCGCCATTGAAGCGGCAGGCGATGTGGATGTGCTGCTGCTGGACAAAACAGGCACCATTACTCTTGGCAATCGGCAGGCCGTGGCTTTCAAACCAGTGGATGGCCACAGCGAACAGGATTTGGCCCACGCGGCACAGCTTGCCTCGCTGGCGGACGAAACTCCTGAGGGACGCAGCATTGTACAGCTTGCCGAAACCATATCACCCCAACGCACTAGAGAACAAAATGACGGCAGTATGATTTTTGTGCCTTTTACAGCCCAAACCCGCATGAGTGGCGTTGACGTGCAGAATTCTTCCATCCGCAAAGGGGCAGCCGATGCCGTTAGCATCTTTGTTGAGAACAGGGGTGGTCACATCAGCTCGCACTGCGCTGAAGAAGTCAACACCATTGCCCGCCAGGGCGGAACTCCGCTGGTGGTGGCCCGCGATGCCACTGTGCTTGGTGTTGTACATCTCAAGGACATCATCAAGGACGGCGTCAGAGAAAAATTTGGCGAACTGCGCCGCATGGGCATAAAAACGGTCATGATTACCGGCGACAATCCACTTACTGCGGCTGCCATCGCCGCAGAGGCTGGTGTGGACGATTTTCTGGCCGAAGCCACCCCAGAAGCCAAACTAACCCTCATCCGTGAATTTCAGGCAAAAGGACATCTGGTGGCGATGACCGGCGATGGAACCAACGATGCCCCGGCTCTAGCACAGGCTGATGTGGCCGTTGCGATGAATACGGGGACCCAGGCGGCCAAAGAAGCTGGAAATATGGTGGACCTTGATTCTTCGCCCACAAAGCTGCTGGACATCGTACGTATCGGCAAGCAGCTGCTCATGACGCGCGGCAGCCTTACAACCTTTTCCCTGGCCAACGACGCGGCCAAGTACTTTGCCATCATCCCCGCCCTATTTATGGGATTATACCCCGGTCTGGGGGCGCTTAACATTATGGGCCTACACAGCCCGCACAGCGCCATCCTTGCCGCCACCATATATAACGCGCTTATTATTGTGGCGCTTATTCCCCTGGCCCTGCGAGGCGTGAAGTACCGTGAGGAGTGTTCCGAACACCTGCTGCGCCGTAACCTCTTCATTTACGGGTTGGGAGGACTGGCCGCACCTTTTGTAGCCATCAAGCTTATTGACCTATGCCTGGTCG
>NZ_JASGDK010000187.1:0-17202 GCF_047607245.1 Desulfovibrio sp.
CAGGAAGATGTTGGTGGTGTATCGGCGCTGGCGGCGGTTTCATCATTACCCCGGCGCTTATGGCCGTGGGCGTCAAAGGCATCCTGGCGGTGGGCACAGACCTGTTCCACATTTTCGCCAAAGCCATCATGGGCACCACGGTGCACAAAAAACTCGGAAACGTTTCGGGCAAACTGGCCGTAGCATTTCTGGCCGGGTCCATTATCGGAACATTTATCGGCGGCGCCATCAATAAAGGCCTTTACAACGCCGACCCCCTGCTTTCAGAACTGTTTATTAGTAGTATTTATGCTGTTTTGTTAGGTTTTCTTGGTTTTTATGCTTTGTTTGACTTCTTGAAGAGCTCGCGCGGCGGCGCTGGCGCCAGCCAGGACGCCCACGGCGGCGGCTCAGGCATGACTGGCCTCGCTGTGAAGCTTCAGGGCTTTCGCATGCCCCCAATGATTTCCTTTGATGAAGACCTTGTGCCTGGCGGCCGCCGCATTTCCGGCTGGATTGTCGCCGCAGGCGGCGTGTTTGTGGGCCTTTTGGCCGCCATTATGGGCGTGGGCGGCGGCTTTGTCACCTTCCCGATGTTCGTGTACATCTTCGGCGTGTCCTCAATGACCACCGTGGGTACCGATATTCTGCAAATTATCTTTACCGCTGGTTTTGCCGCCATTGGTCAGTACGCCATTTACGGCTACGTGTTCTACACCCTGGCCATCGGCATGCTGCTCGGTTCACTGCTTGGCATCCAGGTTGGCGCTCTGACCACCAAGGTGGTCAAAGGCATCCACATCCGCGGCTTCTACGCAATCTCCATCATTGCCGGTTTTATCAACCGCGCCGCCACCCTGCCCAAAAAGCTGGTGGAAATGGAAGTGCTGAACTGGTCGCCCAGCGTTGTGGGTATTATCGAAAGCGTGGGCAACGTCGTTTTCTGGGTCGTTGTGGCGTTCTTCGGTGTCTGGGTATTCAGCAAGTTCTTCCTTAATATTGGCAAGCTCAGAGGGGAGGCCTGATTATGCTCGTACATGCTAAAGCACCCTTTATCCGTGGTTGCCTGCTGCTGGTTTCGTTCCTTATCCTTTTCGTGATCATGCTCATGCCCCTCATGAAGGATGAGCTTGGTAACCATATGACCGGTCTGCAGTACGCGGACAACGTATTCAACGAACTGTCCAAGGGGTCTTCCTACTTCATTCCTGGCGTGCGTAACAGCGTCAAGACCATGGATGGCAAGTCTGTTCAGCTCAGCATCAAATTCAAAAAAGCTGACATGGCTGCTCTGGCCGGGTTCGTGCTTGAAAAGTCCGGCGCTACTGAAGTGCGCGTTGAAGACAGCAAGGTCACCTTCTCCGGCGACCTCGGCGTTATCCTGACTTCGGCCACTGATGACGCTGACAACCTGTACAAAAACGATGCTAATGCCGTTGAGCAGAAATATGACGGCCAGCCTGCCCTCAAAGTTGCGGCAGCCTGGTGGTATCTGCTTTCGCCCAGCATCAAGGAACTGCAAAAGCAGCACAAGATTGAAGAAGCCCAGGTCGTTGACAACGTAATGCGTCGCGCCATCGAACCCGGCAACAACTTCTTCAGCGTGCCGCCTGCCAAGGTCTCCGAGCATCTTATTCTCATGAGCGCCATGCTCATCTTCTATGTGCTCTACACCCTGTGGTACGGCTTTGCCATCTTCGAACTTTTCGAAGGCATGGGCTTGGCCATGACCAAGTCCAAGGTAAAGCAGGAAAGCTAAGCATCTCCTGACCAAACGCTTAAACGGGCTGCCTGCAAGGGCAGCCCGTTTTCGTTGTTCCACGCAACGTACATGAAAAAAAGGACGCATGCTGCCCAATGAAATGCAGTAATAGTTGTGTTACATTTTAGCCGTATGTTGCTGCATAAACGTCATTTGACCACAGACAAAAACTGCCACAACATGACTTAAATAGTTTTTGCGGAAAACGATGGGACGGCCCAGCCAAACGCCCGACGTGAAAACGCAAGCGCAACTTCTGCTCTTGTCTGCAGCACGTGCCCAAGCCGCTGACGCAGTCGCTCCACAAGGCAGGCCAGCAACACTGCGGATGCTTCAAATGGTGCGGCCGCGAATCCAACATGCTTGCAGAAGGCTATTTATCTGATAGGTACGCGCCGCAGCAGACGTGTTTGAACTGAGAGTGCATATCTTTAAAGTATTGTGCGCCAGCATTATATGCTGACAATCTAAATAGTTGACAGCAATAGAAATAGTATTTTTACCAGAATTGCTGTAACATGACTGCAATACATAAAAGTTTTTCATATATTAATTTGAAAGTATATTTTTATATTTCACATATAGGGTTTTTTAAAACTGACTAATCACAATACGCCTAGCTTATTGCACTATCAGGCAATAACTGTGATAAAATTATTCATTGCATGCGCAACATTTTACGACAAGCAAAACAAACCGCCGCTTTCATTGACTAACTGATAGCAGTATCGTAATATAACTCATTAGCTTTTATGCCATAATACCTGCCTGCCAGGTCGGCTTTTCATCTGAACGGCAAACTCTGTCCAGCCTTACGAAAAAGCCTCTGTGCGTATCCCGAAGATTTTTACTTCATCCTGACTATGAATAATGCTCCGGGAGAAGTCTTCCATTCGCAAAAACAGCCGCCCCCAGGCAGCACAGAATGAGAGCTAAATGAGCGTTGCCAACACCTACTGTCTCTGGAACTCCAACACAACAGAAGCATTTGCCTGCGCCATGCGGCAAAGGGTCAGCGTGCGTGTCAGAAGCTGCCTGTTTCATCAGGGCTGCCTGACAGACATGGTTTTGCACGGTAAATTCCGCAGTGTTGAGGGCCGTGAGGCACAGTTCATAGTGCGCCACAAAGAAGTGATTCCGGGAAAAAGCAAAGCTCTGGAAAACACCTGCGAATTCTTTTTTTGCCTGGAAGAGGAAAGTTCTTCCGGCAAGGTTCGCTTGGGGTATCAAGGGCCGGGCCAAGTGCTGGAAGTCGGATACAACGAAAAAAACGAGCTGCGCAACCTGCGCCTGCGTCTTGCCAACAACTGCTCTGTGCGTCAGATGCGCCGCGACAAAAGGATCCCCTGGAGCACAGACCGTAGTCGCCTTGCGGGCGTTGTTCCCCTGGAAGAAGTCCCCGCCACAAGAACTGATTTGCGTGGCCTGCTGGCCCAATACTACAACTCCAGCCACCCCAACCCGCTGCCACTGGTGAACATTTCTGCGGGCGGCGTATGTGCCTGCATTCCTGATGACCTCGCCAAACTTTCCAGAACAAGCAATTTTTCCTACCTTTTCTTCATTGTGCCCAGTACAGCTCCGGCAACTGCACCGCCCTACATTTTTCTTTCAAAAAAAATGGGCCTCTGCCGCAACCTGTGCGATGAGGGTACTGCCCTGCGCCTTTTATTCACTGAAGAACTCAATTGGGATTCGCCAGGGCCGAATCTCAAATGGAATGACATCCTTGCCTCGGGCTCCAACCGCCTGCGTGCCTGCCTTGAAGACTATTACGACAACGAAGATGAAATTCCGCTGACCGCCTGAACCGTCTTTAGCCCCAACCTGTGCTCGGTGGTGGTATGCTGAGGCAACGCCGCCGCCTGCGGATTTATTTACACGCATACCTTGCCATACGTTACTTCTTGCCTGTCGTCCTTAGCGCAGAGTAATTTTGAAATGCATCACATTTTAAAGTTGTCATTCTGCCAAAGTACGATTTTGGCAGAATCCACGCCGCGTTGGGGCGTGCTGCATTCTCAAGATTCACGGCACTCGTGTTGTGGCGCTTAACCGCCTCAAGTAATAGCCGGGGTTCTTTGCGCAGCCACCACCGAAGGCCTGAAGCCGCACCAACACCTCAACGGCGGCAGGCGGCGGCAGCCGCCGGAGCAATCCCCCAATAAACTGGCTCTTGCTGCCTCACGCGGCCAACACCATTTTTTCAGCTGTGCGGCGTCAGCCCTCTATGATGGCTCGTTACCCGCCGGACTGTTAGACAATCGTAATCACGTGCGAACATCTCACCTGTAACAACAGGGCAACCCCAGATGCACGCGGATAAGGCGCAGGCTGGGACCGTCAATTTATTTGCTTCACGTTCTCAAAGCTGGCAAACAGCCGGGCATCATATGTACGCTTTGCCATACGTGATTTTCACCAGCACCATAGGCCATCCATGTATTTTCGGTGGGTTGTCCGCCTGTGCCCGACACTCCAAATACGTCTCCATCAGTCTCTACCGTGCCGGGACAGGGAAAAATTGCCCGATACGATTGGTGGCATTCAAATTGCATACTTTTAGAACATCCGTCCCAAGCGGAAAGTTTGACCCCACCCGCGCATGCGGCCATATAATAGAGGACACCGTCATGGAAATTTCCGGCATCAATACATTCCATCCCTTTACGTTCACGCGCACCGACAAGGACGATTCCGGCTCCACCCCCGCAGCTGTGCAGGATGTTGTCAATCTGAGCACGCCCAAGCTGCTGGAAGATCATGAAGTGGATTCTGTCATGGATGACACCCTTAATATGATCGCACAGGACAACGTTGGCGCTCTTTCGGTCCATAGCGGCCTGAGCCAGAGCCGGGTTTTCGCCCTGCTTGGCATGTAGCCCTGTGGGCTGCGGGAATAAAATTTCGCAACATATACAGTGAAAATTTGACACTGGCTCAGGCTTGAGGCTATCGTTCTCAGTCTGCACTTGGCACAGAACTTTGTTCTGTGCCGTGTTTTTTACTAACAGCACTGTATTACCGCAGCCAGCATAAGAGGACAGGGTGATGACCGATATTGACCGCCAAATGGCTACCATCAAGCGCGGCGTGGCCGAACTGATCGACGAGAACGAATTACGCAAAAAAATCGCTCGCGGTACGCCCCTACGCATCAAGGTGGGCTTTGACCCCACCGCCCCTGACCTGCATCTGGGACATACGGTGGTCATGCACAAGATGCGCCATTTTCAGGAACTGGGGCATCATGTGATCTTTCTTATCGGTGACTTCACCGGGCGTATCGGTGACCCTTCCGGCCGGTCTGAAACCCGCCCCCCCCTCACCGAAGAACAGGTGATGGCCAATGCCGAGACCTACAAAAAGCAGGTCTTCAAAATCCTTGACCCCGAGAAAACTGAAGTCGCCTTCAACTCGGCATGGCTTGGCAAAATGGACGCCACAGGATTCATCAAACTGGCCTCCAGCTATACTGTGGCCCGCATGATGGAACGCGACGACTTTGAAAAGCGCTTTCGTGAACAGCGCCCCATTTCCATTCATGAATTTCTTTATCCGCTCTGTCAGGGCTATGACTCCGTCGCGCTCAAAAGCGATGTGGAAATGGGCGGAACTGACCAGAAGTTCAACCTGCTGGTCGGGCGTAACCTTCAGGCCCATTATGGCATTGAAAGCCAGTGCATTCTCACCATGCCCCTGCTGGAAGGCACGGACGGCGTACGCAAGATGTCCAAGTCTTACGGCAACTATATTGGCATCGACGAAGCGCCCTCAGAAATCTTCGGCAAGGTCATGGCCGTCTCTGACGAGCTTATGTGGCGCTACTACGAACTGCTTTCCTCCAAAAGCCTTGAAGACATCGCCAGCCTGAAAAAAAGCGTTGCTGGCGGCGAAGTACACCCCAAGGCAGCCAAGGAAGCTCTGGCGCATGAAATGGTCAGCCGCTATCACAGCCCCAAGGACGCAGACGAAGCCCAGCAGGGATTCAATGCGGTTTTTGCTGGCGGCGGAGTTCCGGACGATATGCCCGAGCACCAGTGCCAGAATGGCGAAGACAGCACCCCGCCTGTTTTTCTTGAAGCCGCCGGTCTGGTCAAAAGCCGTGGCGAAGCTAAACGCCTCATGAAGGAAGGCGCGCTTGCCATTGACGGCCAGCGTTGCGAAGACGCAATAAGCCCTCTGCCCGCAGGCGAATACGTGGTAAAGCTCGGCAAAAAACGCTTTCTTAAGCTTATTGTGCGCTAGCCTGCAGGCCGCGCGCGCAAGGCAAATTTTGCCATAAAAAAGGGCAGCCATTATACAGGCTGCCCTTTTTTATGGCGTATCGAACTCTTGAAACTATACAACGACTAAAATTCCAAATGTTTCAGACTGCCCGCCCGTTGACCCTCCGGCAGCCATTACGGTACTGGCGACGCCTGCCCCCGAATCCAAGGATTCCCCAAGCAAAACGCGACCCGCAGTAGTCAGGTTGCCTGATGCGGCCCCAGCCGGCTCAATAGCGCCCTTGGAAGTCACTGAACCAGCCACGGTCGCCAGATTTGCAGCTATATTTGCAGCCAGATCGCCCGCCTTGCCTGCCAACCCGTCTGATAATCCGCTTGGTAACCCGTTTGACAAAGGATCTGGCACGCTACCCGGCGAATTGGCAGCAGCCTCTGCTATTGCAGGATCTGCCGCCGATGCAGCATCCTTGTTGTCCGCCGGGTTTTTCTGATTTTGTTTGGCTTTTTCTTCAAGCCGCCGGCGCAGTTCATCCAGATTTCTTTCTGATGCCTCAAACGCGCTCTGCTGCATGTCGAAGCCCATTTGCCGGGCGGCTTTTTTGCCCTCAAGGATGCGCTGTGACATGCTCTCCGTTGCGGCACACGCGGCCATACCAGCGGCCAAAATACTGCTTTGTCTGCTGGACATGGCCTGCTTGTCTGCTT
Source organism: Desulfovibrio sp. (assembly GCF_047607245.1). Classification (GTDB taxonomy): domain Bacteria; phylum Desulfobacterota; class Desulfovibrionia; order Desulfovibrionales; family Desulfovibrionaceae; genus Desulfovibrio. Next base: position 6,676 of record NZ_JASGDK010000187.1, read on the forward strand.
GAGCAGCCAGGTGCCTGCCTCTGGTATAGCGCGATTCTTCGCTGCTGGCGCTGAAAAAATTCTGCGCCATAATGCTGTCTGAACCGATTCGTATACTCATGATGGCCTCAGCAGGTTTTGATAATTTGGGTATGCTCCCTGCTTGTAGTATCGGCCCGTATAGCAAATACATTATAGAAAAAGGCATTTGAGATTATTACACCGTATGCCGATGTGGATTTGCCCAAATGTCGGTATTGCCGCGAACATCGATAACGCGGCACAGCAAAAAAACACTTCTTGCAGCACATGTTGATCGCGAAACTTTCAACAGACAAGAACGGGCGCTGTTGGTTCAACCAAGCTGCAAGTATCCGCTTGCGCTTCAATAGCCCCAAAAGACATGCATGGCGCCCTTGGCCCGCTGTCGGCATATCAGCAATCCAGCGCCAGCTCTGCCGCCGCAGTGGCGTGCAGCAGCGTTGTGTCCAGCATGGGGGCGTCGGTATCCTGCGGGCGCACCAGCAGGCCAATCTCGGTGCAGCCGAGCACTATCCCCTGCGCACCCTGCCTGCGCAGCCCGTCAATGACAGACAAAAGCTTTTGCCGCGAGGCATCTTCAATGCGGCCCATACACAGCTCCTGGAAAATGACATCATTGATCATGCCCCTGTCTTCAGCATCAGGGGTGAGCACTTCGATGCCCCGCCGCTGCAACACGCCACTGTAGAAATCTTCCTCCATTGTGTACCGTGTGCCCAGCAGGGCTGCCTTGGTCATACCCCGGCGCAATAATTCGTCCGCAGTAACCTCCGCCAGATGCAGCAAGGGAACGCTGACGGCTGCCGCCACCTGTGGAGCCACCTTGTGCATGGTATTGGTGCAGATAAGCATAAAATCTGCCCCGCCGCGCTCCAGACGGCGAGCACCATCGGCCAGAATGGCTGCAGCATCATCCCATCGCCCTTTGGCCTGACAGGTTTCAATTTCAGCAAAGTCCACACTCAACAGCAGACATTTTGCCGAATGAAAACCACCAAGCCGCTGCTTAACCACGCGGTTGATTATCTGATAATAGGAAACCGTACTTTCCCAGCTCATGCCGCCTAACAGGCCGATAGTTTTCATGTTCACTCCCTGAATGTAATGGTGCAATGCGGCGCAGTCTGAACGTCCGCTTGCTTTTATTTGGGGGTCTTATACCGTACTCTGCCAAGGGGAGGCCATATGCACAAACTCTATGTAGCCATGGTGGGGCTGCCCGCCCGCGGCAAGTCCACGCTGGCCAAACGTATTCGCGACGGTCTTATGGCCGAGGGCATTCAGGCAAAGCTCTTCAACAACGGCGACATGCGCCGGGCGCTTATGGGCGCGGAGTCTACGAGCCCTGATTTTTACAATCCATCTAATGCGGCGGGCCGTGAAGCCCGTGAAATGATCTGCCGCCGCAATATGGACCTGGCCCGTGGATGGCTGGCCGATGGAGGCGAGGTGGCCATTCTGGACGCCACCAATGTAAGCCGGGGCCGCCGCCGTATGATTGAGAGCACGCTGACCGACCACCCGGTTCTGTTTGTTGAGTGCGTCAACGAAGACCAGCTTTTGCTCAAGGCATGTATTCGGCGCAAAACCACGCTGCCGGAATATGCGGCCTACAGCGAAGAAGAGGCCCTGCAAAGCTTCATGAAGCGCATAAGCTACTATGAAGCCATCTACGAACCGCTGGAAGAAGAAAAATTCTGGCTCTGTGTAGACTCCACAGCCAACCGGATTCTGGCAGAGCGCCCCTGCGAAGGCTCGCCCTTCTACCCCGCCATACGCGAAATTGTGGTCAGCGCGTGGGTTCACTGTCTGTATCTCGTACGTCACGGACAAACGGAATTCAATGTTCGTGGCCGCATTGGCGGCGATCCGCCCCTCACAGCCAAGGGACGCGCCCAGGCCGAAGCCCTGGCCCAGCATATGCGCCATAAGGAAATCGACTGGGTTTTCACATCGACCCGTTTGCGTTCACACGAAACAGCTGCTCCCTTGCTGGCCGAGCGCCCCGGAGCCCATATAATGGCCTTCAAAGAATTTAACGAAATATGGGCCGGAGACTGCGAGGGCATGCTGTACAGCGAGATACGGGAAAGAATGCCCCAGGTCACCGCCGGGCGCAATGCCAACAAATTCGCCTATGCCTATCCCAACGGGGAAAGCTATGCACTGCTGGGCGAGCGCGTACAGCGCGGCCTGCGGCGTGCCCTGTTTCTTGCTGGCGACACGCCCCTTGTTATTGTGGGGCATCAGGCTATCAACCGCGTCTTGCTGTCGCTCTTTTTGCGCCAGCGAAGCGAAGACGTCCCATACATTTACATTCCCCAAAACCAGTATTACCACATCAGCCTGACGCCGCGCCGCAAGGTCTTTGAGCGGGTTCCCTATCAGGATGACAGCAGATAAATCTTATCAATTTACTTGCCTTTATTGATAATAGGTTTTACTATTAGTCACACTGAAGCTATGGGCGGTTGCTCTATTCTGATTTTGCGTCATGTAAAATACGGATTTTGTGGCGGTAACCCTCAAGAAAAAACCTTACTAACCGATTGGTATATATGTTGGCCCCTGCACATGTTGTGAGGGCAATAAGAACTAAGGACACCCCAATGAAACTACAAACAAAACTTTTGGCCGGTTTTATTATTTCGGCCCTAATCACTTTGTCGGTAGGCATTTTTGCCGCTTCACGGCTGCACGATATGAGCAAGGCCGACACTGTTCTTTACACCCGCGCCGTGGAGCCTATGGGCGACCTGCTCAACATCGCAGCGTATTTTCAACGCATCAGACTTAATGTGCTGGACTTCATAAGCACAAACAATGAAGCCACAAAAGAACGCGCACGTACGGTCATCCCCCAGTTTCGTTCCATAATTGACAGCAGCGCCGTCAAAGTTGAAGCGACCCTGATCTCTGACGAAGCGCGCAGAATCATAGTTGAATACAAGGAACGCCGTCAGGATTTCAGAAAGCTGACCGACGAAGTCATGACTATGGTTACGGCAGGCAACAAGGAAGAAGCCTACACGCTGTGGAGCGGCAAGGGCCGTGAAATATCTACGGCCTACCAGAAGGCCATTGACGCCCTTGTAGCCTCAAAACGCGAGCAGGGCAGTCTGTTGGCCAGCCACAACGCCAATCTGGCCGATACGTCCAGCTATCTTCTTTACATTGCTCTTGGCTTTGGCCTTTTGCTTTCCATCACTATGGGCGTCTTGCTGACACGCAATATAATGCAGCAGCTTGGTGAAGATCCCGGCTATCTGGCCAGCGTGGCGGGTGAAATAGCACGTGGCAACCTTGAGGTGAACTTCCGGGCGCAAAAACGGCCCGGCGGCGTCTACCATGTGATGCAGAGCATGGTGGGCACAATGAAAGAAAAAATAGCTGAAGCCGAAGAAAAAAGCGCTGAAGCTGCCCGCCAGGCGGAGCAGGCCCGTGTCGCTATGGAAGAGGCCCAGGAAGCCAAGGATGAAGCCTTGCACGCCAGAGCAGAAGGCATGTTGCAGGCTGCAAACCAGCTTGAAAATGTGGTGAATATCCTCACCTCGGCATCTGAAGAGCTTTCAGCGCAGATCGAGCAGTCCAGCCGTGGTTCTGACGAGCAGTCACTGCGCATCAGTGAAACTGCTACCGCTATGGAACAGATGAACGCCACCGTGCGCGAAGTGGCAAGCAACGCGGGGCACGCTTCTGAAATGTCCGGCAATGCCCGCGCGCAGGCTCAGGAAGGCGAGAACATCGTCTCCAGAGTGGTGCGCGGTATTGATGAAGTATCCAGGCAGAGCCAGGAACTCAAGCAGGACATGGATGTACTGAGCCACCAGGCCGAGGGTATCGGCCAGATTATGGGCGTTATTTCAGACATTGCAGACCAGACCAACCTGCTGGCGCTCAACGCGGCCATTGAAGCCGCCCGGGCTGGCGACGCCGGACGAGGCTTCGCGGTTGTGGCCGACGAGGTGCGCAAACTGGCCGAAAAGACAATGTCTGCCACGCATGAAGTGGGCCAGGTTATCAGCGGTATTCAGGAAGGCACACGTAAAAGCGTGACCGGAGTGGACCTTTCCATCAGCACCATTCAGGAAGCCACCAACCTTGCCAACCAGTCGGGCCAGACCCTGCGCAGCATCGTCGAGTTGGTCGATCAGACCAACGATCAGGTACGCTCCATTGCGGCTGCCAGTGAGGAACAGTCCGCAGCCAGTGAAGAAATCAACAGGTCTGTGGAGCAGGTTGCCACCATATCCGGCCAGACAGCGTCAGCTATGGGCCAGGCTGCTCAGGCTACGGCTGAACTGGCACGCCAGTCGCAGGTTTTGCAGCGCCTCATCAATGAGATGAAGGAAGAAAGCAGCAAAATTTAGCTGCAGCATCTGTGCACAGTAAAGGCCGTCCTTTTTTACAAAGGGCGGCCTTTTAATTTTTTACGATCCCTGAACGCGCACGACAAACAATCCTCCCCTGCAGTTTTCAGCCTGCGTTTTTTCCGCTATAGGGCCGGAAGGCCTGCAACTCCCAACTGCACCCGCGGCTTAAAAGCTTTACAGATATGCACATTCTGGATAAAGGCCAATTTTTTGTGCTTCCAGTACTTATTATATGTAACTAACCGAATATAATTATCTAATAACTGGACTAAAGATGCTTTGAAAGACATTTCAGATCTTGCATCACACCCTTATGACACTCAGTATCTTGCTGACATTATTATTAGTATATGTTTACAATAGGATATTTACCTAAATATAGCAAATAATATACTTATTTCGGCTAGATAATATCTGATAGACAAAAATAATGGCTATAGTTACATAAAAGTTTCCCCCTACTGGAAGGATGCTTTTACCCGGAATACATATTAAAAAAGTACGAATTGTATTCCTACCCTGAGTATCAACAATGAACATTGCCGGGCTTGCCACATCCAGCTGCAATGTCAGGAAGTTACGGACTACCGTCTCACGCCGAGGCGGGAAGAAATGACGGCTGAGCCAGCTTTCTGCAATGAACACATCTGTCGGCATGCCTTGCAGGATAATAACTACGTAAGGAATTATATGAAATTGCAGACAAAACTTCTGACCAGTTTTTTCTTTTGTGCTATCATCACTCTGGTGGTGGGGCTTTTTGCAAGTAACAGGCTGCACGCGCTGGACGATGCTGACAGTGTTCTGTACGAGCAAGTCGCGGCTCCCATGGCCGACCTGTTAAAAATAGCGGCCTCGTTCCAGCGCATCAGGGTTAATTTGCAGGAGTACACCGTCACGGAAGAGCAAGGGGTTAGGGAACACGCCCGCAGCACCATTTCCCAGTTACGCACGGTCATTGAAGCCAGTTCCAAAAAAGTGGAATCATCCTTGAATTCCACACGCGAAAAGCAAACTTTTGCAGACTATTTGCTCCACAGAACGGAATTCAGAAAGGTAATTGACGATGTCATGAGCATGGTTGACGCCGGAGAACGCGTCAAAGCCTACAAGTATCTGAGCACCGGAGGCCTGGAATTTGCCACCACCTACCAGAAGAGCATTGACGCTCTGGTGGCAGTCAAGGTGGAGCAAGGCCAGGCCCTGGCCATCAGCAACACTGACTTGGCCAATACTACCAGCAGTTTGCTCTACTTGGCTATGGTTTTGGGCGTGTTGCTTTCCGTAACGTTGGGCATTTTGCTGACACGCAACATCATGCAGCAGCTTGGTGAAGATCCCGGCTATCTGGCCAGCGTGGCGGGTGAAATAGCACGTGGCAACCTTGAAGTGGACTTCCGGGCGCAAAAGCGGCCCGGCGGCGTCTACCATGTGATGCAAAATATGGTTGGCACCATGAAGGAAAAAATAGCCGAAGCCGTGGAAAAAAGTGCAGAAGCTGCCAGACAGGCCGACCAGGCCAACATAGCCATGAAGGAGGCCCAGGCAGCCAAGGATGAAGCGCAGCACGCCAGAGCAGCAGGCATGTTGCAGGCTGCAAGCCAGCTTGAAAATGTGGTGAACATCCTTACGTCGGCATCTGAAGAACTCTCCGCGCAGATAGAGCAGTCCAGCCGAGGCGCAGAAGATCAATCGCAGCGCATCAGTGAAACAGCCACCGCAATGGAGCAAATGAACGCCACTGTGCGTGAAGTGGCCAGCAACGCGGGGCACGCTTCGGAAATGTCTGGGCATGCCCGAACCCAGGCGCAAAAAGGCGAAAGCATCGTGTCCAAAGTGGTGCACGGAATTGACGAGGTCTCCAGGCAAAGTCAGGAAGTCAAGCAGGATATGGACACCCTGAGCCAGCAGGCCGAGGGAATCGGCCAGATTATGGGCGTTATTTCAGACATCGCAGACCAGACCAACCTGCTGGCCCTCAACGCTGCCATTGAAGCCGCCCGGGCTGGCGACGCCGGACGAGGCTTCGCGGTTGTGGCCGACGAGGTGCGCAAACTGGCTGAAAAAACTATGTCTGCCACACATGAAGTGGGCCAGGTTATCAGCGGCATTCAGGAAGGCACCCGTAAAAGTGTGGTTGGAGTCGACCGCTCCATCAGCAACATTCAGGAAGCCACCAATCTTGCCAAAGAATCTGGCCAGACCCTGCGCAGTATTGTGGAACTGGTAGACCAGACCAACGATCAGGTGCGCTCCATTGCTGCTGCAAGCGAAGAACAGTCTGCAGCAAGTGATGAAATAAGTCGTTCTGTGGAACAGGTTGCCACCATATCCGGCCAGACGGCGTCAGCTATGGGCCAGGCTGCCCAGGCTACGGCTGAACTGGCACGCCAGTCGCAGGTGTTGCAGCGCCTCATCAATGAGATGAAGGAAGAAAGCAGTAAAATCTAAGGCTGTTGCTCCAGAGTGCAGGGTTCCGCAACGCGGCCTGTATTGTGCCGGAAATTGCATTTTAGGCACAATGACAACTTTGAACGGTTCGCATTTCAAAGTTAACCTGCCTTAATGATTTTGCGCCAAGGCAAGGAAAAAGGCTTTTTTCGAAAAGAGTGTACTTTTGTGGTACATGACGGGAGTAAAAAATGGCCTTTTGCCGCAGCCAGCTGGGCAAAAGCATTATTTAAAAACAGACCCTGGGAAACCGGAACTGAAAACACCCGGTCCCCGCACTAATTCCAGAGAGCCGCGCACGAATGACGTGCGCGGCTTCTGTTATACAGCAGCCCAAACTTTTTTAGTGTTCAAGGCATCCGGCCAACTTGCTGAAAAGCGCGGGTTCAGCTTGCCCTACCCGCACATCCAGCACGTCGTGCAGTTTGCTCACCTGTTTGATGATCTGGTCCATACGGCCATCATCTTTGACCACCAGCCACATGCGGCAGGTGGCCCCGCCAGCTTCGGGAGTAACCAGAATCCCCTCAAGGTTATATGCGCGCCCGGCAAACAGACCGCAAATATGCGACATAACGCCGGGATGGTTGTTAACACTCAGGCGCAACATGGTAAGAGCATTTTTGATGGAACTGTTCATAACGGACTCCCCTCAATCATTTGGCTGTTGGCCGCTCCGGGCGGCACCATCGGAAAAACCTTGTCTTCTGCGCGCACCTGAACTTCAATCAGGCAAGGGCCGGGCTTGCCCAAAAACTCTTTCAGTACCCGCTGTGGATCTTTTTCAGTATTGAGCCTGGCTGCGGGCAGACCGAACCCCTTGGCAATCTGCACAAAATCCGTGCGGGTGGTGTAGGCGGAACAGGTAATCCGGCCATCAAAGAAAAGATCCTGCTGTTGCTGCACAAGCCCCAGCCCGTTGTTGTTGCACAAAATTATTTTCACATTGGCCCCGGTTTCAGCAGCGGTGGCCATTTCCTGAATATTCATGAGCAAGCTGCCGTCACCGGTAAAGCATACCGCCGTGCCCCCGCGCAGTTCGAGCGCTGCGCCTATGGCAGCGGGCAGGCCAAAGCCCATTGTGCCCAAACCGCCAGACGTCAGCCACTGGCGGGGTCTGCTCATGGGGTAAGCCTGGGCCACACGCATCTGGTGCTGGCCAACATCCGTGGCAATAACTGCCTCATCGGTCAGCAGATCCGCTACGTGGCGAATAATGCCGTATGGCGAGAGGATGTCATCTTCACGGTCAAACCGCAGCCCGTGTGTGACTTTACAGGCAGTTACGCGATCCAGCCAGGAGTCACGCAGACGTGGCTGCAACAGGGGCATAAGCAAACGCAGAGCCTGAGTGGCGTCAGCGGTCAGGCCCACTTGCGGCGTGCGCAGCTTGCCCACCTCGCTGGCGTCGATATCAATGTGTATAAGCCCGCTCTTGGGGCAAAAACTGTCCAGCCGCCCGGTGGCTCTGTCGCCCAGGCGAGCGCCCACCACCACAAGAACATCGCATTCTTCCACAAGCATATTTGATGCGCGTGCGCCGTGCATACCCAGCATGCCCACAGCCAACTCGTGTCCGTGGGGCACCACGCCAAGCCCCTGCAGAGACATCACCGCCGGAATATGCTGCTGCTCTATAAACTCCAGCACTGCCGCAGCGGCTTGCGGCGACGATGTGCCGCCGCCAAGCAAAAGCAGCGGGCGTTCTGCCGCATTCAGAAGTTCCGCCGCTCTGGCCAGCGCGGCGCTGTCTGCTTCGGGCATGGGCGAGGCCTTGCCGGGTTCGGGCAGGCAATCCACTTCGGCGGCAGCCACCTGCACGTCGCGCGGAATATCCACCAGCACCGGGCCGGGGCGGTCGCTTACCGCAATGGAAAAAGCCTCGGCAATAACTTTCGGCAACTCTTCGGGGGAACGCACAAGAAAATTGTGTTTGGTCGCTGGAATAGACATGCCGTAGATGTCCACTTCCTGAAAAGCGTCAGTGCCAATCATGCTCTGCGGAACCTGCCCGGTGATGCAGACCAGAGGGACCGAATCCATGCGGGCATCGGCCAGGGCTGTAAGCGTATTGGTGGCGCCAGGCCCTGAAGTGGCAAACAGCACGCCGGGACGGCCAGATACCCGGGCCATGCCCTGAGCCATAAAGCCCGCGCCCTGCTCATGCCGCGCCAGAACATGACGGATTTTACCGCTGCGCCCCAGCGCATCATACAAGGGAAGGTTGAAACCGCCGGGAATACCGGCAATGCAGGTAACGCCCTGATTTTCAAGCAGGCGGATGGTTAATTCGGCTCCAGAAAGACGTAACATCGCCACAAGGCTCCTTTTGCGTTGGCTGGGACTCGCTGGCGGTTTTCCGGTATAAAAAAACCCCGCCAGCTCGCGCCGGCGGGGTTCAGATATGTCTTTTATTCTTCCCTGCTTATGACGCGCCTAAAGATCGGTCCCGTACTACTAGGCCGACCATAACGAGGCAAATCATGCCGCTGAAAGAAGAAGTGTTGTACATTGTCATACCGTGTTAAAACTACAGCCGATTCCCCGGCCTTGTCAACAAATTTGAATATTATCCCTGTCGCTGTATCGCGAACTTGCCGCTATTTGCCTTTCTTTCCCCTGCCTGAAGCTGGCAGCAGGCGAACCGCGCGCACTTCGTCGATGCGCCGCTTGTCCATACGGGTAATTTCCAGCTCCCATCCCTGATAATGCAGACGCTCGCCCTTTTCAGGTATGCGGCCAAGCCGCTCCAGAATAAACCCGGCCAACGTGGCGCTGTCGATGCGTTTGGGCAGGCTGATGCCGAGCCAGCTTGCAAAAAGATCCACCGTGAGCCGCCCCGGCATGACCCAGCTGCCGTCAGGACGGCGACAGGCTTCCGGCCCGGCGGGCATATCGCCCATCTGCCCGGCCAGCACGCTCAAAAGTTCAGCCGGGGTTATTACGCCCACCACGCTGCCGTATTCGTCGCGCACAAAGGCCAGCGGCGTGGGATGCGTGCGAAAATCTTCCATAATCACAGGCAGGGGCGTATGTTCAAAAATTGTAGGTGCAGGCCGGATGAAATTTTTCAGTTCCCATTTCTCCGTGGGGTGCTCGTCTTCGCGCATAAGGATGTCGCCGGGGTGCACCACCCCAAGCACTTCATCGGTGTCGCGCCGCAACACGGGCAACCACGCCAGACGCGACGCCGCAGCATGCCGGCTCACCGTATCACGGTCGGCATTACTGTCCAGCCAGTTTACACGCTGGCGCGGCACCATGATGAACCGGGCGGTGCGACCGCCAAGGCGGATAACGCGGGCAAGCATGGCCCGTTCTTCTGGCGCAAACAACAGTTCCTTGGTTTCACCTGCCAGAGCGGCGGCGTCGAGCTGCGTATCGCCCTGCCCGGGTGCGCTGCCTCCCAGAATATTCAGAATTACGCGTGCTGTGGATTCTCGCATGTCACGCATGCTGAAACGCCTGCGCCGATTGCGCAGCGCCCACTGATTGCACATTTCCACCAGAAGGGAAAAGACGATGGCCGCGTACATGTAGCCCTTGGGAATATGGAAGCCCAAACCGTCGGCCAACAGGCTCAGACCGATCATGAGCAGAAATCCCAGGCACAGCACAATGACCGTGGGGTGGCGCTCCATAAAGCCAAGCAGAGGACCGGCGGCCATGACCATAATGCCCA
>NZ_JASGDK010000188.1:0-18546 GCF_047607245.1 Desulfovibrio sp.
GCATCGACCAGTGTAGTGACGCCGTCAGTCACGAAGCTCGCTGCGGGCGCACCGAGCTGGCCGTCCAGATGAAAAACATGAATGTGCGAATCCACAAGCCCCGGTGTTACAACACACCCTGAAGCATTAACCAGCAGTGTGCGAGGGCCGAAAAAGAATTGCTCTTTCGGCACGATGCGTCCGTCCTGAATATGCAGATCGGCAATGGAATCTGTTCTATTTGCAGGATCAATAATTCTGCCATCCTGTATAACTATGTTCTGACGCATCACGCACCTCTCGCACATGAACAAAGTGCAACTCAACCAGTTAACAACACACAGCTTGCCGTCGAATACCCATGGAATGGCGAGAAGTGTGGCTGAAGCTTGTTTTCATGCGAAGCTTCAGCCACGCCATCCAGCTGATGGATTAATCCATCAGAGTGCCACCATTTACATCAAGCACGTGCCCCGTGATGAAATTTGCTTCTCGTGAACAGAGAAACCAGGCAGCCTCGGCCATATCCTCCGGGGAACCTACACGTCGCAGTGGAACCTTTTCTGCTATGAGCGCGATCTGCTCCGGCGGAATCATTGAGCCGGAGACCGGCCCAGGCGCGACACTGTTGACCCGTATCCCAACCTCCGCCAATTCCAGAGCAAGGGATTTGACAAGAGATATGACGCCAGCTTTTGACGCGCAGTAGTGCGCTTTTGTCTTGCCCGCATTGGACCCCAGGGCGGCAAAGCCAGTTTTGGCTGCTCTGGAAGTAAACAGAATCATGTTCCCGCCATGCTCGGTCATGGCAGGTATGCAGGCCTTGGCCAGAAAAAAAGTACCCGTCAGGTTAACCTTGATTACCTGCTCCCACTCGGCAGTATCCATCTCCACAATGGAGCGGGCCGGTTTTGTGATCGCGGCGCAGTGTACCAGTGCTTCGAGCCGGCCATACGATCGGGCACGATCAACCAAGGTGCAGCATGCTTCAAAATCACTGACGTCTGCCTTTTCGTAAACCGCCTTTGGCAAAGCTTTCGCTTCAGCTGAGGCATCTGCAATATCCGCCATGACAACATGGTGCGTTTTGGAAAACCGCTTCGCGCAGGCAAGGCCAATGTTATTGGCGGCCCCGGTTATTATCGCCACAGGAAGAGATGATTTCATATTTGCTCCATCATTCCAGCTCTACATAGTCCGAGGCGGCCTTGTGCGAATCCTTGGGGTCAATCTTCACGTCAATGACCACAGGGCCGCCCTCATGGCTATGCGCTTCACGCAAGGCATCACCAAAGTCGCCGGGATTGCGCACGGTCAGCCCCTTCGCGCCCATGCCCTCGCCCACCTTGGCAAAATCAACTTCATGAAAATCACAGGCAATCCGCTTGGACCCCATGTTGTCGCGCACCATGCCCAGACCACAATTGTTCATAATAACAAAAACAGCACCTATCTTGTGCTGTGCACAGGTAGCGACAACATCGGCGGTCATCATGAATCCGCCGTCACCAGCGATGCAGGTTACACGCTTATCAGGGCAATGCAGTTTGGCAGCGGCGGCTGCGGGACCACCCCAGCCCATCCCCCCAGCGCCGCCTGGCGCCAGAAGCTGGTTCTGATGGCGGATACGAAGAGAGTTGGTAAACCAGATGCGGCTGTTACCTGCATCAAGAGTTATCATGTCATCCTTGCCCATAAACTGCTGCATGGCCTTGACGACATCACTGTTAGCCACCCTGCCCGGCTCTGCGGTGAAGCTGCCCGGGGCGTCGTAAAGCGTCTTCGCCTTGAGTTCACGTATGCCTTCCATGCGGGCAGCTTTTTTGCTTCCGTCGAGCCCTCGCCGTGCAAGCATGGGGACCACATCGGCCACGTCACCTGTAATGGCAAGGTCAACAGGGTATACCCAGCCAGCGGCACGAGGATCCACATCAACCTGCACCAAAGTCTGTTCACCAGGACGGATCATCTTGGGATCACGGAACCGGGTATAGTCAGGCCCCATACTTGCGCCGAGCATGATTACCAAGTCAGCTTTCTGCACCATCCGGCTGGCCGCAGGGTGTCCCCATGTGCCAAGCATGCCACAAACAACATCAGCCGATTCATCCACTGAGCCCTTGCCAAGATAGCTTGTCACGATGGCAACGCCGCTCTTTTGCGCCAGATCCAGCAGGGCAGAACCCATGCCCGAACCGAACACGCCGTTGCCTGCTACGATGACGGGATTCTTAGCTCTATCCAGCAGTTCACCAAGGCGGTCAACAGCTTCGGCGTCGGGCTTTGGCGCAGTATAGGCATAATAGCCGGCAGAAGGATAAATGGGAGTTTTAGGTTTTTCAGGGAATTCTTCGCGGATGATCGTTGTCTTCATGATCAACGCAGCAGGTCCCTTGCGTGGCAGATTCGCGTGTTTATAGGCCATCTGAGCGCCGTACACGATATCCTCAGGCTCGGTGGCGTAAGCGCAGTACTTTGTCATTGGACGCAGCACAGCTTGGATATCAAGCGCTCCATAGCCACCCACCATACTTTGATAGCAGCCATACAGCCCGTAGCCGTTATAGTCAGAGGTATCAGTAATGATAAGCATAGGCGTGCCGGAAAATGCAGCTTCAATGATACCAAACTGCCCAGTACTGGCCACCCAGGGCCCCTGCCCCAAAAACACGCCTGCCTTGCCGCTCAGGCGGCCTGTTACCTGGGCCATGACCGAGGCCACCTGCTCACTGCGGCACAGCACAAGATCAAGGCTGTCTTTACGGTCATAAAAAGCTGGCAAACTCCAGGTTATTCCAAGGCCGGGCAAAGTGAATGCTCGGTCAATGCCGCTCTCTATCAGAGTGTCCAGCAATCGTTCATTCGTTTTCATCGTACCCTCCTAGCACGTTATTGATAAGCATCTGTGTGCCAAGATGAGCAACATGCGTGCCAAGCTTCAATTCATATTTTTTTAAAGGTTCTAACCAATTTTGAAATACGAATTTGATGACAATAATCCAAATACTGTACACTATCTAAAAAGTCAGACTGTATGTCCAATTTACGGATTGTTTTTTAACACCAAGGACACCTCATGCCTGCATTCACTCCTCTTGCGCGTCTTGTTTGTGAAATACTTCTCGAAATTGAAGTAGAACTATCGGCTAAAAGCCTTGCCCTCACCCTGGAAGCAGACACTGCTGAAATTCAGCTGGCCTTACAGCAACTCATCGACGCAGCCCTTGTTGGAGCCTCTTTCACCGATGGACGCAAACGATACGGCTTGCTGAATTCTTCGGCATCATTGCCTACAGCGCAATCCGAAGATCATGTTCCCTCTTGCGAAATTGCCCGGTGCTTTCAACTACGCGCCGTTGGCAAGGAAATCGAAAGTATTTCTGCCATTTTTGCTCTTACAGACCGTTTTCTGTCCAACTCTTCGGCTATTGCTGCCAGCACATGCATGGCATTAGGCATTCGCCATCTGACTAAATTTGACGAGCAAAACCAGCCAGGCAACACGGTCGAAACCTTTATCAAGCTTGTTTTGCGGGCGGCCGACATTTCCATGTATCTCAGCAGATACCACAGGGAGGTGGGAGAACTCACTTTACGGGCCGAAGCGGCAGCCCTGGAATTGGGGGACAGAGCCACTGCCGCCTTGTGTGAACTGATTGAAGCCTGCCTGGAAAATATGAATGCCGAATGCTCGGCCCCACGGCTCAGACTGTTGCGTATAAAGTGCAACAGAGCCCTGCGCGAACTGGAAGATGTGGAAGTGACCCAGCAGGTCCACTACTTTCGCGGAATGTTTAACTTTTGGGAGGGGAATTACCAGCAGGTTCTCGAAGCTTTCCATGAGGCCACCATTCATCAGCAAATATGGCAGGGCCGGTTCCAAGCCGAAATGTTTCCGCTTTATACCAGCTCCGCCGCTGTTTACCTTGGGCACTGCCATCAAGCTGTGGGCATTCTTGAGGCCGCCCGCCGGGCAGCGGACCTGGAACAAAATTTCTTTAAAACCTTGTGGTGGGAAGCCCAGCTCGCGATGGTTCTGCTCTACATGGATCGGCGCGAGGAAGCTCTTGAACTTATCGACAGGGTAATCAACAGAGCCGATGAAGAATCTGAAACAAAAATATTGCTGTGGGCTTTGCGCGGCCTTGCATATTACCATTACAGAAACAGGCATATTATCTCTGCCCACAAGGCACTGACCACGGCCATGCATACTGCCATGCGCAACGGTATCAGACGTCCCATCTACTCGTATCCCTGGTTATTCGATATGCTCCAGGCATTTCTGGATGAAGAGCTGCCCCCGATACCAGGCCTTGACCTGGAAGAAGAACTGGCAAGGGCTCTGCACGGCCCCAACATGCAGCTTCAGGCTGCGGCACTGCGAACCAAGGCGACAAGAGATTTTGCTAGTGGGAAAGCCCACAAAGAATGTCTGGCCGGACTGCGGCAAAGCCTGAAGTTTTTCGAATCTGTCGGTACGCCGCTTGAGGCCGCGCGAACACAGATACAAATGGCTCTGATGCTGGAAAAGAGCGGTAACAGCGCCCAAGCAGCCATATTACGTGAAGATGCGACACAAATACTTCAATACTACGAGCAACAGGACAGCCCAGCCCCCCATATAGTGTCGGTTCCCTTGCCACAGCGATACAAGGACACAAAAAATCACACCCCAGAAGGCCGGATCAGAAAAACTGCACAGCCTGAAGCCTTCTCATTTTCTTCAAGTGCAGCAGAGGCCACACCTGCCTCGTCCGCCACAATACTTCCTGAGAATCCGATTGAAAATTGCAGGCTAGCTCTGGACTCAATTACTCCCTGGGAAAATGTGCAGCAGTTTCTGCACCAGATGGTTTACATCGCCAGTTGTGATTTGGGGGCAGAGCGCGCAGCCCTTTTTCACCGTACCCAGGCTGGAGATTTCACCTTGAAAGCCTCCTGCAATATCAGCGAAGCTGAGTTGAAAACCGGATCCATTAAAAAAAGATTGGCAGAAATCCTTCCTGCCGATACCAGTGAGCCCAAATTGACCTGGAACGATCAGGGCGCGTTTTTGTTTCTTCCCCTGTTTCTTGATGAAACCAACTTCTGGCTTCTTTATCTTGAAAGCGCGTATGCCGTTAAAACGCTGAAAACGCTCTCGCCAGCGACACTTGGTGAGCTTGCAGCGCTTTTTGGCCGCAGGCTTCACCGTGCCCTGCATCACCAGCCTGTTCCCCCGGCACACCAACTGGAAACCGCCAAAGCGACCCCATATCAGGACAGCCCGGAAACCCTGTATCATGGCAGCCCCGTCATGCGGCAAATTATCTCGCGCAGCCGTCAGGTCGCCATGACTGACGCGCCAGTTCTCATTCTTGGTGAAACCGGCGTAGGCAAGGAGCTGCTGGCCCGCTATCTACACGACTGTAGCGGTAAAACGGGCCAGTTTATTCCTGTCCATCCGGCAAGCATCCCCGACACCCTTTTTGAAAGTGAATTTTTCGGGCACGAAAAAGGGGCTTTCACGGGAGCGCACAAACAAAAAATCGGACTTGTAGAAATGGCAGACGCCGGAACCTTGTTCATCGATGAGGTGGCAGACATACCCATGTCTACACAGGTGAAACTGCTGAGAGTTTTTCAGGAACATCGCTTTTTGCGTGTCGGCGGCCTTATTGAAATAAAATCAAGCTTCAGGCTGGTTGGTGCGACCAATAAAAACCTCTGGAAGGAAGTGCAGGCCGGCCGATTCAGAGAAGATTTATACTACCGCATGTCAGTAGTGCCGATCACCCTCCCCCCCCTGAGGGACCGCAAAGAAGACATCCCGATTCTAGCCCGGCTCTTCCTGGACAGGTTCGCGCGCAGATACCACCGCACTCTGCCCATATCCATCCCAGAAGAAATGGAAGAACTGCTGGCCTATCCCTGGCCAGGAAATGTGCGCGAACTCAAAAGCCTTATTGAACGCGCTGTAATTCTCTATCGGGGCGGCGCGATGCAATATGGGCTGGAGTCAAGCCCATCCTCTGAATTGAGCCCTCCCCCTAAGGCAATACAAGTCTGCACAGAAAGCCTCATCGGAGACGTGCCTTCGTTGAAGGAACTGGAACTCCGTTATGTCAGACATATTCTTGATATGACCAGGGGCAGAATAACAGGCCCAAAGGGAGCCCTGAAAATACTTGGAGTCAAACGTTCAACTTTTTACGCAAAATACATGAAGGACTGCCAGCAGGATTCCCCGTTCAAGCAGTAAAGTGCTTCAAAAACCGAAAGGTTCATCTCTCTAAAAGTAGCGGCGATCGTGCCGCTACTTTTTTACGTAATCCACAAAACCTATATGGGCCTATCCGGGGCAGTCACCTGTTGGAGTAAACATGACTGCCATAAATAGTCCTCAAACTGGACACAATGTCCATAAAGAAAAAATCGTCCTGAATCTGGCTGACTCCAGTGTTCTTTTCCAGCCCTTTCCCGCTCTTGTCCGTAAAAAAAAGCTCCTCAACCACTGGCATACAAGTTGCTGTATCCGGCATAGATAAAAATGGTCTTAAGGAAAAAGGGCTCTGCTTTATCTCAGGTGGAAATCCCCCTTGTCAGGGTAAATGCAATACATGAAAAACCAACAGCCCACTGTGTTATGCCCTTAACCCTCAATGGCGAAATGGCCTCGATAGTGGCGACGGTTACTGCCAGCCCTTGGCATAAAATGGCACAACTCAAAGCCCCTTTCCCCAGATGGTGGCCGAAAACCTGAAAGAAAGATTCAACAATAGGGCGTCACAGAACGCTGAACCAATAAAAACACTGCAAAACATTTGGGTTTTAACACTCTTTGCAGCACCTTCAGCACAGAACAACGGGCAGTCTGGGTCCACAAATATACAACTATTAAACCAAATTAAACATCACTGAGCCATCCTGCCGTAGCTTCAATGTAGCGGTAACAATCAAGGAGAGATAATCTATGAAACCTCAAGAAATTTTTAACACCACGCCACGCTTTGTTATTGGCAATGGATGCCTTTCGAGCATAGGTAGTGAAATTGATCGTCTCAAAGCCACATCCGTGCTTATAGTCACTGACCCCGGCCTGGTGAATACCGGCATCGTAGACCGCCTTGAAGATATTTTGCGGCAAAGCGGCATCATTTTCAGCCGCTTTGACAAGGTAGTGGCGGATCCACCATTCGAATTGGTGGACGAGGCCGTTGCACAGTTGCGGCAAGCAGGTTCTCAAGCTGTTATTGGCATTGGCGGCGGCTCTTCGCTGGACATCGCCAAGGTAGTCAGCGTTATGGGCACCAATACCAGCCCGGTAACCAGCATGTTTGGAATTGACCAGGTAGATAAACCCGGCCTGCCTCTCATTCTTGTGCCCACCACTGCGGGCACTGGAAGTGAAGTCACGCCAATAGTCATTCTCTCAGACCCATATGAAAAACTGAAGAAAGGTATTGTCAGCCCCTATCTCTACCCTTCCTGCGCCTTGCTGGATCCAGAGCTTACCGTCGGGTTGCCTGCTGCTGTCACGGCAGCAACCGGTATGGACGCCCTTATTCATGCCATTGAAGCGTATACTTCCAAGAATGCCACATTCATTTCGGACATCCTGGCCAAAGAAGCTATCCGGCTGCTCTATGTCAACATACGCAAAGCCGTTGCCGATGGAAGCAATATAGAAGCACGTGACCTCATGCTGCGCGGCAGCCTGCTGGCCGGCATGGCCTTTGCCAACGCTGGGGTCACAGCCGTACACGCATTTGCCTACCCAATTGGTGCGGAGTTCCATATTCCTCATGGTGTCGCCAACACCATCATGCTGGTACCAGTCATGCGCTTCAATATGATCGGCAACCTGGAACGCTTTGCGGCTATAGGCGACATGTTTGGCCTGCCCACCGAGTGCATGAGTCTGCGTGAAGCAGCCCAGAGCGCCATAGACGCTATGGACGAACTCTCTGACGATCTGCGAGTGCCGCGTAATCTGCGGGATTTCGGCATCAAGGAGACCGACATTCCCAATCTAGCTGCCGGAGTCATGAAGGTAACACGCCTGTTGGCCAATAACCCGCGTAAACTCGAACTCAGTGACGCAAACGCCATCTACCGTGAAGCTTTATAGAGGAGGAACCAATGCAGCTCTATATGTTTGAAGCGGGCATTCTGCAAAGCCAGAAACACCTGTTTACTCTCAACCAAGGCGTGCATGAGCCATTCAATGTGCCTGTGCCTTTCTTTCTCATCAAACATCCCAAGGGCAATGTGCTTTTTGATACAGGGAACGCGCTGGAAACAGTGAATGACAAACACAACCACTGGAAAGGTATTCTGGAGGTCTATGACCCCGTAATGATCGAGGAGCAATGGTGTGTGAACGCCATTAAAAATGCTGACTGCACGCCGGAAGACATCAAGTATGTAGTTCTTTCGCATCTGCATCTGGATCATGCAGGCGGCGTTGGCCACTTTCCAAATGCCCGTTACATTGTCCAGCGGGAAGAGCTGCACTTTGCCTATGTGCCTGATCCGTATATGAAGGCCGCTTATATCCGCAAAGATTTTGATAAAGAAGTGGACTGGATGATTTTGGAGGGCTGGCAGCAGGACCGCTTCGACCTTTTTGGTGACGGCTCTCTGATTATTTATTTCACGCCCGGGCATACGCCAGGCCATCAGGCTCTACTGGTGAATCTACCCAACAGCGGCCCTATGTTTTTGACGGCAGACTCATGCTACACAGAGAAAAATCTAAATGAAGGCGTACTGCCTGGGCTTATGTGGAATGCGGCAGAAACTGTGCGCAGTGTTGAGCGCATGCGGCATTTACGCGATAGCATTGGGGCACGAATTATTACAGGACATGATCCTGCGGCATGGAAACTGCTCCGAAAAGCGCCAGAGTGGTATGATTAAAAAGCCGTTCATGATCACCACGGTCGGAAGTCAACATCAGGCTTTCAAGTATACTGACTAGCTGTTCTAAAGCGCCTCTGTAACCTTCCCCTGAAATAGAACCCTCGAATGGTAGAGGTTTCTGGCAAACTGCTATCAAGGTGAAGGCTATGCAAAGTGAAATAGTTTTATACTGCCCCCATTATCAAGGCAGTCCTGTTAAGGTAGTTTTCTTCCAGCCCTGGAGGAAAAATGAAACGCCGTATCTGGGACAGTAAAAATAAAGCCCGCATTGTGCTTGAAGGATTACAGGGGATCTCTGTGGCAAGCCTTTGTTGAAGCTTTCGCAGTAGCCTTTCTTCCACGATTTCCCGGTTCAAGGTACTGTGTTTGCACAGACAAATCCGCCAACCCAAAATGCGCTGATTTCGCATCAAATGGCGCAGATCTAATCCCGATCATTGCAAAGGGGTAAAACTTCAAACGCATTGCAATTACAAATAAAAAAAATTATTATCATGAGTAATTAGGTCCCTATCCAGCTTTCCTAACATGCCGTTCAGTACGTGTAACTGGGGTTGTCAATAATGCATCACTGCATACAGGAGGAGATTATGCGCAAAGCGTTGATATGCTTTTTTCTTGCAATTCCAATTTCCCTGGGCATCATTAACTTGCCTACCGCTGCCAAGGCTGAAAATATTGTCTATGACGGATCAGATCCTGGCATGTTACGGCCAAACCCCATAGGCGTTGGCAATGTCCTTTACCCTGATTCGCTTTCTGGTAATACAGTTACCATAACAAGTAGTCTTGGTGGCGCGTTCGGTGGAATATCTTTGGGTAATGAAAATGTCCGTAACAATATAATTAACTTTATTAACGCTAATGCCTCAACCGCAGTTCTTTATGGTGGATACAGCAGTGGGGGAAATGTCATAAATAATACCGTCATTTTTAATGGAGGAACTATTGACGTTTTCGGAGGTTGGAGTAGTTCTGGAAATGCCCAGGGAAATATCGTTGTATTAGATGGCGGATCTGTGCATAGTTTAGCATACGGTGGCAGCAGTTCAACTGGAAATGCTGTTGGAAACACAGTGACAGTATTTGATTCTACAGTAAACACTAGAGTTGTTGGTGGTTCCTCAGAGTTGGGAACCGCAACGCAAAACATTGTGAATATTAACGGCGGTACTGTCGTAGATGTTTACGGGGGAGAAACTGACGGTGGGAGCGCCATTGGCAATATAGTCAACCTTGCCGGCGGCAGCATAAGCGGAGGTGTATGGGGCGGCTTCACGTGGACTCCTGGAGATGATGTTTTTACAGGCAATACGCTGAATGTCTCCAACAAATTCTCCTTCAACAGTCTGAATAATTTTGAATTTTTTAATTTTAATCTACCCGCGAACTTTCAGGCAAATAATCCCGGTGACTCTATGCTCGCCGTATCGTCGGCGGACTTTGGCGGCTCCAGCACGGTCAGCAGTATCAATGTAGCCCGAGGAAGTAATTTTGCTGTTGGCGACACTGTGACCCTCATTAGCTCTACTGCCGCGATTTCCGGCGCTCTTGCCAGCAATAAGGCTAGTGGTTTAAAGGGGGCGGCCCTTGTGTATGACTGGAATGTCAACCTTGCCCCCAACAGCCTGACGGCTACTTTGAACAACATCTCTGCCAATCCTCGTATGAAAGCGGTGAGCCAAGGCTATCTTGCGGGTACAGCTCTCGTGAATGAAGGCGGCAACCTTATTGCCGGACAAGGTATCAGCGGTGCCATTGACGCTACATGTAACAATCGTAATGCCGGTGATACCTGTTCCGGACTGGTCGGCTTCAGTGCCCTTTCTGCTGGATATTCACGCTACGATACGGGTTCGCATATAGACATGCGCAGCTTTTCACTCTTGGCTGGCTTGGCATGGGGACAGGAATTTAATCTTGGGCATTTGACGGCAGGGGTGTTTTTTGAAGCAGGAAGTGGTTCTTATGACACCTATAGTTCTTTTTCGAACGCTGCTTCTGTGGATGGCGACGGCAAGACGCGCTATTTGGGGGGCGGCCTGCTGGCCCGCATGGATTTTTCCCCTTTCGGCCCTGGACACTTTTATCTTGAGGGCAGCACTCGCACAGGTGGTTTATATAACCATTACAGTACCTCAGATTTGCGCGATACATGGGGACAAAGCGCTGGCGGCTATGATACTTACTCCCCTTATTATGGTTTGCACGGCGGTGGCGGCTATGTGTGGAATCTTACAGAAGCCCTGGCACTCGACATATATGGCAAATATTTCTGGACGCGGCAGGAAGGTACTTCAGTCACCTTGTCAACCGATGATCCTGTAAAGTTTGAAGATGCCAATTCCAGCCGTTTGCGCCTGGGTAGTCGACTGACCTGCAACTTCAATGAATATGTAAGTCCCTATGTGGGCGCGGCTTATGAGCATGAATTTGATGGTAAAGTCGAAGCAAGTACTTATGGTTATGATATCAAGGCTCCCTCATTGCGGGGTGATACCGGTATTGGAGAATTGGGTTTTTCATTCCGTCCCTCACAGGCTGTGCCGTTAACCCTCGACTTGGGTGTACAGGGTTATGTGGGTAAACGTGAAGGTGTGACTGGCAGCCTGCAGGTAAAGTTTGAGTTTTAAACAACGGCAATAAAGTCCTGTAATATTCTGGATATTGTAAGGCTGTCAGGCAAACAGTTTTCAGCAAGCTTTAGCGTATAATGCCATTTCATTTAAGCAGGTTCATCATTCATGATGAGCCTGCTTTCGTTATGGCTTGAGCCGATTGAGCGCGCATGGCAGGACTGTGCTCCCATCACTTAAAGTAGAACAAAGAAGTGTGAACAATAATCAAATTTTTGTGCTGGTTCTGGTGCCACTAGATTTTTCGTAAGTACCATTTAGTGTAGGGTCACAACCGGGGTCACAAGCTCTGCAAACAAAAAATAAATTATAATAATTTAATCTAGTTAAAAATTCAATGTTGCAAAAGTGCCGAGTCCCGCCCTCGGCACCAAAATGACTTCCAAAGAAGTTCGCTAAAGTCCGCAAGGCCAACAGCCAAGCGGACTTTCTGCTTTTTTAGCTTCCGTTTAAATTCGGGAGTGTTCATTGACACCCGTTTATTTGGGGGCAACTTAGGGGGCAGCTTTCAAATCTCTGTTATCCCCCAGACGGAGTTGCCCCCATGCCCCTCACAGATACCGCAATTCGGGCAATAAAGCCCACCACCAAGGCTGCCAAACTGTTTGACGGCGGTGGCCTCTATCTCGAAGTTGCCCCCAGCGGGGGCAAGTGTTGCGCCTCACGTATCGCTTTCAGGGCAAGGAGAAACGCATATTCCTTGGCAACTACCCTACTGTCGGCCTGAAAAATGCGCGAGAACGGCGAGAATAGGCGGAAAAGCTTTTTGAACAGGGTGTTGACCCCAGTGTCCAGCGCAAGGAAGCCAAGGCGGCTGTTGCAACTATAGAACAGGAGCAATCCACTACCTTTGAAGCCGTGGCCCGTGACTGGTCTCCAAGAAAAAAGCGGCATGGACGCATGGCCACCAAAAAAAATCCTCTCACGTCTTGAAAATCAGCTTTTCCTCATCCTAGGCAGTCGCCCTTTTTCATCTCTGAAACCTGCCGATTTCCTGCCAGCTATTCAAAAGGCTGAAGCCCGCGGCGCTATTGAAACCGCGCATAGGCTGGCGCAGCTATGCGGCCAGGTTTCGCGTTACGCTCGCATTGTGGGGCATACCCGCTTGATACGGCCGCAGGCCTTACAGAAGCCATCACCCCAGTTCAGACCAATCACTATGCCACAATCACCGACCCTATAAAAATGGGGCACCTACTCCGTGCCATTGATACATACGCTGGCGAACCGTCCATTTGCTTTGCCCTGAAAATTATTCCTTTTGTCTTCGTGCGGTCAATTGAATTGCGCGGGGCTGAATGGGGCGCGTTTGATTTCGACGCAGACATTTAGATTATTCCGGCAGAACGAATGCAAATGAAACGCCCACACACTGCGCCCTTGGCGCGCCAGGTGGTAGCCCTGCTGCATTGCCTCCGAACCTTGACCGGGAACGAACATTTCCTCTTTACAAGCCTCTACAGTGCCAGTCGCCTCATTTCCGACATGGGGCGACTGAACGCACTACGCCGCATGGGCTATGCCAAAGGTATCATGACAATCCACGAATTCAGAAGCATGGCCTCTACCTTGCTCTACGAGCAGGGCTATAACCGAGATTGGATTGAACGCCAGCCAACCTGTTCAATTGCCTTGAGGACTGGAGCGTCGAAAAAAACTGTCTGCCATTTTTCCTGGCTGTCGGCAAAACCTGAATTGGTTGATACGACGATTCTTTGTAGAGCAAGCACAGCCAAGGACCGGAGGTGATTCCCCGGCCCTTGTTGTTTTGGATTATGTGCTGTTGCGGTGAGGGCCTGGGATGTGGAAGAGGTCAACAGACATCGCACGGCGGCGGCAGAGGCAATACGTCAACACTTTCCCGGCCTCAAGGAAACACTAGATGCCATTCTGACCAAGGTCCACATCCATTGCCCGATACGGTTGCCGCTGTGGGCTATGCCCGTCAATTTGCCCAAAGCCTCCGGCAGTGGGAACCGCCGCAACAGACAAAACCTGACGCAAACCCTGCGCAGAATGACGAGAACACGAATAGTGATCACAAAACCCGGCGCAAAGGCCACGCATCCGGCACAACAACGGGTATGGGGGATGCCGCTGACCACAGCGATTCTGCTTCTCAAGGGGAAGACACTGACTATTCTGCTTGTGCATCTCAAACGCAGCCGTCTGCATTTCCCAACGGAGCCAAGACGCTACTGACAGCCCTGTTACGTGCCGAAGCTCAGGATTTGCCGCAAAACCTCGGAGAGCTCCTGTCGGCAACCCTTACCAGCCAACTCACAGAATCAGCAGCCAAAACGGTTACAGTCACTGTTAAAGGCTTTCGGCAGACTGGAGCATTGCCGGAAGCGCAAAAGCTGCAAGCGCTCCAAGCCAGCATTGCCCTTCGCACCAGGCTCCAGGGTTTTCTACAGGCGCAGACGCAAAAACGGTGCTGCATCGGGCGGCGTGGGGTCTTACATCATGGCTCGCTCCATAGGCTGCAAACGGGCAATCCGCGCATCTTCCGTAGGGAGGCAGAGCAACGGGGCCTCAATACCGCTGTACACATTCTGCTGAATGTCAGCGGCAGCATGTGCGGCGTACCCATCGCCCTGGCAAGGCAGGCGTGCTTTGCGGTGGCAAAAGCACTTGAAATATCAACGGCGTAAATCCTGCGATCACGGCCTTTCCCGCGATATCCTCCACAAGTTCCGTATTCCCTATCATGCGGCAGGGTCAAAAGGTGCCGGGCTGCTTCAACATCAACGCATCGGGTGGCACCCCTCTGACTGCGGCTTTGTGGTGGGTTATGCAGAAGATGTTGTTTTTCAGGGAGGAAAGGAAAATCATCCTCATCATTACAGACGGAGTACCCGATAACACACACGCAGCACGACAGGCCTTGAACATAACGCAAGGGCTTGGTTTTGAGGTTTATGGCCTTGTATCCGTGATGAACATATAGCTCATTTGCAGCCGCAGACCAGCCGGGTCATCAACGATCTGCCAGATCTGGTGCCGCCATATTCGGCGTGCTTCAGGCCGCTCTGCTCCAAGGTGGTGCAGCATTATGGTATCTCGGGATTTTTGTCGTTGGAACCCGGTACGGATCATTTCAATCTTTTTCACCTACAACCGGCGGCGCATCCCGCGCGGCTGACACAAAGGAGGCTTTATGAACCCACTTGCATGGATACATGTTGCCATTGCTGTGCTACAGGTGATCAAGGAAAATGGGGACGACTAATCGCAAAATGACTGGCTGCAGGGGGCGGGAGTGATCCCGCCTCCTGCAGCTATGTAACTGAAAAGGGTAATATTCATGAGCAAGGCTTGAACTTTCATCGGCGGTGTAGTGACTGGCATCGTCGGGGTACCCGCGTGCTTTCGCTTGAAGCTACCGGAGGGCAGCGCGTCGCAATACTCTACGCCTCGCCGGATTGCCCACATTTCAGCAAATCCAAGGGAGCCAAGCCGCGTACACAATTCATCCGTAACTTGGCATGGACCGTTGTACTGTGGGCAGAAGAAATCTTGCCACCGCTAATAACTCTTGAAAACGTCGAAGAGTTTATGACGTAGGGCCCACTGGATCAGAGCCGGTAAGCGTCAAGAAAGCCTGTTTGTCTAAACCAGTCTTTATTTTGTCGAGCAAAGTCGCGTGCGATTCCATCAGGACACCCCATGTCGTAAGGTAATCATCCTCTTTTTACACGGTCATTCTTCGCAATGGGTAACGTCAGGCATCACCGCCCTAAAACATATACAAAATTGTTTTAACATCCAGCTGATTTTACAAAAATGTCTTATGAATCATACTCTCAGTGAAAAATTATATAATTATTACAATATATTATATAAAAAACATCTTTGGAACGCCTCTTGCTAAACTGTGTGCTGTAGCAAGCAGCGCGGCAACCATGGGGGTGCGTCGCGTCACGTACAGCCATACAGACAGTTCCAAGGAGGCTCCATATGTTCAAGAAAACGTTGACGGCGTTGGCTCTCATGCTCGTCACCCTGTGCAGTACACTGAACGCAAAGGCTGCGGAAGACACCATCAAAGTCGGCATTCTGCATTCGCTCTCCGGTACAATGGCCATCAGCGAGACAACGCTGAAAGATGTTATGCTCATGCTCATTGAAGAGCAGAACAAAAAAGGCGGCCTGCTGGGTAAAAAGCTGGAACCCGTGGTGGTCGATCCGGCTTCCAACTGGCCCCTGTTTGCAGAAAAAGCCCGTGAACTGCTGAGCAAGGACAAAGTCGCCGCTGTTTTCGGCTGTTGGACCTCGGTTTCGCGCAAATCCGTGTTGCCCGTGTTTGAAGAACTCAACGGCCTCCTGTTCTACCCCGTGCAGTACGAAGGCGAAGAGTCTTCGCGTAACGTCATCTACACTGGCGCAGCCCCGAATCAGCAGGCCATCCCCGCTGTGGACTATCTGATGAACGACCTGGGCGTTAAGCGCTGGGTGCTGGCCGGTACGGATTACGTGTTCCCCCGCACCGCCAACAAGATCATTGAAGCTTACCTGATCTCCAAGGGTGTGAAAAAGGAAGATATCCTCATTAACTACACGCCCTTCGGCCATTCCGACTGGCAATCCATCGTTGCTGAAATCAAAAAATTTGGCAATGCGGGCAAAAAGACCGCCGTGGTTTCCACCCTCAACGGCGACGCCAACGTGCCTTTCTACAAGGAACTCGCCAACCAGGGTATCACTGCCGCCGACATTCCCGTCATGGCTTTCTCCGTGGGTGAAGAGGAACTCTCCGGCATAGACACCAAGCCTTTGGTGGGCCACCTGGCCGCCTGGAACTACTTCATGAGCGTGGATAATCCCGCCAACAAGGCCTTCATCAAGAAGTGGCACGACTTCACCAAGAACCCCAAGCGCGTGACCAACGACCCCATGGAAGCCCATTATATCGGCTTCAACCTGTGGGTGAAGGCTGTTGAAAAAGCCCAGAGCACCGATGTGGACAAGGTTCTGAAGGCCATTGTGGACCTTGAGACCCCCAACCTCACCGGCGGCGTGGCCAAGGTTCTGCCCAACCACCACATCACCAAGCCCGTGCTGATTGGCGAAATTCAGGCCGACGGCCAGTTTCAGGTGGTATGGGAAACTCCTTCTGTAGTTCCCGGCGAAGCGTGGTCGCACTATCTGCCCGAATCCAAGGATCTGATCGGCGACTGGACCGACCCCATCAACTGCGGCAACTACAATACCAAGACCAAGAAATGCGGCGGCGCTTCAAAATAGATAAAATAACTGTCTGAAACCTGCAGCGGGGGTCTCAGTGGCCCCCGCGATCGTCCCCACGGCACGTCGGTCGAGGTCAGTGCTGCGCTGTCCCGACAGACTAGAGCATTTTACCTTTGAAAAAATGTAAATGCTCAACGCTGCACAAAAGTGCAGCGCGTCACAACGTGACGTGAATTCAGCCGAAAATCGTATTTTTCGGCTGAATGAAAGCTCTGAAATGCTTCATATCTCAAAGTTAATATGCTCTAGACTAAAGGATATTCCCATGCGCACGGCGCTCTTGCTCTGCTGTCTCATAATGTTCAGTCTGCCTCCCGCAGTGCTGGCGTCCGGGCCGGAACCGGACGGAAAGGTCGGGGACGCGGTTTCGACGTCTTCTGCGTCCCCGGTGCAAACTTCGCCATCCATTCTTCCAGCCGATCTGCTCAAAACTCTCGTGAGTCCCAAAGTAGCGGACAGGGATGCGGCCATTGCCGCACTGGAAAAGGATGACAGCAGCCTTGCCGCGCCACTGCGCGAAAAACTGCTGGAAGCGCTGCTGCGCAACACCCTGCTGGCCGATGTCGCTGCAGGAGCGCTCTTTGTGAGCGACGATGCAGGTCAGGCACGGCCCCTTGACGCCAGGGGCGAACTTGGCGCAGCCCAGTCTGCCGACAGTCTTCGCAAGGTGGGCACAAGCAACCGACAGCGACAGCGCATTACGGATATCCTTAACGCTCAGGCCCTTACCTCCACAGACACGGCCAAGCGCCGTCAGGCCTCGGCGGCCCTTATGGAGAGCACCACTCCGCCCCTTAATGCGGAAGCCCTGCACAAACTGCTGAATGTGGAAAAGGACGAAGCCGTGCGCGGCAACCTCAACGCGACCCTTGCCCTGTACGTGGCGGCTGATCCAAGCGCCGTGCGCTCCGATCAGCTTGCCGCCGTAAATGCCCTGAACAGCAACGGCAGTCCCGCCGCCCTCGACGCCCTGCGCACCTTTGCCGCTTCATCCGACACGGCTGTGGCCAAAGCGGCTGGCGATGCCCTGTATTCCCAGCGTATTTCCGCCCAGTGGGCGCAATTTTTTGAAATGCTTTTTTTTGGTACGAGTCTGGGATCCATTCTCGTGCTGGCCGCCATTGGCCTTGCCATCACCTTTGGCGTTATGGGGGTCATCAACATGGCCCACGGCGAGATGATCATGCTCGGGGCTTACACCGCCTGGGGCATGCAGCAGATCTTGCCGGGCCAGCCGGGCCTTGCCCTCATTCTGGCTGTTCCCGCCGCCTTTCTGGTGAGCGGCAGCATGGGCGTGCTTCTTGAAAAAACCGTTATCCGCTTTCTTTATGGCCGCCCGCTGGAGACACTTCTGGCAACATTCGGCATCAGCCTTGTGCTGCAACAGGCCGTGCGCAGTGTTTTTTCGCCCCTGAACCGGGCCGTGCAAAACCCGGATTTCATGAGCGGCGTGTGGCAGATAACCCAGCATTTCAGCCTGACCTGCAACCGCGTATACATTATCTTTTTCTGTCTTGGCGTGTTTGCCCTCATCCATGTGGCCATGCACCGCACCCGGCTGGGGCTTGAGGTGCGCGCAGTATCGCAAAACAGGGCCATTGCCCGCTGTATGGGCATACGCTCATCACGCGTGGACGCGCTGACCTTTGGCCTTGGTTCCGGCGTAGCTGGCATGGCTGGCGTGGCCTTGAGCCAGGTTTCCAACGTTGGCCCCAACCTGGGCCAGACCTATATTGTGGATTCCTTCATGGTGGTGGTGTTTGGCGGCGTGGGC
>NZ_JASGDK010000189.1:0-7456 GCF_047607245.1 Desulfovibrio sp.
CTCAAGATTGTGGCCCTTAAAAGGTTGCATCTGTCCAAGGATCAGGCCGCGGGATTTTACGCTGTTCACCGCGACCGCCCTTTCTTCGACAGCCTGACGGATTATATGTCTTCAGGCCCTGTGGTCTGCGTGGTTTTGCGCGGTGAAGACGCCGTGCCGCGCTGGCGTGCCCTCATGGGTGCCACCAACCCCGCCCAGGCTGAACCCGGCACCCTGCGCGCCAAATACGGCCAAAGCCTCGAAGCCAACGCCGTACACGGTTCTGACGCTCAGGAAACCGCTGCCTTTGAAATTGGCTACTTCTTCGGTGGCCTGGAAATTTCGGAGTAAGCTATGACAATGCGCATAGGCTGTGTGGGCTGTGGCAATATGGGCGGAGCCATTCTGGCTGGGCTGGCCCGCAATGCAGAACAGAACAGAGATCAGGCCGACGCTTACGCGCTGTGCGGCTACAACCGCACAGCCTCGCGCATGCGTCCCCTTGAAGAAGCAGGGGTGCAGGTCATGCCAAGCCCCCTTGCAGTCGCTGAAAATGCAGACATCATCGTACTGGCCGTCAAACCGTACCAGATGCAAGAGGTGGTGAAGGAGCTTCGCCCTGCCCTGAATAAAGACAAGGTACTTGTGTCCGTAGCTGCGGGCATAAGCCTTCACAACCTTGCCCAATGGGCTGATGCACTTTGCCCGGTTGTGCGCTGCATGCCCAATACTCCGGCTCTGGTTGGCATGGGTGTTTTCGCCCTGTGCCTTGAAGATCCCAAGCTGTCCCACGACTGCAAGCAGAGTCTTTTACAAATGTTTGGCAAGCTTGGACAGTGCGTTGAGCTTCCTGAAGAGAAGTTCACGGCCTTTTCCGCCCTCATAGGCGCGGGTCCGGCCTATGTTTTCGCAATGATGCAGGGCCTCGTACAGTCTGGAGTGACTCTGGGTTTCACCCATGCCCAGTCGAGGCAGATGGTCACGGCCCTCTTTGCCGGGTCGGCACGTATGGCGGAAGAAGACGCCTCGTCCCTTGGGCAGTTGCGTGACAACGTATGCTCTCCCGGCGGGTTGACCATTGCCGGAGTCAATGTACTGGACCGTGCCGGACTCACTGGCCTTCTGGTTGATGCCGTTCTGGCCGCTGACGCGCGCGGGGCAGAAATGGAGCGCAGAGGCGGATAAAGTTTCGTCCATTTCCTGCAACAAGAGCTCGAATCGGCTTTCAGGCGTGCCTGAAAGCCGATTTTCCATAATGCTCCAAGAATTGTCTAAATAAATGATCTTGTGCCAAGGGCAAGGAGGAGGCATTTTTTACGAAAGAGATGTACTCTTACGGTACAGAGTAGGAATAAAAATGGTCTTTTGACGCAGCCAGTTGGACAAAAGAATCGTTTAGAAACAGTTCCTGACTCTCCCTGCGCGCCATTCTTTACATGCCTTGCGCCATCCTTCATACTTTCATAATGAACAAGGCTGAGCTTCTCTTTCATATCGCCCGGCAGGAGGGCCTTGAATTCGTCTTCACGTCTGGCAATGCATTATGCTACCCGATGCACACCCATATTTCAGTCTATACAATTACAATTGTTCGCCGTGGCATTGTGCGGCTCATCCGAAGGAATTCCACGAATATCTATCCCGCAGGCAGCGTCTATATTGTTGCCCCGCACGAAGCTCACAGCCCGCACTACACCGACAGGTTCAACATCGTTTCCCTTTGCGTTGATAAAAACCGCTTCAGCGAAATGCGCCAATCATGCCTTGTCACCAGTTGCCTGAAACATGCCCGTCTGCTTATGGAGCGGCAGCTGCTGCACGCCGATGACGTGCCGGGGCTGCTTGCAGGCATTGATACTATTTATGAAGCCACCGCAACAATGGGCAATCCCGGCATCACGCCACCGAAGATTCTGCAAGAGTGGGAACGCTGGAACGCCGGGCATGTACCAACCGAAATGGAGCTGCCTTTAAGCCGGTTTCACTTCATTCACAAATTCAAGCAGGAAACTGGCCTGACGCCCCACCAGTATCTTGTTCAAAGCCGCATGCGAAAAGCAAAAAAACTTCTTACTTCCGGCAGTTCCATTGCTGATGCCGCCATTGCAGCAGGTTTTTGCGATCAAAGCCATCTCAACAGGTGGTTCAACCGCAACATTGGCGTCACCCCGCAAACCTACAGACAATCCTGCTTCATGCTGGACATCTGACCCTGCGCAGCCTTCGCCTACGGGTATTTACGCCCTCCGGCTTGCCCATATAAAAATACCCAAGCTTGCCATAATAATGCCTCCTCCCGCAAAGGTCGGAAACCCAGGCAAGTTCTTTGTGACGCCATACTCCAGCAAAAGAGCCAGAAATGGCGTCATAAACATATAATTGGACACATTGCCCGTAGTTGGCGCGATGGAAAGAGCTTTTACCCACAGCACATAGGCAAGGGCACTCGGGCACGCCCCGAGAAAAATTACCAGCCACAGATGCGACGCTGGCGCGGTGCCAAGTTGTTCAACCGCATCGGGCATAAAGGGCGCAAGAAGCAACGTTCCTGCAAAAAAACTGTAGGCAGTAATGGTCAATGGTTCAATGCGCTTGGCGAGCAAACGCTGCATAATATTGTAAGCGCTTATGCAAAACGCGGCGGCCAGCATCCAGACCGTGCCGTCAGATATGGAAAAACTTCCGCCCCAGAGGGTCATGACAAGAATTCCGCAAAACGCCAAAGCTAACGCAATCCACCGCAGGGGACCAAGGTTTTCCTTGAAAAAAAGCTGCGCCAACAGCGCCGTAATAATGGGTGACGTTGAAATAATCACGCAGCTTGTTGTGGGGTTCAGCGAAGCAGACCCCATATTAAAAACAAGTATATACAGGGCAAAACCCGTAACCCCGGATACAACAAACCAGGGCAAGGATGCCATACCGGGAAAAGGCCTTTTTTTGACCACAAGAACGGCCCCCAGGCACAACGAAGCCACCCCGCAACGCAACAAGGCCAAAGAGGCAAAAGAAAAGCTTTCCAGCGCAATTTTTGTAAAAACATAGGCTGACGACCAAAGAAATACTGTCAAAAATGCATATATCTGGCTCATAAAAAGATTGCGCGGCATTGCCCCTCCTGTCCCCAATCTGAATTTCAGGCTTGCTGCCTTTGTGTATTAATGCATAGTTACCTGCTTTCCATCTTGGATAAAATTGCTGACCTGCATTTTCTCTTTCCTCTACCAAAGGTTTGTCGCCCATCCAGCTGGTTGCTTTTTGACTAATGCAGCCAGAGCGATAAATTCCTGTTGGCAGCATCGCATCACAACAGGATACATATCCTGTTACTGCACACCATATTTCGCGATGTGTGAATCATGTAATTTTACACTATCAATTTACAAATTATGCAGCATAATCAACACGAGAAATACTTCACACCATTTATACACCAACATAATCTTGACATAAAACGACAACTGACACACAAACATGCACGCACATAGATAATTCTGCCATAAATACTTTCACAATAAACAGATAGCATTTTCTGCAAGAAGTTTATCTGTCACAACATCACATATATTCGCTCGTCTGGTTTGCGCAGATCAATCCAGCCGCCACAGCGTCCAGAAGGAATTTTTTATGACAACCGCCACAAATCTGAACAAACCGGGCAAGATTCACGTGGAACTCTGGACAGACTTCATCTGCCCCTGGTGCGGCATTGGTGAACGGAACTTTCTGGATGCACTACAGGCCTTTCCCCACTGCAAAGAAGTAGATATTACAATTCGCTCCTTCAGGCTGCGGCCGGACTCTGTTCCCACCCTTGTCACAGATGTTCTGCGTGAAAAACGCGACCTGCTGCCGGACGAAATTGCAGCAGCAATCGACAGGCTGGAAAAACTGGGAGCTGAAGCAGGTTTGTCGTATCGGCTGGCGGGTTCGTGGTCGTGCGATACGATGGACGGGCATCGGCTGGTCAAGCTGGCGCAAAAAACACAGCAAAGCAAAGCTCTTTTTCGCAGGCTGTTTCGCGCGGCCATGTGCGAAGAGCAGGCTATTCACGACCCTGACGTTCTGCGCGTGCTGGCGCGAGAAGTTGGGCTTGCCCCTGCAAGCGTTGATGATGTTCTTGATGGGGACCAGTACCGCGATGACGTTCTGGCGGATGAAGCAGCTATGCGCGAACACGGCGGGCGTGGCATTCCTTTCTTTGTACTGAATGGCTGCCTCAATTATTCCGGCGCTCTTTCAACGGATATTTTTCTCAGTGCCCTGAACAAGACCTGGAACAGCAACACCATCAGCACCGACTGCGAGCAACAAAAGGATTTCGCGACACTTTGCGGGCCAGACGGTTGCGCCTTGCCCGGCAACTAGAGCATTTTGCACGTGAAATAGCCTCGTTACGGCGAGTAAAGCTCCCCTATGCTCATTTCATAGCACGAATTTACACGCAAGCCCCTGCAGAACAACTGACTCATTTCATTCGTAACCGGCTCTGTCCCGGCTAGCTTTGGCTATAGAACATCTTACATTGAAGATGCTCTGGCTACGGCTTGAACAAACGCTCACCGTGGAGGCGCAACGCAACCTCGTCCATTGTGATGAAAAAAACTACGGCTAAAGACAACTCTGCAATTCATTTGCACCGCAAACGCCATAAACAGCGTGCCTTGAACTTTGAGGGCATATATTCTCACAGATGCTCTGCCCGCATAGGCTACCCGGTTCTCCCAGTATCGAATTCTCCCGTGCGCAAAATTGTAATTTTGTGGCATAAGTAAAAATCTCAATGCAGATGAAAAGCCTCCGCATCCGATGATACGCATAAAAAAACAGGCCGCGTTTCAGGCAGCCTGTCTGTAAAAATTCGGTCAATCCTGCGAGTTTATTGGCAAATCATAACCTGCACGCGTATTCCGTACTTGTACTGCCTGGGCGTTTATCAGGCCAGCCAGCAGCGAACACGCCAGTTCGGGGCAAGTTCTTTCCATACCGGGGCCTCGCGGCGGCAGACATCCTGAGCCTTGGGGCACCGGGGATGGAAGCGGCAGCCGTTCGGCGGGTCCAGAGGGCTTGGCAGTTCGCCTTCCAGCGGCGCGGCAAGATGCCCGCCCCCCTCGCCTGTGGGCATGGCTGCCATGAGCGCCTGCGTATAGGGATGGGCAGCCCCGGCGAAAAGGTGCTCTGAGGGAGCCTCCTCCACGACCTGCCCAAGGTACATGACCACAATGTGCCTGCACAAAAAACCCACTACCGCAAGATCATGCGAAATAAAAAGGTAGGCCGGACCAAAATGCTCCTGCACATCACGCAGAAGATTGAGAATCTGCGCCTGAACAGAAGCGTCCAGCGCGGATACAGGTTCGTCGCAAACAACAATTTTTGGCCGGGTTATAAGGGCGCGGGCCACGGCAATACGCTGGCGCTGGCCGCCGGAAAACTCGTGGGGATACCGCCCTCCCATACCCTCAAGCCCAACAGTGGCAAGCATTTCTTCAGCCAGTTTGTGCCGTTCGGCGCGCGGCAAGTTGCGAGCGGCCAAAGGTTCGGTAATAGAGGCCCGCACAGAAAGGCGCGGGTTGAGAGAAGAAAAAGGGTCCTGAAAAACCATCTGAATCTGCCCGGCGGCCCAGCTGTTTGCCCCGGCAGGGGGCAGATTTTTGCCATCAAGCAGAACCTGCCCTTCGGACGGAGCAAGCAGGCCGCTGGCCAAACGCCCCAAGGTTGACTTGCCACAGCCTGATTCACCAACAAGACCAAGGCTTTCGCCGGAAAAAAGACGAAGGCTTACGGCGTCTACAGCTGTAAGAGAACGCTGTTCTGAAAAAAGCCCGCGTTTGACAGCAAACCGCCGCGATACATCCCGCAGTTCGAGCAAAGGGGCCGCATGGCGGCCCTCTGCTCTTTCACTTGCAGGACGCTCAGGCGCGTTAACGCTGTCGGACACGGTCAGCATGTCTGTTCCGCCACCCCAGCAGCACCAAAGGTAGCCATGTCATTATAAATGTCGGCGGCGCAGCGCAACAGGGCATAGGCTACAGCCCCGCCTGTGCCTTCGCCCAGCCGCATGTCCAGATGCAGCAGGGGCCGCTGCTCGGGGGTCGCCTGTTGCAGACGGGCAAGGGCACGGCCGTGGCCCAGTTCTGCAGAAGCGTGAGACAAAATTGCATAATCAGCCAAAACCGGGCATATGCGCAAAGCCGCCACATAGGCCGCACTGCAAATAAAACCGTCCACCAGCACGGGCAAACGCCGCGAGGCCGCGCCCAGCATGATGCCGCTCATGACTGCGATTTCGTGACCGCCAAGGGCCGCCAGAATTTCCACGGCATCGCCGCCGCTCACAGCGTCTTTATTGGCTGCCAGCGCGCGCCCCACGATCTGGGCCTTGTGCCGCACCATGACCGGATCAGATCCGGCCCCCGGCCCGGTCATCACATCCGGGTCAAGATCCAGCAGCGCGCAGTAAAGGGCCGTACCCGCTGTGGAGTTGGCAATGCCCATTTCTCCCACGCCAAGACACTGGTAGCCTTTATCCGCAGCGTCGTGCGCCAGCTTTACCCCGGCGCGCAAACCTTCAAGGCAGGTGTCCACGCTCATAGCCGGGCCAAAGGTCATGTCTGCCGTGCCGTCACCAAGGCGGCATTCCAGCAAAATAGGATGCGCAGCAAAGGGGCCGCCAGCGCAGCCAGCGTCCACCACGCGCAAATCCATGCCCGTACTGCGGCACAACACGTTGATGGCCGCGCCGCCTTCAAAAAAATTCTGCACCATCTGGCGCGTCACAGCTTGCGGAAAGGGAGAAACCCCCTGAGCCGCCACGCCGTGGTCGCCCGCAACGGTCAGCATGAGCGCCGGGCTTACCCGCAGGGGCAACTGCCCTTCGCGCATGGCGTAAAGTCTGCGGGCCAGATCTTCAAGTCTGCCCAGACTGCCCTTGGGCTTGGTAAGATTGTCAAGATGGGCCTGAGCCGCGTCCATGTCCTGCTGGCGCAGAGGTTCGATACGCAGGTCGGGAAAAATACGTTCAAGTGCCGATGCTGACGAGAGAACTCGCGAAGTATTGTCGTTCATGATTTTTTTTCTAGCCTTTCCCCACGCCGTGCGCAAGGGTGCCTGTTGCCAACGGCAGGAATATGCCGGACAGCCCTTTACGATTGCCTGAACGTGCTTATTATGACGGGCAGAAGAAAACCGAGGAAATTCTCCAATGACGCAAGCGCTCGCAACCATATACGCTCAAGTCCCCCACAGGGTCCGCTCAATGTGCGGGCAAAGGCATTTTTGCTGTATCAAACGCACCGTTGCGTGGGCTCTTTACTGGACGCTGCTGACATTTCTTTCCAGCGGCCTGATAGCCCTTGCTCCGCCGCCCGCAGGCGCGGCCCCGCAAGAAGGCAGCCCGCGCATAACACCTGTGGTTCGTGCTGTTCAGTCGGTAACTCCGGCGGTGGTCAATATCACCAGCACGCACATGATACAG
>NZ_JASGDK010000190.1:0-60552 GCF_047607245.1 Desulfovibrio sp.
CAACGACGTTGTGAACCCTGCGGCCAACAGCGCGGAGGGCACGCCCATCTACGGCATGCCCATCCTCAAGGCCGACGAGTGCAAGAACATCATTATCTGCAACTACGACGACAAGCCCGGTTATGCCGGCGTGCCCAACCCGCTGTACGAACGTGACGGCGTGATCCTCATGACGGGCGACGCGGCCAAGACCGTGGACCGTCTGGTGAGCTTTGCGCTTGGTGAAAGCTGACGAACACGTACTTTGCGCAGGCCGTTTGTGCCGTGCGCTGAACCGGGTGTCGGTCTTTCCAATATGGAAGCGGCATCCGGTTTTTCGTAGTTGCTGTCATTACGCACATTCGAGATGCAGCAACCTGGCCTCATAACAATGATGGCCGTCGCACTGTCTTGAGGAAAATTTTCAGCATTGAGGGCTGAATAGCGCAAGTATCAGTGCAGCACGCAGTAATATGCCGTGGATACAGCCGGAAGGTACATTTTCGATAGAATCCTTTGAAAAGTGAAGTATTTCAAAGCTAATCTTCTGCCACCCTGCTGAGTTCAATGCCCGCCAGCGTAAACTTCGCGGCTATTTTTACGCACACCTCCTTGAGGACCGTACCGATGAAATGCTCCAGAGCGGCAGGCGACTTTTATGAGGGGCGAAAGGGGCTCTGTGAACAGACCAAGTCTTTATTGCATCACCTTATGGAGGCTTTGTAATAATATATATTTAATTCAAATGATTGAATGCGTGGCATGTTTATTGCCTTATCAGAGACGAGAGCCTGTCAGGGCAAAGGTACCAATGGAAGGGCGGGCAGCGCAGCGCCAGCAGGGCAGCCATGAGCGTATGAAGCCCCTCCCGTGGACCAGGCAGAACATGCGAGAAATAAAGATCGTTCTGACAGGATCAAAGATTTTGTTCAGCTGAGTTGTTTCAGGGTTGTCTCATTGCCGCCAGCTCAAAATTTTTAAGGAGAGAGCATTCATGTCTGCAAAGAGTCCAAATGAATATGTC
Source organism: Desulfovibrio sp. (assembly GCF_047607245.1). Taxonomy (GTDB): domain Bacteria; phylum Desulfobacterota; class Desulfovibrionia; order Desulfovibrionales; family Desulfovibrionaceae; genus Desulfovibrio. The sequence goes on from NZ_JASGDK010000190.1 coordinate 1,004, forward strand.
AGTGGCGATGTAAGCAATGTATGGCACCACCTTACGCTGCATCAGGGCAATGCGCCTATGATCGTTGCCGAGGGCAAGGGGCTGTACATCAAGGACATTAACGGAAAGGAATATCTGGACGCGACTTCCGGCGGGGTGTGGTGCGTCAATGTGGGCTACGGACGTGACAGGATCGCCGACGTTGTCGCTAGTCAGATGAAAAAGCTGCCTTTCTATGCGGCCAGCTGCGGTTCCCAGCCGGCTATTGATTTTTCTGAAAAACTGCTTTCACACATGCCGGGCTTTTCGCGCGTGTATATTTCAAGCAGCGGCTCCGAGGCTAACGAAAAAGCCTTCAAGATGGTGCGCCAGATTTCTCATCTCAAGCACGGCGGCAAGAAATATAAAATCATTTACCGTGACCGTGACTACCACGGCACCACTATCAGCACCCTGAGCGCCTGCGGTCAGGAAGAACGCCGCATGCAGTATGGCCCCTTTACGCCCGGCTTTGTGGAATTTCCTGCTTGTCTGGCCTACCGTTCGCCCTACCCTGAAGGCACGCAGAACCTCGGCGAAAAATTTGCCCGCGAGCTGGAAGCCGTGGTGCAAAAAGAAGATCCCGATACAGTGGGCGCGGTTATTCTGGAACCCATCACGGCTGGCGGCGGCATTATCGTGCCACCGGACGGCTATTTTGAAACCATTTCTGAAATATGCAAGAAATACGGTTTGCTTCTCATCATTGACGAAGTGGTTTGCGGCCTCGGCAGAACGGGCAAGTGGTTCGGTTATCAGCAGTTCAACGTCAAGCCCGACATTGTAACTATGGCCAAGGGCGTTGCCAGCGCTTACATGCCCATTTCCTGCACAGTGACCACAGAAGAAGTCTTTACGGCCCTGCAGGATACTACAGACAAGCTTTCCTACTTCCGCGATATCAGCACCTTTGGCGGTTGCCTTGCCGCTCCGGCTGCTGCCCTTGAAAACATTAAGATTATTGAAGAAGAAGGCCTGCTGGAGAACGTTGTGGCTATGGGAGAATACATGCAGCAGGGGCTGCAGGAATTCCTTACCCACAGCAATGTGGGTGATGTGCGGGGCAAGGGCCTCTTGCAGGGTGTTGAATTCGTTGTCGACAAGGCCTCAAAGAAGCCTCTGGAAGAAGAAAAAATTATTGCTATCTGCGGAGCCACGGCCAAACGCGGCGTGCTTGTGGGCAGAACAAACCGCAGCTTTGTCGGACGAAACAACGTAATCAATCTGGCTCCGGCCTACAGCGTTACCAAGGAACAGATCGACACCATTCTCAAGGCGCTACGCGAATCCATAACGGAAGTTCTGGGCTAAGCGCCGCAGGTATAAAGCCAGGGGGCCTGGCGTTGAAAATACCTTGCAGCCCGGCGCGGATTTCAAAAAAACGCACACCCGGGTAAGCAAAACGGGCCTGCGTTGCGGGTGCTGAACCATTAAACTGTTCGAGATTACGAGATTCCTGGGTTTTGGCTTCCGGCTGCGTGGCCATTCCTGCGGCGCCGCGGCCCGGGTTAAGGCTGCAAACGCAAGCACATTTTATGCGGAAGGGCTTCGTGTGCCCCGTTTCTGCACAAAAGCGCATGCTGCAGCCGGAGGCCAATTACTGCACCAGCGTAAGCTGAACGCCCAAAGGGGCCGCCTGTTGAAACCTTCCGCAGGCGGTCCTTTTTTGTATTCCTGAGCCATTTTTGCATTGGGCTGCAGGCTATATACCCGGCAATGTAAATCCCGGCCGCGCAGGGTGCGAAAAACGCCCGTTCTATTCGCTTTTTTTCTTTTCCGTAACGGGAATCTGAAGCTGCTTGGCCTTGCGTACCACCGTGGACTGGCTAATCCCCAGCCTCGCTGCTGCTTTGTAGGTGCTGCCGGTGTCTGCCAAAGCTTCGCTGATGAGGGTGCGCTCCAGATTTTCAATGGCTTCTTTGAAGGAAAGCGCTTCTTCCGGCAAATCCGGCAAAGATTCGTCCTCTTCTTTTTTCAGCACATCGCCAAGCAGGTAGGAGGGCAGGTCGCGCATGGAAATAACGCTGCCCTCGGTCATGGCCGCAAGAAACTCCACCGCCGCGCGCAGTTCGCGTACATTGCCCGGCCACGAATGCTTGCCAAAGCAGTCTATGACTCGCGGCGAGAATGTCTTCATGGTGTTGTAGCGGGTGCAGGCCTTGTCCAGAAAAAACATCATAAGGGCAGGTATGTCTTCGGGATGTTCCCGCAGCGGGGGCATGCAGATGCTCAGCACGCGCAGGCGGTAGTATAGGTCGGCTCTGAATCTGCCGCTGCTGACGAGCTGTTCCAGAGGTCTGTTGGTGGCTGCGATGATGCGCACATCCACCCGAAGTTCCTTTTCGCCGCCTATTTTGCGAAATCCTTGGCCGTCCAGCACATGCAGGATTTTCGCCTGCATGCTCAGGGGCAGCTCGCCGATTTCGTCCAGCAGCAGGGTGCCTTTGTCAGCCAGTTCAAAATAGCCCTTTTTTCCGGTTCTGTTGGCTCCGGTAAAGGCCCCTTTTTCATAGCCGAACAATTCTGACTCGATCAGGGTTGAGGGAATGGCGGCGCAGTTGACGGAAATGAAAGGGCCGTTGGAGCGGGGGCTTTTCTGATGAATATAGGAGGCCGCGTAGGTTTTTCCCGTGCCGGTTTCGCCAAGAATCAGAATGCCTGAAGGCGCTCTGGCGGCTTTTTCCAGTTCAACCATGCAGCGGCGCATGAGCTTGCTGGTGGCTATAAGTTTTTTCTCACTGTTCTGGGGCAGGGCAACCGCCTCTTCCTGCCGTAAAAAAGCGGTGCGCTCGGCGTCAGCCAGGCGTTTTTGCAGGCTTTCAAGCTCGGTGATGTCCCGAATGCAGGCCACAACCCGCCATATGTCGCCCTTTTTGTCAAAGATGGGGGTGCTGGTATTAAGGCAGCGGGTTCCGTTGGGATAGTCATCAAACCGCGTGATGATTCGCTTCTGTTCCAGAGCCTCAAGGGTTACAGCGGCGGAAAATTTGCCTTCAAGCAGGGGGACGGAAACGGACTTTCCAATCATTTCTTCGGGTTCAATATTGGCGATGCGTTTCAGGGCCTTGTTGACGTGCAGGGTTGTGCCATTGCCGTCGATGATCCACAGCCCGTCGTGCATTGAATCCGTGATGGCATACAGCTCCTGGCTGATAAGGTGCAGGTGCGCCTCTTCTTCAGCGGCCTGAACTTCATGCAGTAAAACGAATCTCCGTCTGCCGGGGCCATGCTGCGAATGCCCGTTGCCCAGCCATTTCCAGCCAAGGGTCCAGCTGCCAGAGGCCAGCAGAATTCCCATGCGCGTGTCCGGGCTGCTTTCACGCACCCTGTTCACCAGCGCATCGCCGCCATTTTGCCGCAGCAGGTCCAGAAATGACCGGGTACGGCCGAGCTGTGGCGCAGTGTCCTTTATGGAAGAGCCTGGCGAACTGCTGAATCGTTGTGCAAGAAGGCGGAAGGAGTGGTTACATGCCTCTACAGTCCATTCTTCGCCCTGGCAGATCACGGCGCATGTATTGGCAGGCATGAGGTTAAGGAGGTCCATTAGGCCGAATATAGATTTGTCCATATGGCATTCCTTTTAATTTCAAAGACAGCCAATTCAATGCTGCATCGGCACTTGGGAAAAATATACTTTATAAGGCAGTATTGCATTAGCACCATACATAGTACAAGTCAAGAATGTTAATGTTTAAGATGTGTTAACTTGCTTAACCATCTGGAACGCTTCTTGTAATACTCAGGTACAAGCTTCAACTGCAAACGGGCTGGCCCCTGTTGGCGCGACTGGATACGGTAACTGGTATTGCAAGCGGTGGGCCATGTGTGAGCACAAAAATTGTACGGCAGCGGCAACGAACACCTATCATGCACTTGTATTGGAGGATAAAATGCCCAAAATGACGCCCAGTGAGGCCATGACAGAAGTTCTGGTTCAGGAAGGAGTAAATCATGTCAGCGGTATTCTCGGCTCCGCGTTTATGGACATGCTGGACCTGTTCCCCGCAGCCGGGATTGATTTTATTTCGGTGCGGCATGAGCAGACCGCCGGACATATGGAAGACGCCTACAGCCGCCTTACCGGGAGGGCTGGCGTAGTTATCGGGCAGAACGGCCCCGGCATCACAAACTACGTGACGGCTGTTGCCACGGCCAATATGGCGCATTCGCCCATGGTGGTTCTTTCACCCAGCGCGGGCAGCATTTCCGTGGGTTGGGACGGCTTTCAGGAATGTGACACGTGGAATCTGTTCAAGCCCATTACCAAGGCCTCGTTGCGCGTGCCGCATCCCAAGCGCGCCGCTGACATCGTGCGCACGGCCTTCCGCATTGCCTATGCCGAGCGCGGCCCTGTTCTTGTGGACATTCCCCGTGACTATTTTTACGGCGAGCTTGAAGAAGACATCCTGCATCCCTCACAGTACCGGGTGGCCCCCGGCGGCATCGGCAATCCCGAGCATTTCGCCGCTGCCGTGGAAGTGTTGAAAAACGCCAAGAACCCCGTAATCATCTCCGGCCGTGGTGTGGTGGATTCCGGTTGCATTGAAACCATCAAAGCTATGGCCGAGTATCTGGGCGCGCCCGTGGCGACCACCTATCTGCACAATGACGCCTTCCCCTGCGATCATCCGCTGTGGACGGGTCCCATAGGCTATATGGGCTCCAAGGCAGCTATGCGCATTTTGCAGAAGGCTGACGTCATCTTGGCCGTGGGCACCAGACTGTCCTACTTTGGCACCCTGCCGCAGTACGACATCAATTACTTCCCCAAGACCGCCAAGATTGTGCAGATCGACATCAACCCCCGCCACATCGCCAAAACGCATCCCGTGGCCGTGGGGCTGTGCGCCGACGCCAAGGATGCCGCCGAGGAACTGTTCGCGCGGATGCGTCAGGCCGTGCCCGCCAAGACGGACCTGACCCATGTGCACAATATGGTGAAGGAAGAGCTGAATGGCTGGTATCAGGAGATAGCCCTTATCGCCGACGAACCCGTGGAGCCCGGGCGCATGCATCCGCGCAAGGCACTGGAAGTGGTGGGCAAGTTCATTACAGACAACGACGCCATTGCCACCACAGACATCGGCAATACGTCTTCCACTGCCAACAGTTACCTGCGCTTCAAAAATCCCAAGCGCCATGTGGCCACACTGACCTTCGGCAACACGGGTTTTGCCTATCAGGCGGCTCTGGGCGCTCAGCTGGCCTGCCCCGAAGATCTGACGGTAGCCATTGTTGGCGACGGCGCGTGGGGCATGAGCCTTTTTGAAGTGCCCACCGCCTGCCAGTACAACCTGCCCGTCATCGCCACGGTATATAACAACGGGGCATGGTGCGCTGAAAAGAAGAACCAGGTGGACTTCTACAACAACCGCTTTGTGGGCGCGGACATCTGGTCCAAGTCCTACGCAAAGATTGCCGAAGCTATGGGGGCGGACGGGTACACGGTCAACACGCAGAAGGATCTGGCCGAGGCTCTTGAAGCGGCCAAAAAGAACAGACGTCCCGCAGTTATCGAAGTCATGACTGACGGCACACGGCTTGCGCCGCCTTTCCGCAAGGATGCGCTGGCCTTACCGACCAGGTTCCTGCCTAAGTACGAGCATCTCGACAAGGCGAACTTCAAATAAAGCGAAAAAGGGCGCGTCCGGGTAAAACCGGGCGCGCCCTTTCGGTCACGGAGGCAACTGTCGCGCGTTACGCCCGAATGGTCAAAGAAGACGGCCCACTGATGCGGTGCACCAAGTTTCAGCCAAAGGCAGGTTTTGAGTTTCGAACATCAGATTGAACAGATGAGCCGCAGAGCAGGCGCGTTTTAAGGCCAGGCGGGCAGCCGCGTACTTTCAATTCAAAGGAGTTCGTTAGTGTCAGTAAAAACTCCACAGAAAATTCAGGTCCGCAACCTGACAAAGCGGTTCGGCAGCCTGACGGTTCTCGACAGGATCAACTTCAGTGTGGCCAAGGGAGAGATGATCGCCATTGTCGGGCCTACCGGGTGCGGCAAGACCACCTTTCTCAACATGCTTTCAAAGCTCATGCCCGCCACTGAAGGCAATATCCTTATTGACGGAGAAGAAGCCAACCCGCGCACGCACAATATTTCCTACGTCTTTCAGGAACCGACCTGTCTGCCCTGGCGCACCGTGCGGGAAAACGTGGCTTACGGCATGGAGATCAAGGGGGTACCGCACAGCGAGCGCATGAAGCGTAGCAACGCCATTATGGAGCTGGTGGGGCTTTCAAGCTGTGCGAACCTGTACCCCAATCAGGTTTCTGCCAGCATGATACAGCGTATCGCCGTGTCCCGAGCCTTTGCCGTCCAGCCGGACCTCTTGCTTATGGACGAGCCGTACGGACAGCTTGACGTCAAACTGCGCTACTACCTTGAAGACGAACTGGTCAATCTGTGGCGCACGCTCCACAGCACCATCCTTTTTGTCACGCACAATATCGAAGAGGCCGTTTATGTGGCTGACCGTATTCTTGTGCTCTCCAATAAGCCCACGACCATAAAGGCTGAAATACATGTGGATATTGAGCGACCGCGCAAGCTGACGGATCCGCGCTTTGTAGAGCTGCGCAAGCAGGTGACCGAACTGATCCGCTGGTGGTAGCCATCAAGGCTTCGGAACCATCGAAGGAGACTACCGCATGGCTTATCAAGAAGTAAAAGTAAGGCAACCTCTGCTACTTACCATATTGCCCGTTCTGAGTCTGGTTTCGTTTTTCCTCGGTTGGCAGGCTCTGGTTACGTACGGGATTATTCCTAATGAATTGCTGGCCTCGCCCACGCAGGTGTTTCAGGCTTTTCTGGACAAATTGCACGATCCCATGCCTGACGGCGCGGTGCTTGCCACGCATATATGGACGAGTATCAAAGAGGCCTTTACGGGGTATACCCTTTCTTTGCTGGTGGGCATACCTCTGGGTTTGGCAATGGGCTGGTTCAAGATTGTGGAAGGCCTTGTGCGGCCCATATTTGAGCTGATACGGCCCATTCCCCCCATTGCGTGGATTCCTCTGACCGTTTTTTGGTTTGGCATCGACCTCACAGGCAAGGTGTTCATCATCTGGATTGCGGGCATAGTGCCTTGCGTCATCAACTCCTACGTGGGCGTGCGCATGACCAATCCCGCCCTGATCCAGATGGCGCGCACCTACGGGGCCAATGACTGGCAAATATTCAAGGGCCTGTGCATTCCTTCGGCCCTGCCTATGGTGTTCGGCGCGTTGCAGATTGCCCTGGCGTACTGCTGGACAAACCTTGTGGGCGCGGAACTTTTGGCCGCTGACTCGGGCCTTGGCTACCTCATCACAATGGGCGGACGCCTTATCCGTCCCGACATCGTGCTGCTCGGCATGATTTGCGTGGGCCTGTCCGGCGCCTTCATCGGCGTCATCATCGACTATATCGAAAAGACGCTGCTGGCTGGCATCAGGAGGTAGACATGAGCTCGCATATTGCCAATGAAACCGTGGGCGAAATCAAGGAATCGCGGCCACTGAGCGCCATGCTCATTCTTACCAATATCTATTTTTTATATGGTGTATCCCTGCTGGCCTTCTTCATCATCTGGGACCGCGTGGCGGCCGCAAAGGTTTTTGACGATTCGCTTGCCCGGCCCTGGGAAGTGGTCATGCAGATCAAGATGCTGACAACTATGAAATTTGGCGGCACCAATTTGTGGGGACACATATGGGCCAGCACGCTGCGCGTGCTTCTGGGCTTCAGCCTGGCCGCTGTTGTGGCCGTGCCTCTGGGGCTGTTCATGGCCCTGAACAAGTATGTTAACGCCATTGTCAAACCCCTGTTTGACCTGCTTAAGCCCATGCCGCCCATAGCCTGGGTGTCACTGGCAATTTTGTGGTTCGGCGTGGGCGAGTTTGCCAAGGTTTTCATTATTATCCTCGGCACTTTCGTGCCCTGTCTGCTCAATTCCTACAACGGCATCCGCCTGGTTGAGCCCGAGCTTTACGATGTGGTTCGCGTACTGGGCGGCAACAGGAAGGACGAGATTTTTCAGGTGTCCTTTCCCGCATCGTTTCCCTCAGTGTTTGCCGGATTGCAGATATCTATGAGTATCGCCTGGACGTGCGTGCTGGCGGCGGAACTTATGAACGCCCGTGACGGCATTGGTTTTCTCATCAAGCGTGGCATGGATACGCACCAGCCTGCCCTGGTGTTGAGCGGCATGGTTCTGATTGCCGCTTCGGCATGGTGCACCTCCCAGGTTCTGACCCTGATGGAACGCAAGTTCTGCCCCTGGCAGCGCAGCATTGATAACCTGTGATGCCTGTTGGCAGCGAAATTGAGGGATATGGCATGGAAAAACTCATCAAGATCGAATGCAACGATATCAGCAAGACCTTCATTCAGAAGGGCAAGGTTGAGGTGCCTGTCATAAAGGACGTGAACCTGGCCGTGCATGAAAACGAGTTTCTGGTCATTCTTGGCCCTGGCCAGTGCGGCAAATCGACGCTTTTGCGCATCATTGCCGGGCTTGAAGTGCCGGACAAGGGGTTTGTGACCATGCCCGACGGTCCCATTGTGGGGCCGGGACCAGACAGAGGCCTGGTTTTTCAGGGCTATATGCTTTTTGCCTGGGAAACCGTGTTCGGCAATGTGGAAATGGGCCTCAAACTGCGCAAGGTGCCCAAGGCGGAACGGCGTGAAATAGCCACACACTATATTAACATGGTTGGCCTTACAGGTTTTGAAAACCACTACCCGCATCAGCTCTCAGGGGGCATGAAGCAACGGGTGGGCATTGCGCGCGCTTACGCCAACAGTCCACAGGTCATGTTGCTGGACGAACCTTTCGGCCAGCTGGATGCCCAGACCCGTATGTTCATGCAGCAGGAAATAACGCGCATATGGGAAAAGGAAAGACGCACCATCATTTTCGTGACCAACAACATTGATGAAGCTCTTTTTCTGGGGGACCGCATCATCCTTATGGAAGGCAAGCTGCCGGGAACCATCAAGGAAGAATTTGTGGTGGATATGCCCAGACCCCGAGAGCACACGGATATGGAGCTTCTTCATATGCGCGAGGTCATCACTGACCGTACGGAGCTGGTTCTGTAGACCGGAAAACCCGTCGGGCACCGCGCGGCAATTCTGCGCGGACAATACGTTCATGAACCTCTCCGGGATTCCGGCGGGGCGCACATTGTGGGGGGATTATGGATACAGCAACATCACACGCGCTCATGCTTACTGCCGCAGCCATCGCCATATGGCATCTGTGCAAGGCGCTGCTTTCACGGGCAACAGAGCGCAAGGCGGAGTGTAGGGGCGGGCAAGCCGATGAACCTCTGTCTGCTGGTGATCTGGAAGCTAAACTGAAGGAAATGTACGCCATCAGAGCGCGGTACCGCCTTGGCACGATTGCGTGCTGCCTGCTGGCTCTGGCGGTGTATTTTTCCGGCGGGCACAGGCTGTTGTTGCTGGGGCCGCTGCTGGCCGCCTGCTGGTGCCAGTACGGCATTTACAAACACAGAACCATAGGCCGCCTGACTGAACTCATGCAGCAGCGGCTGGGGAGGGCAAGCCTCGAAGGGGTCATTCAAAACAGACAACCCTAACGGTTCAGAGTTCTGTCATCCGAGAAACCGTACCTTTCTTACACGCCTGGAGGTTTTTATGAAAAAGTTTTTTCTTCTGGCTGCCGTTCTGACTGCGGTTATGTTGTTGGGCGTCACCCTCTGCATGGCGCAAAATCCGGTCAAACTACGTTCAGCCTGGATGGATGAGCACGAAACATTTCTTGTCTGGTACGCGCATGAAAAAGGCTGGGACAAGGAAGAAGGCATTGACCTTGACCTTCTGTATTTTGACTCCGGCATGGCCCAACTCAATGCCTTGCCCGCGGGTGAGTGGGTGCTTTGCGGCACAGGCGCGGTACCGGCCATGATGGGCAACCTGCGGTACAACACCTATGTCATTGGCATCGGCAATGACGAATCAACCACCAATGCCGTCATGGTGCGGCCCGACAGCCCCATACTCAAAACCAAGGGCTATAACCCGAAATACCCTGAAGTTTACGGCCACCCTGATGATGTCCGCGGTAAAACCATTCTTGCCACCACGGTATCTTCTTCGCACTTTGCTCTCAGCCACTGGCTGCGCGTGTTGGGCCTCAAGGACAGCGACGTGACCATCAAGAATATGGATCAGGCGCAAGCTCTGGGTGCGTTCAGCACCGGCATTGGCGACGTTGTTTCCCTGTGGGCTCCCCATATGTACGTGGGTGAAGAAAAGGGCTGGAAGATTGCGGGAACTCCCCAGGCCTGCGGCGTCGGCTTGCCCATCAGCCTTATTGCCGACCAGAAATGGGCAGACGAAAATCCTGAACTGGTGGCCAAGTTCCTGCGCGTGTATCTGCGTGCGGTCAACATGATTCAGGACCAGATGAAAAAAGACCCCAAGGCGCTTGTGCCGGAATACAAGCGGTTCTTCCTTGAATGGGCTGGCAAGAACTATTCTGACGAGATGGCCCTGAAGGATCTGCAAACACATCCAGTATTTAATTTTGAAGAACAAATAGAGCTTTTTGATACCAGCAAGGGCCAGAGCACCGCACAGAAGTGGCATGCCGACGTGGCTTCGTTCTTTGCGGAAGTTGGCCGCATTACCAAGGATGACCTCAAAAAGGTCGGTGACGGCAAGTACGCCACAGACAAATTTTTAAAGAAGGTAAAGACCCCCATTCCTGCCAACTAATCTGGCTGTCGCCCGCTCTGCAATCTGGGTGGAGCGGGCGACCTGCGCAAACACGGCGGCCACATCTTCCAGGCACAAGGTTTACTTACGCTCGGGAGGGCGACATGACGCAGATAACCATCAGAAACTATATTAACGGCCAGTGGCAGGAGGAAGCGGGAGCGCCCACAGTGCCCCTGTACAATCCTTCTACCGGCGAACAGATCTCGCAGGTTCCCCAGTCCGGCCCGGAGGCCTCAAAAATGGCTGTGGATACGGCAGCCGCAGCTTATCCCGGCTGGCGCAGGCTCTCTATCGGCAAGCGCGTGGCCTTTATTTACAAAATGCGCGAAGCCATGCTGCAACGAAAAGAAGAACTGGCCCAGGCCATTGCGCTGGATCAGGCCAAGCATATTTCCGAAGCCAGAGGCGAAGTGCAGCGCGTTGTGGAAATTATGGAGGCCGCGGCTTGCGCTCCGGCCATGATGCAGGGGCAGACCCTGGACTACATTGCAGCCAACATCAGCGGCAAAGTCGTCCGTGAACCACTGGGTGTTTTTGGCGGCGTGGCCCCCTTCAATTTTCCCGCACTGGTTTTCGGCTGGTTCGTGCCCTATGCCATTGTGGCGGGGAACACCTTTGTGTTCAAACCTTCAACACAGTCACCATGTTTCATGCAGATAATGGGTGAGATATTTACGGAAATCGGGCTTCCACCCGGCGTGGTCAACATCATTCACGGCAACAGAGACATCCCTGGCGCATGGTATGACGATCCGCGTATTTCCGGCATATGCCTGGTGGGTTCAACGCCCACTGCGCAAAAGATGGCCGAGGGCTGCGCCCGGCTGTGCAAGAGGTCCATGCTGCTTGGCGGCGCAAAGAATATGCTTGTGGTGATGGAAGATGCGGATTTGAAGGTTTTTCGCGAGAACTATCTGAACTCCTGCTACGGTTCAGCCGGGCAGCGGTGTCTGGCTGGTTCTCTGGTGGCTGCAGTGCCCGAAATTTACGACAAGGTTGTTGAGGTTATGGTGGAAGCGGCCTCAACCATCAAGGTGGGCGACGCCTTTGATCCTGATGTTTATATGGGGCCGCTGATTTCCCGCAAGGCAGTGGACTTTGTGAATCAGTCTCTGGAGGCCGCGCTGGCGCATGGCCAGGGGTGCGCGCTGGCTCTGGATCGCCGCCAACTGGACCTGCCGGAAAAGAACAAGAGCGGCTTTTTTGTGGGGCCCGTTATCGTCAGGGATCTCACGCCCTGCAACCCCCTGTTCACCACTGAAGTCTTCGGCCCCATTGTGGGCACCATCAAGATAGCGGATATGGACGACGCGCTTGATCTCATCCGCAAGTCTGAATTCGGCAACGGGGCCTGCATATTCACCCAAAGCCAGTTCTATGCTGAAAAATTCAGCCGTGAGGCAGATGTGGGCATGGTGGGCGTTAATGTGGGCATCTGCGCGCCGCACCCCTATATACCCTTTGGGGGCATCAAGGGCTCGCTGCTTGGCGTCAACAAGGTACAGGGCCGTGAAGGCTTCGACTTTTTTACCCAGAACAAAGTTACAACCATACGTACCATTGATCCCCATGCCCACGAGCATGGCGGAGCACCCGCCAGCAAGTTCGTGCGATCTTGCGTAGCTTCGTAAGCTACTGGCGTCGTTCCTCCTCCAGAAGGCCGGCCCCTTTTCACGCGGGGGGCTGGCCTCGTGCGTGTTCTGGATGGGAAACTTCAGGCAGAATTCACCTTAAGAATGCGCTGATGGTATATAGGCGGCTGGTTACAAAAACAGAACGGGCATTGACCAATAAAGAGCGCAGCCTCTGTAACAAATACGAAGGCTGCGCTCTTTATTTATATGCCTATGCAGCTGGCCTGTGAACTCGCATACGGAATTTTATTTCGGCGCTTTTCAGAAGCGCAGCCAGAGCGTTGTAACTTTGAAAAAGTCAATCTGCTCAGAGGGCCAGTCCTGAGAGCAGGGCTATTGCACGCGCTTGAGCACCAGCTGGTCGAGTTTGCCGTCAGTTTTACCGTCATTTTTAAGAATGACAGTGTTCGGGTCCTTGAGAACAAAGTTGAGTGTGTTGCCGTTGTCGTTCTTGAGGGTGAGGGTGTCTCCCTTGTCGGATACGACGGTAAACCCGCCAGTATAGGCTATATTGCCCAATGCAAAGGCAATGGTTTTGTTTCTGGCGTCAACATCCAGACGGAAACTTTGTACAATGCCTTCAAGCATCTTGGTTACAAAAGGAATTTCGGCAAAGTCTTTCTGCACTTCCGGGCTGGCCAGAGCCACTGTGGCGGTGGGATCTCCCTGCCACTTGCCGTCGAGTTTTTCGAGGTTGCTGCCGCAACCGGCCAAAAGCAGAAATATAAAAAGCCATGCAAATTTTTTCATAGCAGCTCCTTTAGCAGCGGGCTATTGGCCCGTACGCTTTTTGGCGTTCAGCTCCATCGTGATGCAGCTGTGCATGATCATGTAACTCTCTTGGCCCGTCTGCGCCACTTCGGTGCAGTGCCGCAGGGTGTTTTCCGGTACATCCGTCATGCTGGCAATGGCAGTTTTGGCTTCGTGCTCGCCATCAACGCAGCCCGATTCAATAACATGGCTGCCCTGTGCAACTTGCTTGCAGTAAGCCTCAATATCAAAATCAGGCACAGCGCCTGTCGTCTTTTTATTAGTGCCCATTTTTTTTGGGCCATCCGTCGCAGCCGCGTATCCCGACAGCAGACCCGCCATCATGCCCGCCTGCGCCGGGGAAAGTTCCTGCCCCTGCTTCTGGTACTCTGACGCCATCCAGGCGGTCAACTCCTTTGCCTCATCCTCAGTCAGCGGGCAGGGGGGCAAACCTTCCTTATTCTGAGCCTGAAAGGCCCACATACCTGCGGTCAATTTGCGGAGGCTGTCCTGTGGGTCTGCCAGTGCCGGGCTGCATACAAGCGCGACCAATATTGCGGCAAACGCGCCAAGGCGTAATTTTTGCACGTTATCCTCCAGTGCCTTTTGCAAAAAATGCTAGCGTCAATCGGCCTGAATAGCCAGCAGAGCCGTTGGCCCTCAGAGCCGAGTTGTCCGTCAAAGCTTCACAGTATCTGGTCTTCTTAAAGTAATATCGCTTGTCAGGAAAAGCGCCAAGTTCAGGAAGGCTCTAAAAAAGAGCTCATAGGGGTATGTGTTGCGCGGAGTCTGGATCTGCGGTGGAGGGGGGGGATCAGAGCTGCTAATGAAGCTTTACCCATTGGTGTGGTGCTGCAAAAATAATCTGAATAACCGATAAGTTTATGCAGAACATTCCCCTGTGGGGTAATGTTCTGTAAATATTTAAGCTTGATAGAAGTAAAATACCTGTTAGGGTTTTTAATGCAATCAAAAAATGTCGACTGGCATTTTGGGAGAAAATTCTTGCGGGGACTTTGTTATGCCTAATGCTGATTCTTACAGTTATGCCGGACCACTTGCCGCCGTATTGGCCACCATTCTTTGGGGCGGCTCCTATGTGGCGATGAAGTTTGCCCTACAGGTCTTTCACCCTATGACCATGATTTTTTTGCTTCTGGTTGTATCATCCATTACTTTTTTGGTGTTTTTGCCATCCATGCTGAAGAAGCAGCAGTACTCCAGGGGAGACTGGCGCATTTTTTTGATTCTGGCGCTTTGTGAGCCCTGCATGTATTTTATTTTTGAAGGCTACGCCCTTAAATATACATCCGCTTCGCAAGCGGGAATGCTCAGCGCCACGCTGCCGATTTTTGTTGGCGCTTTTGGCTATTTGATATTGAAGGAAAAGATCAGTCTTACGGCCTGGGCTGGCTGTCTGATTGGGATTTGCGGGGCGATCTGGCTGAGTTTGGGAGCAGTTGCCAACGAACACGCGCCTGATCCCTTGCTCGGAAATTTCTTGCAGGTCAGCGGTATGGCCTTTGCCGCTCTGTGCGCAATTTGCGTACGGCGGCTTTCGCGCGGATATACGCCTTTGTTTATCACCGCGCTGCAATCTTGGGCTGGGGTGCTCTTTTTCGCTCCGGTGTTGGTTATTCCGGGCATGGGTCTGCCGGAAGGCGGGGGTACTTTTCTGGCCTGGAGCAGCATCGTCTATCTGGGGCTAGGAGTATCGTTTGGAGCGTATTCGCTGTATAATTTCAGCATCAGCCGCATGCCCGCAGCCAGGGCCAGCATGTTTATGAATCTGATTCCGGTGTTTACGCTTATTTTCGGTATGATTATACTGGGCGAGCGGCTCACAGTGGAGCAGTGCTTTGCTTCCGCGTTGGTATTGGGCGGGGTGGCTGTAAGCCAGAAAACGTAGCTGGCGGTGTGGGCGGCTCAAGGGGCTGAAGCTTGCTGTGGCGATGGGGCTGATCGCCGGTCACTGTAACAAATTTTTAGGGGCTGTCCTGGACGATTTACATTATCTAGGACAGCCCCTTTTTTAGTTTGCAGATTCCAGAGTACGAGCTCTTGCAGGCAGGCGTGCGCATGTTGCTGAACAGCAAAAATGAGCGTGTATGATTTTTCAATTTGAACCCCGGTCAGCCCGGGGTTTTTTAATATCCAGGGCGCGAATCGCATGTCTGTTTGCGGTGCTTCCGTTGACCGCCAGCTATAACATGCAATGAAGTATTGAAGTCAGGCGTGCGACAGCAGCATGCCTACGTCCAACATTTCTGCATCATTGCCTGTTAGCGAGCGTTCAATATCCAGGCCCGGGTGTTCGCGCAGGTCTCTGAGCCGGGGAGAGATCGGTTTTCCGGCAGTATTAAAGGCAATCATGACTTTGGGCAGCGTTGGGTATTCCGGATTGGAGTGGCAAACCGCGCCGCGCTCGCCATTGGACAGCAACACTGGTGTTCCCACGGGGTAAACCCCCATCATTTTGATGAAGCGTTCAACATAGCCGGGGGCCCATGCCTCTTCGCGCATTTTGTACATTACAGCCAGAGCAACGTTGGCTGGCATTGGCTCTTTATAGACTCTTTTCGATGAGAGGGCGTCATAATGGTCGCTTAATGAAAGGATAAGGCCATAGATGCTTATTTTGCTGCCTCTCAACCGATTTGGGTAGCCTGATCCATTATATTTTTCATGATGCTGCATCACGCCTTGCAGCACCTCGGGACGAATACTTTTTTCTTTTACAAGGTGGTTATAGCCCAGCAGAACATGCGCCTGCATGATGTCACGTTCGGCACTGGTAAGCTTGCGTGGTGCGTCGAGTATTGCCTGAGGGATAAAGATTTTTCCAAAATCGTGAAAAAGGCCCGCCAGCCCAACAAGGTGCAGCTTGTTTTCAGGAAGGCCAAGATAATGCGCGTAAGCTACAGAAAATACAGCTACATTGACGGAATGCGTATAGGCGTATTTGTCGCAACGTCTGAGCTTTGTCAGGGAAAGAAGGGCGTCGCCATTGCGGCTGAGGCTTTTGATAATGGCCTCAATATATGGCTGTGATGCGGCCAGATCTACAGCGCCGCCCCGTGCGTCCTGCATCAGGTCTTTAACGTGCTCAAAGGTTTCGGAATAGGTCGTTCGTGCCCGAGGCATTTCTTCGCCAAGGGCAACTTTAGGGGCTGTATTGTCGGGCCATACGTAGTCGCCAGGCGCGGGCGCGTTTTGAGGGCTGCGGGGTTGGCGGAATCGGCTGGGGTCGTGATACAGTTCAGTGTATCCCTGCCTCATTATGGCGTGAATATCGGCATGCGAGGAGATAAGCCCTTCCTGCATGTAAAGTAGTGGGGACTTGAGCCATGAGATGCCTGGATTTACAATGTACATTCCAGGTTCGGCATCAGAAATGGGTATTTTAACGGGATTTATAGGCCAACCCTCTTTCTGGCTGTACCGACAGAGTAGATTTTTACATCAGAATAGTGCTGTTGCGCTTTTGGATCAGGTGGCGATTGCACTGATCAAACACGCAAGTTATGCGCTGGCTACAATCTGATTGCACTCTGTTTTGCTGGGAAATCCAGATTTGGAAACCCCGTATGCCATTAGCTTGATTTATCGGGCGCGCGCAATGCGCCACGGACAATCTGATTCACAATTTTTTACAATTTAAGCATGTTGGAAGACGTAAGTATATGTATTCGATTTTTCTATGAACGGAGGATGATTTTTCGAAAACTAGATTGAGGGTGCACGTAATGCCCCTACAGAAACAGTGGGATTTGGCTGTGAGGAGGTGTTTTTGGGTTCTATTTGCCTATTAAATGTTTTAATGGTGTGCGTGCAAAAAAATAGCGCAGCCTGGACTATGGCTACGCAGTGTAAATTTAATTATGGCCGAAATATGTGCTGTTAACTAGATATGTGGAATTAATCGGATGGATCTGTAGCAAGCACATTCCGGACGTTTAGCGGTGTAAACGGCAGCGTATAAATGCGTTGTGATGTTTGTGTTTTACGTGTGTATGAAGACGCTCTGATGCGGGCTGTTTTGAACATATATGGACCTGAAAATACCGAAGATTAGCCAAAACAGAAAAGGCGGTTAGCTTTAAAGCTAACCGCCTGGTATTTCTTGGTGGGTCGTGCGGGGTTCGAACCTGCGACTCTCTGCTTAAAAGGCAGATACTCTACCTGCTGAGTTAACGACCCGTTGAGACGCGCAATATATATATTGGCGATTTGCCTGTCAAGTGACAAAATGCGAGTCTGACAAGCCAATTATATTTCAAATTGCAGATATGTGTTAATATGCTGATTTTTCAGCCATTTTATGGGGACTGCCCACATTGTGGGCTGCACCCGGTATCTGCACAAAAAAGCTGATTGTGGGCGCTATCCCTTTTTTTCCTGCTTGGCCCAGGTGTCTCGCAGGGTCGCCGTGCGGTTGAAAACAGGGAGGGCCTCTGTGCTGTCCTTATCTTTGCAGAAATAGCCCAAACGCTCGAACTGTATCTTGTCGCCAACAGGCAGGGTAGCCAGGGCAGGTTCCAGCAGAGCTTCAACAACCGTGAGGGACTGAGGATTGATATAATCCAGAAACGTCTGGCCTTCGGGAGACGCATTGGGATTTTCAGCTGCAAAAAGCTGGTCGTACAAGCGCACTTCTGCCGGGATAGCATGAGGGGCTGATACCCAGTGGATGGTACCCTTGACCTTGCGTCCATCCGGGCTTTGGCCACCCCGGCTTTCAGGATCGTACACACAGCGCAGCTCGATCACGTTGCCGGCGTCGTCCAGAATGGCCTCGCGGCAGGTGATGAAGTAGGCGTAGCGCAGGCGCACCTCTGCACCGGGGGCAAGGCGGTGGTACTTCTTGGGCGGTTCCATGCGGAAGTCGTCGCGTTCGATGTACAGCTCACGCGAGAAGGGAACCTTGCGGCTGCCGTAGCTTTCGTCTTCCGGGTGGTAGGGCATGTTGAATTCTTCCACCTGGCCTTCAGGGTAGTTTTCAATGACCACCTTGATGGGATCAAGCACGGCCATAACCCGCGCTGCGTTGGCATTGAGGTGCTCGCGCACGCAGAATTCCAGCATGGAGTATTCCACGGTGGAATCAGCACGCGCCATGCCGATGCGGGAGCAGAATTCGCGCAGGGCTTCGGGCGGCACACCCCGGCGGCGCAGGCCGCAGAGTGTGGGCATGCGGGGGTCGTCCCAGCCGTTGACGTGGCCTTCTTTTACAAGCTGGATGAGTTTGCGTTTTGAAAGCACCGTGTAGGTGAGGTTGAGGCGGGCGAATTCGATCTGCTGCGGGCGGTAAGCGCCAAGCGTTTCGAGCACCCAGTCGTACAGCTCGCGGTTGTTGATGAATTCCAGCGTGCAGAGCGAATGGGTGATGCCTTCGATGGAGTCTGACAGGCAGTGCGTGTAGTCGTACATGGGGTAGATGCACCACGTATCACCCGTGCGGTGATGCGCGGCATGACGAATGCGGTACAGCGTGGGGTCGCGCATGACAAGGTTGGGCGAAGTCATGTCAATCTTGGCGCGCAGCACTCGCTCGCCATCGGCAAATTCGCCCGCGCGCATGCGGCGGAACAGGTCGAGGTTTTCTTCAGCGCTGCGGTTGCGCCAGGGGCTTTCGCGTCCCGGTTCGGTGAGGGTGCCCCTGTGTTCGCGGATCTCTTCCGCTGAAAGGTCGTCCACATAGGCCTTGCCTATGGTGATAAGCTGCTCGGCGTAGGCGTATAGCTGCTCAAAGTAATTGGAAGCGTAGAATTCGCGGTCCTGCCAGTCGCCGCCAAGCCAGCGTACGTCCTCGCGAATGGAGTCGACGTATTCCTGCTCTTCCTTGGTGGGATTGGTATCGTCAAAGCGCAGGTTGCACAGGCCGTTGAATTCTCTGGCAACGCCAAAGTTCAAACAGATGGATTTGGCGTGCCCCAGGTGCAGGTATCCGTTCGGTTCGGGAGGAAAGCGCGTATGGACCCTGCCGTCGTAACGGCCAGTGGCATTGTCTTCAATGATACGGGCACGAATGAAGTCCACGCCGGGCTTGTTTGTTGTGTCTGCCGCAGAATCGGTGGCGGCTGAACAAGGGGAGTCGGCGGTGGAAGGGGTGATATTTTTTGTCTCGGGGGCCATAATGCGCTCCATTACTTCCTGGCGATAATGTAAATTCTAAAACTACGCCAAGCGGGGGCGGGGGTCAATCGCGCAGGCGCTGGCCTGCCGAGGCCTCGCAGGCGGTCAGCTTTTGCCTGCGGCTTCAGCCAATCCTGGTTTTGCGACTCCTGATCTTGGTGAAGAGCATCAAGGCACGGCAGTAGCAAAAGAACAAAAATAGCCGCATGCTTGACAGCCATGCCAACCTGAGCTAGCTTCCATTTCTGCATTCGGGGCGCATGCGTCCCAACGCGGAGAGGTGTCCGAGTCGGCCGAAGGAGCTCGCCTGCTAAGCGAGTATACGGGCTTAAACCTGTATCGAGAGTTCAAATCTCTCCCTCTCCGCCACATAGCGAGTAAAACCGCCAAGTTATCTGATGATAATTTGGCGGTTTTTGCGTTCAAAAAAGGCATGTTTTTAGCGAGTACATGGCCGTATCCATACCGTTATCCATACTTTTGCTTAAATCTCTTCGAAAATGTGCATTATTTGCAGTGTGTCACCTTATGAGGAAAATGGAGCAGAGCGATGGCAAGGGAGTAACTACTCGCTAACTATCTAGAAATGACGAAAAATATTTTTGAAGGCAACCGCCACTGTCATTGAGTGAATACGTGCGAGTAGCGAGACATTGGGTAGGATTGTAAGTACTTGTTCTTCGTAGAATCAGTCGATGTTTTTCATCCTGAAAAAATCGAATTCGACAACCTCTTTGAACTTGTCAAAAATTGCCTCATGAAACTCACGTAAGTATTCGGCTACATCTTCATTGCTAAGCAATCTTCTAAAATATGCTTGCATTGCAGTAATGTCGATCATTTCTGTACCATACTGCTCCTTTAAAGAGCCAATTTCTTGAGACAGGGCAAGGTTCTCTTCTTCAAGCCGAGCCTGACGAGCTAGCATAGCCGGGGTAAGTCGACGAGGCTTGCCTTTGTTAACGAGTTGTTCAATGGGAGTTGCGCTCAATAGCGCTTTCGCATACGGGATAGAAAATTTGTTTAGATCATTCATAAGCATCGCAACAGTAATCTGGCGCGGTGCTTTCATTTTTTTCAACATGCGAAAAACATGTTCTGGGACATCTTTGTCTTTTAGCAGTTCGACGACTTCTGCACATATCCCATCAAGAAGCTGTCTTTTATAGCGAATTGTTCTAATATCAAGATTAAGAGCGTTAGCAAGCTTCTCTTCTGAAACACCGGATTCAATAGCCTTTACAATCATTTTGTGTTCTTGAATTGCTGAAAGCCTATTCACGTACTTGTTGTATGTATATGTTTCGTCGTCAGTGGACACAAGGCAAGATACAAATTGAATCCCTAACTCCTTAAGAGCAGCCAACCGTAAATGACCGTCCAGCAATAAATACCCATTCCCTTCTTTAAAAGGGGTAATTACAGGAGGCTCAATAAGTCCAACCGCGCGGATTGACGAAACAACCTGACGATATTTTTTCCCTTGCTTAATTTGTATGGGCATTGTTTTCGTGGGAAATAAGTCTGTAATTTGCAACTCCATCAAATTCATGTGAAAAGCTTGCTTCATTTCGCTTGCCATAGCTTTACCTTTTTAAAATATTTACCACTTGTTGAGGGATGTCATGCATACCAACAGCTTTGAGCTGGTTGGTGAAATGGACATCCTTCAATAACTGATGAAGAGCTGCAGATGTATATGCCAATATTTGTTTGATATAATTTGATTTAGCAACCAATTGCCTTTTTTTCATAGCACCGCTTTCATATGCTGCAATGACATCTTCGGCAGATATTTCAGCCTTGTCCCGCTGTGGAACAGAAAGACCTTTTCCATAATACTTACGTCTGGATATCGCTTTTTGTGCGAGGACAAGTTTTTTCCCCGACAAGACTCCCGACTCATATGCTTCTGCCAGTGCCTTTTGCACCGCAAGATCATCCTCTGTGGCTATTTTCAGTGCATAGTATAATGGGATGCGTCCTTTTTCCACCGCCCCAACCAGATATTCTTCACCCTGACTCAGCAAGCGAAGAATCCCTCGGATATAGTCCCTGCCGAGGTTGGTTTTAGTAGCGATAGCTTCATCTCCATACCCGTTGTCTTTCAAATATTTAATACTTTGGAGAAGCTCCAGAGCGTTGTTGTTACGTCGAGCTATATTCTCAACAAGGCTCATAATGTGCGCATCTTCTGTGCTTACCTCTTTAATTATAGCAGGAATTTCTATCTCTCCTGCGGCAATATAGGCTTCCAATCTTCCTTGCCCGCACACAAGATCATACTTTTTACCGTTTTTTGTGTCTTTTTTGGGGGTTACCGTTATTGGCCGTTTTAACCCAACTCCTCTGATATTTTTTCGTATTTCTTCAGCGATAGCTTGATTTCGAACTCTAGGGTTCAAAATATAAATTTCATCAACGGAAATAAGCGTGATGTTTTTTTGTTCCATTGCTTACCACCTTATCAAGAGGAATGTTGACACTTAAATTGATCAAATAGTCCAGTGTATCAGTTCGAAAGCTGTCTAATAGTCCAGCATTATTCTCTGACAACTTTAATTGTTCACGAGAAAACTCCAGCGCAGGAAGAATATAGTAATCATATTTTCCCTCATTATTTGTATTCATACGTACCGCAATCGTGATGTCGGGATGAAGCCCGTTGTCAAAGCGAACCTTCCATCGTCTTGTCCCAGAAGGAGTTGTAAAGCATCGGCTGATGACAATTGAAATGGACAAATTATGATTTAGTTCCAGCAATGATGTCTCAGGGTCTACAAACACTTGTCTCCCACAGAGCGTTTCTATTTGTTTGATGGTGTCCAGTGTAACTGCGGCATGGAATTCACGTAGCCGCTGATTAATCATGACATACTGATAGTCCCGTTCTGGGGTGTAGCCTATCATGCGATAAGCTCGCAGTAGCCCTCCAAATCGTGTACGAAACAAGCTGCTTGGCGGCAAATAGTCAGTTTCATCAATGAGCAATGCGGATAGTCGCCCTTGACGGGTGTGTAAATTTCGAAGGCCTTGCAACATCTCGTCGTTACTAATCTTTTTCTCTCTATCTCTGAATACTTCTTGTACTTTGAGGAAAATGTTTTCCTCAACAATCGGTTCAAAAGCTTGCTTTTTACGCACCCACTCATCCTCAGGGTTGTTTTTTGTTCGGCTCTTCAGTTTGGTTGAAGTCCGATTAAAGAGGTTGTTTCCAATATATTTTTCGTTCGTTAATATTTCGTAGATAGTGCCCCGTGACCAAGGACGGGCAAAATGGTTATGAATCTTTTGAGAATTAAGGCGAACAGCAATTTCACTTTCACTGATTCCACAGAGAAATTGGTCGTAAATCCAAAGAACGATCTCTAGTTCTTCTTTTGGCCCTGGTACTAAAATTACTCTTTCAGTCAGCAAACTTTTACGTTGTCCCATCGCCAGCTCTTGCTTTGGGTTACCCTCTTCATCCAACAGCATACGGCGAAGGCCAAAACCGGCGACACCTCCTTGCCGGAATCCTTTTTTCACCAAACTGCATTGTCCAATCCAAACTTTCTGTGAAAGCTGGCGGCAATAATCACTGGCGCTTTCATCCCGTAGCAGGGTCATAATGCGATCAGCTATAGTGCTAGTCAGCGCAAGCGGCTTTTCACAGGATTGACAAATGACATTTTTACGCTCGAGTCGCATGCGATGGTACTCTGCTTCTCGACTGTCTAAGAATCGTCCCCATCGACTTTCATCCAAATATAGCACGATGTTAAACGCGTTAAGGCCTTGCTCCACATCATAGATCAATGCCAAAAATTGCTCGCGTTCTTCTGCTGTCATGCCGCTGACGCCCAAATCTCTATATACTCTTACTATTTCAATATTATATTGCGCTGCGTAATCACGGATTTGCCTCTCTTGATTTTCTGGGGACTCTGTCTGCATTTCCGTAGACATACGGATATAAATAGCGGCTTTAAGGCGAAGCTGTCTAATTTCTTCTTGGCTATACGGTATTTCAGGCTGTCTCATCAGTAGATTATCTCCCTACTACTTGAGAATATTTTGCTTCATACTGTCAGTTAAGGAGATTCATATGTCCAGAGAAAATCTGTGGCAGATTTGCCACAAAGAGGCTTTCAGCAATAGGCAACTCACAGAAGATATTGTGTCTATTTTACGGAAGCAGGGAGTTACGATAAAGCAGGCCGCGTATGACTTAAACATGACGGTATGGCGGGCGCACAACTGGTATTACAAGAACACTTCTATGTCGGCTTTAGATTTGTTGAGAATGATACAAGCGTATGATTTTATACGAAAAGAAGTCGAAAAGTCATTATATTAAAATGATGAATAAGGCGGTGGGTTTCTCATGCAGTTTAGTAATATACTAAAAACTGCAAGAAAATTGATAGTTGATTGGCTACTACCCTGCTCAGTAAATGAATTGGGCACTGCCTTCAAGTTGAAAATGATTTTTATGTGACTCTAAAGAGTTTTTGTTATTCACTTGTTTGAACGGATAAAAAGATAGGATTATTCTTGTCTGCGTGTGGAAATTTTGAAATTTTCATTAATGAAGCGACAAACCATCGTTTGATAGCTTGCCGCTTTTATCATCACACAGGCATTTTTACATGTCACTGTGCCCTTTCAAGGCGTTTTTTAAGGAAATATATGGCGACCCCAGCGTATTCTGGAAGCATGCCTTGCGCGTCGACCGAGTTCCATGCGTTTAGTAGTGCGCGGATTTGCGCTTTTTTCGCATCATGGGGTAATTTGTTCATCGCTCGTTCTACACTCGCAATAACAGCGCGGCGATTGTTCATAATTTGCTGATGGTTTAAGTTTAAAATCCCTTCGGAACCCTTCTCTGTGTCACCCAGTTCTATGCAGAATGCCTTGTCAGCAGACTCGATTTTACCTGTATTCCTTAGGTATCGTATTTTGAGTCGCTCATGGTGATCTTTGTTTGCTGGATTGTACATCAAATCCGAATCACCTTTTCGAGTATCGCAATGTTGCTTGCATGGGGGATTGCCCTCATTTCCATCACATACTGCCAAAAGGTTTTGATAGGAAAGTTCAAGGTTGGGATGTTGAGATCGGCACTTCCAGTGCTCTATACTCATAGTATGTTCTGTGATGCGTGACATGCAGTATGCACATAAAAAATTTTGCTCTTGAAGAAGACTGTTTTTCAAGAGATCTTTCGGGCAGTTATCGTAATTAGTATTTGGTGTGCTGCGATGTTTGCGTAAAGGGTCTTCGGGGTTTTTATGTATCGGCAGCATAAATTACTCCGTAACCTTGGCAGCTGCCTGCCTCATCATGGCTAACTGACTGTTGGCGCTGATAACTTCAGGGATTTTACCTGTCTTTTGGGCAAGTGTTTTAATGGCATTGTCCGCGTCGGTGAGCTTCTCCTCGTCAAGAAGACGATCAATATTTTCGAGGGCTTCAGTAACTTCAGAATTTCGACTTTCCGCCCCCATAAGTTCGCGCAATAGCTCCGATGACTCCATGCCGAACGAGCGTGGAGGATGGTAAGGTTTTTCGCCCTCTTCAATTATCCATACAGACTCTTTTTGCACCTCTCCTAAGACTTGCGGGGAGTGGCTGGCTATTAGAAATTGGCAGTTTGGAAATGTTTTTAACAGTCCTGGGATAATCGTACGCTGCCATTTGGGGTGAAGGTGCAATTCTATTTCGTCGATAAGGATAATACCTTCTCCCCCAAGGGGATCTTCAAGCGCGGGGTTAGCAATGGCAAGTCGACGGGCGATGTCGCCTATGAGGAGAATGTAGCCTCGTTCTCCATCAGAAAGTTGTTTATAGAAAACTCGGTGGTTACTTTTTTCGATAAAAAATTGCCATGTTTCTCTGTCAAAACTGAAATTTGAAAAATTATAGAAAGCCTTAATAGCGTTTTTTACCGATTGAAGCTCTTTATCAGAGTAGCTTATATCTTCTTTGCTTTTTTGAAGTTCTAAATCTTCGCGAGCTTTAAACCACTTGAAGAATTTATTATAATCAAAATTCATAGAGATCGCATCATCATAGCATGCTTTTGGAGATAAAATGTACGTTTCCTCTCCTTTTGGATAAAAATACTCTGTGTATCTTGTAGATTTATAGCTTAGAAATATGGGAAGCTTTGGTTTTTTATTTAAGAGAATCATATTGATAATATTTTTGACATAAGATTCAAGCTCAGCGCAGTCTAGTTGATTATGCGTTGAAAAATCTCCCTTTGTTATTGTTTTTTCGGCACGTATCCCCCATGTTATTAATTTTTTATCACAAAGTGATATCTCTATGTGTGAATCAAAGGATTCATTATGCACGTCTTCGTAGGATATGCCAGTTTTTACAGCGGTGTTGCTTCCTAGCTTGTCAATGATATTTCCAAGTAAAATATTGATCGCCTCGAAAATAGAACTTTTTCCAGAGCCATTTTCCCCAAAAAAAACATTTAAACGTTCATGTAAGGTAAGAGAAAGCCTCTCAAAACAACGAAAATTTTTCAATTTTATAGATTTGATATGCATAATTTCTCCGTTGCTTGTCAGGATTTCTATGCGGAAACTATTATCCTTCCGCATCATCTTCATATGGATTTTCGCCGTTGCTGGCAACTTTACTCTTGGGCAGTTTTTGTTATAAATTGCCTATGGATAGCTGAATAAAATCATGAAATATGCTTTCAATTCGCACTTGCCCTGAAGCCGCATCTCAGTGCCAATGTCACGTGTGCCTTTAGTCTACCCTATGGCGGCAGATGAACCAAGCCGTTCTGTTTGCCCTGTTTTAGTCCTCTATGCGCGAGTGTCTGTGGCTCAAGTAGGGCTACCCCGGCTGGTCGGGCAACATGTTGTTTCCCCCAAGTATCACGCGCGGGCACTTTTCAACTGCGAAGTTACAATGTTGGAATGTTCAGCCATCACTTTTCCACCGGACGCGCAAAAAAGGCGGGCTGCCGCGAAGCAACCCGCCTTTCGTATCCATAGAGTCGCCAGTCTAGCTCAAGCTCTTTGATTACATTTTCCGTATGGTGTGTTGTTTTCAGCAGTAAATTAATTATCAACGAGGCAAATAGATTAGTGTTTACCTGTGATCAGGGGAATATTTTTTTGTTTAAAATTGTATGAATGTATAAAACGCACAATGCCATTGATCACATCATGGGCAATTGGTAAAGAGACATCTGTGTATGTTATGTAGTGTGGTTGGTTTACGGGTTGTCTTTTTAGCATGTGCGTGACACCAGGTAACTGCAATAGGTGGCATCTGGTCGGGCTTGAAAAAGTCGAAAAGCATTCTCTTGGGGCACTTGCAAGTCATTCTTTCCTTGCATGATAAGGACAGGAAGGGAATGTGCTGAAATTAACTCGACAGGGTCTAAGCGCATTTGGCTTATCAAAAAAGATTGAATTGGAGTGGCGAACAGAGGCCGCAGTGGTGCAGGAAGGCGTGCAACGTCAATACGTTTGCCTTGTTCCAGCGCTTCGATAGCTTCAAGCGCGGTTGGTAGTAGCGGTGTATTGGCCGGGTTGCGATTTAGCTGCTGGCGTAGAATATCGCTGGTTTTTTTTCCTGGTGTGGCGACGAGGATAAGGCCGCAAACGTCTTTCGAGTTTTGTCTGGTAGCAAGTAATGCTGTTAGCCCCCCTTCGCTGTGCCCTAATAGCCATATGCATTTTTGGCCAGTTTCTTTTTTTAAAAAATTAATCCAATCCCGAGTGTCAGTTGCATAATCCTCCATGCTCACATTATTAGGGTTAATCCCGGGGGCAGCGCTACTGAACATGCCGCGCTTGTCTATGCGCACAGAGGAGATTCCTTCCTCAGCTAATCCTTCGGCCAGCAAGCGATAGACAGATGGATTGCCGATAAGTGGATTGTTGCCATCTCTGTCTGTTGGGCCAGAGCCGGGGATAATGAGAATAAGTGGCGCGCTTTGGCTTGCTGCTGATTGGTAAAATGCACCAAGGTTGTTGAGCTTCAATTCTTTGGCAAAAGTATTTGCCCCTGCATTCGTTAAGAATATCATTAGAATAAATAAAAGAAGGAGGTTGGCTTTTTGCATGTTTTTTCTTCTGTCCGGCAGTAATCTATTTGTCCCATTCACGTTAATAACTAATATTTAAATTCAGCGGAGAGAACGCCGCGAACTGGCCAAAAGCATATCTTTTTGAGTAAAGCCAATTTTTTCAAAAAAACCTTCTGTCCCTTTTAGGGGGGTCAGATATATGCCCGTATGCTCAAAATTTTCCGAGAATTGTTCCAACAATGCGGTTCCAACTCCTTTTTTTTGAGAATCCTTCTCCACGATCAACTCAGCCAGCCAAGTTGTAAAGACCATGTCTGAAAATGCTCGGAGCATCCCAATAGGCTTGCCAGATGCGTCAGTGGCAAAACGGCAATAATCCGTTTTTATTATTGATTTTTTGATGTCTTGCCATTTGTAGATGTCCCCCCATCCGCATGAGATATATATGTTCCCGATTTGAATGCAAAACTCTTTTGTCAACTTTGTGTTGCTAACTGTGATAATGTTCATCACTTTTATCCTTTTAGCGGCAGTAATGTTGGTGGGAGTTTTTTGGAAAGTAGCTTTCTAATAACCCATTAAGATTATGTTAAAATATTCTTCCTAGGCTTCTTCCAATGTATGGTGCAGTTAGAATGATAAAAATATATTAGCCTTAACTAATATTGAAAACAAACGTCTAAGTCAATTTTTTCACCAAAATGCTAGGAATTAGGACAAGTCTTTGATTCTGAAGCTATGAAGGTGCACCAAATAAATGAATACGTGCTGGCACTAAGGTATTGGTGCGGTCTCTGGCTGCTGGAAAGTAGGCTTTTGGGGATTGAGTGACTTTCACCGCCCCCGGATGGGTAGGATTGTCAGGTCAAATCAAAGTTAATCCGAATTAAGACCATTATACCAGTAGCGTAGCATCATCCCAAAACTCCTGAAAGTGGCCTCTTCACAGTCGTAGTGGAAATGTTCAGGATAGCGGTTATTGGTGGGATCGTCAGGTATGGCTACCATCTTCCGGCAATTGTAGGCTATGCAGCGGTACATATACCCATTGGCACTGATGATGAGATGCTTGTGTATACGATTGACCGTGAGTTTGCGCCGCAGATCCCACTGCTTTTGTGGATAAGGTTCGTCCGGCAATGGCTTAATCCACACGCGTCCTTCCCAGGTGGAGTTGGAGGCAAGGCAGGCGACTACTTCCTTGCTACGAAGGGTAAGAGAACAATAGTTGAACAGTACCATATCCAGAAAAATGCTGGTAGAGGGCGGAAGTATTTCACAGAGATCCCCATTGGGTATCATGGAAGTGGAAATGTATATAAATTGCCCCTGCCGTAAGGCCGCCGCACAGGCAAAAGTGTCTGCCAGAAAAGCGTGCCCTTTGCCATTCCCCAAAACCCAGTAGGGATCTCTTGTGCCTGTCTCTACACCACAAACGGTGTTGGGAACAGCCGTTGGGCACAGCATCTGGACAGGTGGGCCATGCCTGCGCTGTAACGTCTTATAGTGAAAAAGCATGTCGCGTCACATATCCATTGTGAGTATTTATTACAATTGCTACACTGAGGCGCTACTATCGGCGTCAAGTTCATAACTACACAGGCTTATATCATGTTGTTTGTGCATCAAGCATGGCCTAACATGCATTGCTACGAATGCACGACAAAACTACCTTCGGAATAAGCTAATAGCAAGTGCACCTGCCGTTTATCACCTTGTCCTCTACCACTGGCTTTGTGAATTCATTTTGAGGCTGTAGGCGACCATTCGGCGCGTAGTCTTGAGCGTTGAATGGTGACTATAAAATAACAAAGACGGGCTGCCGTGAAGCAACCCGCCTTTAGCATTCATAGAGCCGCCCCCTAACCGTCAGCCTTTTCAAGCTCCTTGCACATAACTACTGGCTGAACCGCTTGTTCAATGACCCCCGCCAGGTGGTCAAGCCGGGGATCTATGCCACGCAAGTATATGTCGGTTGTGGTGGCTCTCTGATGCCCTAAAAGCCTTTGGATGTCCGTCAGGTCTGTCTGCTGCGATTTCACAAGGCTCACGGCAAAGAAGTGTCTGATGGCATGAAAGCCAAAAGGGCTGACCTCAGCCTCTTTGCACAGTCGGCCCAGCATATATTTCATCACGGGCTGGCGCATTTCGTACGGTTTTCCGGTGGTTGGATTGATGAAAACGTACTCGGCATCACCAGCCACCAGTTTTTGAGCGTCCAGTATGGTTTTTAGCGTGGACGTTATTGGTGCGTGCCGACTTTGCTTCGCGCCACCTTTCCGCTTTTGGGTCCATAACAATATGCTGTGGTCGGACACATCAGCCCAACGGAGCTTGAGCACTTCCCCCGCTCGTGCCCCTGTGTGCAGCAACGTATTAAGCGGAGCGTTGGTACGGATTCCGCTAATAAAAAGTAAGAAGCTTCGAACTGCTGAAAAGTAGGCTCTTGATGGACTGAATCTTTTTCATGTTGATAAGTAGGATTGTCAGGCCAAATCAAAGTTAATTTGAATTAAGACCATTATACCAGTAGCGTAGCATCATCCCAGAACTCCTAAAAGTGGCCTCTTCACAGTCGTAATGGAAATGCTCAGGATAGCAGTTGTTGGTGGGATCGTCAGGTATGCCTGCCATCTTCCGGCAATTGTAGGCCATGCAGCGGTACATATACCCATTGGCACTGATAGTGAGATGCTTGTGTATACGCTTGACCGTGAGTCTGCGGCGCAGATCCCACTGCTTTTGTGGATAAGGTTCGTCCGGCATTGGCTTAATCCGCACGCGTCCTTCCCAGTTGGAGTTGGAGGCCAGGCAGGCGACTACTTCCTTGCTACGAAGGATAAGAGAACAATAGTTGAACAGTACCATATCCAGAAAAATGCTGGTAGAGGGCGGAAGTATTTCACAGAGATCCCCATTGGGTATCATGGAGGTGGGGATGTATATAAATTGCCCCTGCCGTAAGGCCGCCGCACAGGCAAAAGTGTCTGCCAGAAAAGCGTACCCTTTGCCATTCCCCAAAAGCCAGTAGGGATCACCTGTGCCTGTCTCTACACTACAAACGGTGTTGGGAACAGCCGTTGGGCACAGCATCTGGACAGGTGGGCCATGCCTGCGCTGTAGCGTCTTATAGTGAAAAAGCATGTCGCGTCACATATCCATTGTGAGTGCTTATTACACTTACTGCACTGGGGCGATCTTTCGGCGTGAAGTCCATAACTACACAGGTTCATATCATGTTGTTGATGCATCAAGCATGCCTAACATGCATTGCTACGAATGCACGACAAAACTACCTTCGGAATAAGCCAATAGCAAGTGCACCTGCCGTTTATCACCTTGTCCTCTACCACTGGCTTTGTGAATTCATTTTAAGGCTGTAATCCAATATACCTTCCAGCATGCGAATAATAATAAAATTAATTAAGACTTACAATTAATATTCGAAACATTTTATTTAAAATAGTAAATACTATTTTAAAGGCTGTATTTCCGCTGTTGCCAATAAATAAATTTTTAATATTATAATATATCAAAATCTATTGCTTCGCGAAGTTGTCGATGTTATCCGTAATAATAACTTTAATCGTTAAATACGGAGGCAGTTATGGCAATTACCATTCGCGAGGCAACCTTCAACCTCTTGCGCCAGTTGGGCCTTACTACTATTTTCGGAAATCCCGGTTCGACAGAAGAAACGTTTCTTAAGGATTTCCCTAAAGACTTCCGTTACATACAAACACTTCAGGAGGCTTCCGCCGTAGGAGCTGCAGACGGTTACGCACAAGCCACGCGAAAACCCGCTCTGGTGAACGTGCACACATCAGCGGGCCTGTGCAATGCCATGAGCAATATCCTGACAGCCAGCATGAACAAGACTCCCCTAATCATCACGGCAGGCAACCAGACCCGCGAGATGCTTCTCATGGAGCCGTGGCTTACCAATGTGCAGCCTGCAGAACTGCCTAAACCTTGGATTAAATGGAGTTACGAACCAGTACGGGCCGAAGATGTTCCAGCAGCCTTCATGAGAGCTTATGCCACAGCTTTGCAGCCCCCGGCGGGACCAGTCTTTTTGTCCATCCCTCTTGACGACTGGGATAAGCCTGCGACTGAGGCACCTGTTGTGCGTTGCGTTGCAAGCCGCATTGGCCCGGACCCTGAGCGCATCGCCAAGTTCGCTGAGTTGCTTTCCAAAGCTAAAAATCCGGCCCTTATCTACGGCGCAGCCATTGCTCGGGGCGGCGGCTGGAAGCAGGCTGTAGCCCTCGCCGAAAAACTTGGAGCAACTGTATGGGCAGCACCTGCCTCAGAGCGGCCCCCGTTCCCCGAAGACCATCCCCTATACGCTGGCGGCCTTCCCTTTGCCATTGGACCGCTGGCAAAAAAGCTTGAAGGCCATGATGTGGCCATTGTGATTGGCGCACCTATTTTCCGTTACTATCCCTATATTGCGGGTCCTTATCTTCCTGAAAACCTTTGCCTGCTGCATATTTCAGACGACCCGGCCGAAACTGGACGAGCCCCGGTGGGTGATAGTATGTTATGCGATGCGGTACTGGCGCTGGAAGCTCTGGAATCCCGTGTACAATCGCGTACGGCTGCTCCGGCCGTCAAAAAGCAAGCTCACCGCATGGCTCCACACCCGGCCGCGCCCATGCCAGCCCCCAGCAATATGCTGACAGCTTTGGAGCTTTTCACTGCATTGCGTGAAGCCACCCCTGCCGAAACAGTTCTGGTGGAGGAATCTCCATCCAACCTGGGTGAGTTGCATGCAGCATGGCCCATTACACTGCCGGATACCTTCTATACCTTTGCTAGCGGCAGCCTGGGCTGGAACCTGCCTGCCAGCGTGGGGATCGCCATGGCTGAGCGCGATAGTGGCCGTAATCGTCCGGTTTTGGCTATTATTGGCGATGGCTCTATGCAGTACTCCGTTCAGGGACTCTGGACAGCAGTACAACAAGGCCTGCCCATTCTTTTCGTCATACCCAAAAACGGCGAATACGCCATTCTGAAGTCTTTTGCCACTCTGGAAGAAACCCCGGGCGTACCGGGCCTTGACCTGCCCGGACTCGATCTGGTCTCCCTTGCCAAGGGCTACGGCTGCGAAGCCGTGCGCGTTGAAACGGCAGATGAGGTGCGCAAAATCTGCGCTGAGGCTTTCAGCCGCTCCGGCCCCACCCTGATTGAGGTGCCGATAGTCCCCACCGTTCCCTCCTTGCTTTAGGGACAAAGAGGTGTCCAACCCCACAAAGTGGGCTTGGACACCAACGAGTAACGTTGCCAGTAATCACGAAAATTGTGTGTTGACGTAACTTAGCTGCGTCGTAAGTGACCTGTTTTTTGAGTTTTATTTCGTCGCCGCGACCTGTGAAGGTGGTATCACTCTATACTTTTGTGAAAATACGAGTCAGTCAACAACCTGTGTTCAACCTTTTACGGGCCAGGACTCGTGGCAAAAGAGGAGCCTTCTATGCTTGAAACAATCATTATGGCCTTGCTGCCTATTGTAGTCACCTTGCTTTTAGGCCTTCTGGCTGGGTGGCGGCACGATTTTAGCCAGAGCCAGGCTTCCATACTCAACCGTATGGTTATGCTCTACGCTCTGCCCATGCTTCTTTTTGCGGGTATTCTCGGGACGCCACTGGCTGAAGTATTGAAAAATGCGCAGGTTTTTCTGTGGCTGGCCGTGGGTATGGCTGGTGGCTTTATACTGGTTTTTCTGATTTCTCGCCTTGTTTTCAGGTCTGACGTCAAGCTGGCCGCTTTGCGAAGTCTAGCCATCGCCGGCCCCGCCGTGCCTTTTGTGGGTACTCCCGTGTTGGGTATGCTTTTCCCCGTTGAGGCCGACCTAGCCATCGCAGCAGGTAGTCTTCTTATGAATCTCGTACAGGTCCCCTTGGCCCTTGTTTTTCTTGTGGGCTCAGGAGGCAGTGACGCCAGCGGCGACCAGAAAAAGGGTGCCTTACATATCGTTGTTGAGAGTGTAGTCAATGCTGTAAAACAGCCTGTCGTGTGGGCACCAGTGTTAGCTTTTGTACTTTTGTTGGTGGGGCTGGACATGCCCAAGGTTATCAAAGGCTCCTTCCTGCTTCTCGGACAGGCTACTGGCGGTGTGGCTTTGTTTGCCGTGGGTGCGGTACTTTTTGCACAAAAGGTCAGCGTATCCCTGCCTGTGATCGTTAACGTGATCTGCAAGAATATCGCCCTGCCGGGCCTTATTCTTTTGGCCATGATCTGGCTGGCTGTTCCAGGTGCGGAGCGTGGATTGGTCGCCGTTACCCTGGCGATTCCCACGGCTTCCATCGCCGTGATCTTCGCTGTGGAGTATAATACGGGACAACAGGAAATGGCTTCTACCCTGTTTTGGAGCACCATCTTGTCTGTTATCACTATGGGCGGCTTTATCTGGCTTACTTAAACCTGAACCGCGTCGGTTAGGTTAATAGGCATTGAGAATCCCGCCAATCATTTCGATTGGTGGGATTCTTTGCAGTCAATGCGACCATGAATAGGGATCATCCCAATACACATCTGTTTGTGTTTTCATGCTTCTTGCGTACTTATTTATAGCGCAATTACGACAGGGAGCAAAAGAGGAGTCCCAGTGGCATCTCAAAATTCAGTCTTAACAGCAGAATTATACTGAACACAGCAAAAAAGTCTGTCTAATGGAAAATCGAGCAGGCTTCACGATGCATACAGGAAGTGTACTATCCAGCGATGCGCGCCCTAAAAAGGCGGGCTGCCGTGAAACAACCCGCCTTTCCCATTTATAGAACCGCCAGTCTAACCGTCAGCTTGTTCAAGCTCCTTGCACGTAACTACTGGCTGAACCGCTTGTTCAATGACCCCCGCCAGGTGGTCAAGCCGCGGATCTATGCCACGCAAGTAAATGTCGGTTGTGGTGGCCCTTTGATGCCCTAAAAGTCTTTGAATGTCCGTGAGGTCTGTCTGCTACGAGTTTCACAAGGCTTACGGCAAAGAAATGCCTGCGTGTAGCAACATGATCTCGATTGGCAATTTTTGAAAAAACAGCCGCTATTAGCACGAAAATGCGGAAAGGTGACGGGCCCCAAGTATCGTTTTTGGGGTCACTGATATATGAAAAAATGCTTTTATTCATGTCAGTTGGCCAAATTCAGATTAACGATGAAGCAATTTTAATGCTGCAAATAGCAAAAAAATAAAAACATAGTATAAAACTAATGATATTGATTTTAATCTACTATGGCATAACTCTATACACTTATTGTTGTAATACAGGCGATTGATCACAAAGTTTATCTGGAGGAAGAATGGCAACGCAAATCATGCTTAAGCATCCGCAAACCGGAATCGTCAGAAAAGGATTTTACGGTTTTAGTTGGACAACATTTTTCTTTGGTGGATTTCCAGCAGTGTTTCGGGGGGACATAGTGCTTGGTCTGATAGTCATTATAATCAACCTCGTCACATTTGGTGTTGCTGGGATTATCTGGTCTTTCGTATACAACAAGAGGTATACTCTGGGCCTTATTGAAAAAGGCTATGAATTTGCAGGGAGTGATACAGAAAATAGCATCGCCAAGCAGAAGCTTGGGGTAATATCATAGATAAGGCGGAATATATTTTTTGTGCAGAGGCCGTCAGAATTACGGCATAGCATCAGAAGATAATGCTCTGTAGATTGTTCTTCTCCCTCAACACGGTAAACTGGAGTTACCATACACCAGCAAGTCGAATGAGAAAAAAGGGGAATAGCCATATAATTGTCTGCGGCCCCACCCATCTCTTGGCAGAAAGCCTTCAGCTTCGCGACTAAGGGGAGAGGGGGCAACATGATAACATTTTTAAATTATATAATTGCAAAGGGGTGACAAAAAGATCCTTGCCAGCCTAGCTGTTAGCCTTTTCAAACGTCTCGCCAAGGGAAAGGGGCGGGAGCAGAGGTAAAGCTGTTGTGATTGTTTCACCCAAATGCATCGGCTGCCTGTATACAGAAGCTGTTTCCAAGGACAACGACTTAAGTGGAAGTACGGGCTGCCAAGAAGTAAAATTTAAAAGGCCGGAAGAACACAGGGTTCCTCCGGCTTTTTACCAATACCAGCCTTAGGGCAGGCAAACAGTGACTGCGAAGGTGTTCGCGCCAATGGTCAAGCCGCTGTTGCCAGTGTTCAGATACACAACATGTGCATTGCCGCCATTGCCTGCAGCCTCGCCGACCCAGTATCGAAAGCTGCTGGCGCCTTCATCCGGCCATCCGGCAGCGTGAGCCGCGCCTTGCTTGCCTCCACTACCAGAGCCTGCGACATTTTTGAGTTGATCAAAATTCGGCAGTCTGGTGGCAGCCTGGTAGCCTGACTGATTAATATTGCCAGCGCTGCCGCAGTAAGCCCCAGCGTCTTCCCAATTGTTGCCAGGGCCAAAAGGTTTGTCTTTAAATACAGACAAGGGGCCAGAGCCGAAAGACACCGTGACAACCTGTGAATAGGGCTGGCTGTTAATGACCATTTCGGCCTTAAGCTGTACTGTGCGCGAGCCTACAATGTCTGTTAATTGTGCAGTGTCGCCATTAGGTGCCGCCCCAGTCACGTTCATCCTTTGCGGGTCTGTGCCGCTCAGGGATAGAGGTGTTGCGCCCCAGGCCAGACCGTTTGTGGCCCCGGCGGCGCGGTTGCCCCACCAGGATGCAGAGATATTGGAGCTGAGCACTGTCCAGGTGATGTCGCCAGCATTGATAGCTAGGGAGTTGCCGTTATCCGAGGCAGTGGCTGTGACAGTGGCTGTTGCACTAAAGTCGGAGGCGACAAAACTGCTGCGGTTGTAAGCTACCTGCAGGTTGAGTCCTGTGAAAGATACCGCGCCGCTGCCTTGCAGGGTAAAGTTCTTGCTGGTGTTCCCCGTCTGGACGGTTACGCTGGTTACTGCTGGGGCGGAAGCATCAAGCTGAACCCAAAAATGCCCCTGACTGTCCGTGATGTAGGTTTTGGACAGATCGCCAGCATGAGCCGTTTTGACTGAGATAAAATCATCAAGCCAATTCACAGTCTGAGCAAAGAATGTGGCAGGTGCTGCTTTGGCGGCTTCGGCAAGATAACTGCCACCAGCCGTTACCCGCACTGTCTGGCCAGCTTTGTATTTGCCGAATCCATCCTTGATATGAAACCGGAACCCGCGTGAACCGTCGGGGCCCAGATACTCGATGTGGTAGCTATCCTTCGCCCTGTATTCCAGGATGATACGGTTTTCCCTGTCCACAAAGTCATGACGGGCAGCCGCCACTGTACGGGTTTCTGCCACTTTGGCGTGACTGGTCTGCTGCTCCCAAGGCATGTCGAAATGATAGGTAAAGCGCAGGCCGAATTCCGTATCGTTATTGCCACGACCAGTGCTGCGCTGATTGATAAAGGCAGAAACAAGCGGAATGGGTGTATACTCAAGCCCGTAAGACCAGACATGAGGATCTTTTTCAAGCTTGCTGGTAGAGTACATGCTTACGTTGTCGCCATACCATTGTGAGTAGGCTCCGGTGGCAGCTACATTGCGGTAGAACGGCAGGTAACCTTTGAGGCGCACATCCCAACCCTGGGCCGGGCGTTCTTCAACAAAGTCGTTGTCGAAATCGCGTGAGCCTTTCCAGTCTGAAAGCGGCAGGTAATAGTTTGAAGCAAGTTTTAGCCAGTCATACTGCACTTCTGCGCCGATGCCGCCACGCTGGTGCCCACGGGTGAAATCGTTGTCAAAGAAGACGTTGTAGCCAAGCATCCACTCGCCGGAATCAAAGCCGCCATTCTCTGTGCTGAACGCGCCGGGAAACCAGCGCTGACCAAGGCCAAAGTTGCCTATCCAGCGGTCTGCGCCTCTTCCGTCTCCGTTATTGTCGCCAAATCCGCTCATACTGCGGGCACCGACCTGCGTGAAGAGTGTTGTGTATGTTCCATCGTAAAAAGGAAAAAGCACATCACCTTCGCCGTTAAGCCGTCCGTACCGGTCCATAAGAAAATTAAGGCGTGCCCGGCCATTGTCTGTTAGGCCCGCAAGTCCGGCTTCTCCCATATTGTTCAGCCAGCCCATGCCGAAATTGAGCCCGCGCTGCATGAAATACTGCTGTGGATCACTTATAAAGGCGCCGCCAAAAGTGCTGCCTTGTTTCGCATTACGTGCGGAACCGGAACTGTAGGCATGACCTGTGACTGGATCGTAAGCGTGAGTTAATTCAGAAGGTTCTTCAGGGCTGACGGGCAGACGAAGACTCTGGCCATACCCAAATTCGCTACTGTAGCCCATGCCGTGGTTGAGGTAGGAGGCGGCGCGGCGTCCTGTATAGTTGCCGCTGCCAGCCTGATCGCCGGTGGTGCCGTCTGCGCGGCGGACCGTGCCGTCTTGGTGGAAGCCAAGCCCTTGGTCAGCATTGGAGTCGTAGAGATTATGCCGTTCACCAGCAAGGCCGGGCAGGCCCATAAACAGGGCTGCACCGTTGAGCATGACTTTCATGAGGCTTTTGGAGTTGGTGGTTACGGCTGATTTACCACCAGGGGGAAGGGAAGAAGCTGTGGCAGAACTATCCGGTGCGTCGACGGCCACTGGTGAGGCATTATCTGCTTTGGAGTCGAAAAATTGGGGGGGAGAATGCTGTTTTTGATCTGGAGCCGGAGGATTTGCGGATTTGTGCTCGGGCTGCGCTTGACTATCTGGTTCCGCCTGCACATCCTCGCTGGTTGTTTCGAACCCGTTTGCCATTATGCTCTGATAGGATGTTGCCGAAGCAATTCCACTACAGCAGGCAATAGAAAAAAATATTAGTAGCAAGCAGGGCACCCACTGGGAAATTCCGGCTCCATAAAGTTTTTGGTTATTCTCATATACCCATTTCACTGCTGCATTCCCCTTTGTTATGAATGTAAATTGACATTTGCCTCCCTCCTCGGAGTGGTTTTTGTTGTGGCCGTTTCGTGCTCTCAATTTTCGACAACACCAGAATGACGTAATGCACGCCTGACAGTGCAAATCATCTGCTATACGCAGCACCCATGCTGCGAAAATTGTTTGCTGACTATATTTCTAGGTTATTGCTCCTAAAGCATTGATAGATACAAGGCAATGAATTCAGAAATTAAATAATATAGTAAGTCAGTAGGTTGTTGATGTTGCAATGCCTGCATAAAAGTTGTTCTGCGGCAGATAATTAGCCAGAAAACGTATGTCAGATATTTAACTGGGGAATGGCCACAAGATTTTTTGGGGATATTTGAGCACGAGTTCGCTCGGCAGCGGGCACTTGCGCTCACATGAACGTAGGCAGATATCTGCTCTGAATATGCTCAAGTGTGGTGTTGACCGCTGCTGCGGCCATTTTGCATGATGTGCCTGAGACTTAGGAATTTTTAGGGCGGGTGCGCTACTTTCTTGAGGGCAAGGAGCAGATGCTTTCCCTTGGCGGCTATCCGGTGATCGGCCTTAAGGATGCGACAAGAACTTCCTTTTGCGTCAGCCGATCGCTGAGGGCGTGAGCCCGGCGATTGAACGGAAGAAGGAAAAGAGCCAGATAAAAGAAGCCGTGCAGAAAGAAAAGTGCATAGTCAAGAGCTAACGCATCCCCAAAGGATTTAAGATGTAAATCAAGCTTGAGTGTGATGTGGGGCGCTGGTTAGTCAATGTCAAAGTTTTATTTCTATTTTCCTCATTCGATAGTTTTTTCAGTGTTTTTCTAATAAGTTCAGTGAACAACTATTCGATTGAAAAACTCTCTGGTGGGCTGATTTCTTTTATGTGGATTTTTTGCTGTGTTAGATCTTCGAATTGTGCGTAAAATAAGTTTTTTGATTCTTGCCCCGTTAAGATCCAGTCAGGGTTGACTCTCCTCTTCCTCCAAAGCGTCAGAAGCCAAGCCGAGGGAATGTTACCTCTTTTCTTGGCATCAGCTATAGACGATTGCCTTATCCCTAAAAATTCAGCCAATTCAACTTGCGTTCTGCATCCTGTCGCTTCAAAAAATCGATCTAGTGGGGTGGGCATGGGCTTGCTCCTCCTGGATTTTTGCCATGCCTCTCTAGCTATCAAGTTTTAAATAGATGTTTAACAGATCACCTGATAAATTTATCAGCTATTTATGAATCAGCTGTCGAGTATGAACAAAGAATGAGAAACAGACCTCCTTCCAAGTTCGGCGCAGCCCTGATTCAAGAATATAAAAAGCGGGGTTTTACGCAGTATAGCCTTGCCAAAAAGCTGGAGCGCAGCACTCGCTATCTGAATAATCTTGAGCATGATAGGAGCGAACCGCGTTTTACAACGATTCTTTTGCTTGCTGATGCTATAGGCATGGAGCCGGGTGAATTGGTGAACGCCGCCGCGGAACTGAGTTGGGCTGCCCTGGATGGAGAGGGCGCTATTTCGGATAAGGCAAACGAAGAAAAAGAGACTAAAAAGAAACCCAAAGACAAAAAAAGCAAGAAAAAGTGAAAAAAATTCGCCGGGCAATTTCTGGGTAAGAATTTTTTTGCCACGTATAAGCAAATAATTCAAAACAATACGAGCGCTATCTATATCTCTCCCTCTCCGTCATAATTGGCAGCATCAGCCAGTTACAGAATTTCTGTGACTGGCTTTTTTGTTGAGTTCCGTCATTATGGTCGTTTGGGCTGGCGTGCTGGCAGCCAATGATGGCTGTGATGACAAGAATAGTAATACGCTTTTGCACCGCTTGCAGCGTGCTTTCACTGCTTAACGGATGCCCCATAATTGGGACGGTATGACCATCGGGGATTTTTTTTGAAGCCTGAAGGCTCTGCCTGTTTTACCAGCCACGCATGCATGTCCGGATTACGCAAAAAAATTGTTGCGTGCGGCGTCAATACGTACGCGCAGTGTTTCATCCACAAAGAACAGTTCGCAATCAAGCTCCAGCTCCTGTGCCCGGTGCATGAAATACGCAGCCGCAGCAATAGAGTGTTCGCTGACAGAGCCCGTATTTACTTCCAGAAAGTTGAAGGAAAGCTGTATTTTTTTTGCCCCGAAACCACGGCAGACCTGAAAAAATTGCTCCACATCCGCGATTTTATTATTCGCTTCAAAAATTATGTATTTAATATCAATCTGTTCTGGTGTGATTGCTGCGGCGAAGTATTTTTTTATGGATGCCATTACGTCATCCCACCAGTCACCGCCCTTTACCCGGGCATAGGCGGCGGCATTACCGGAATCAAGGCTGATATTGATTCTGCCGCCTCCGCTGGCAAGCAGTTGGTCAATCCAGGCCGAATGCCGAAGGGCATTGGTATGCACGTACTGGAAGTAGCCGTGATCCCACAGCCAGCGGCCCGTTGTTTCAAAATCCTGCAGCAGGGTGGATTCTCCTCCGCCCCAGCTTACAACGCAGTTTTTTTCAAGCGCTCCCTGGTCATGAAGGCTC
Source organism: Desulfovibrio sp. (assembly GCF_047607245.1). Lineage (GTDB taxonomy): Bacteria > Desulfobacterota > Desulfovibrionia > Desulfovibrionales > Desulfovibrionaceae > Desulfovibrio. The sequence continues at coordinate 41,716 of NZ_JASGDK010000190.1, forward strand.
TGGATTGCGGGAAGAATGGCAAATGGGCGCGGATGCTGCCCTGGTTTCCACAGGTCGCAATACACGCAGCGGCAGTTGCAGATATGTCTGTGGTGATTCAAGGAAAGCACGGCAAAACGCAGTTCTGGCACGCAAACAGAATGCGAAAGTGGCACCAGATCAGGGCAGCCAGCGCATACCTGCGGGTTTTGCCGCTGGATTTCCTGTGCGGTGGCGGCAATGTGGCGCGTGTACGCTTCCATATCCACAGAACCGCCTGCAAACGGAAAACTCGGTACCGCTATGCTATGCGTGTTACAGCAGGGCTGAAGGGCCCTTTCTTCAAAAACAAGTTCTCGAACGAGCTTGGAGCAGAACAACATGGAGCCTCCCTCCTGAACCTGCAATTCGGAACGCCGGATAAATAGAGCGTGTTACCTTGAAAATGGAGCATGACCAGCTGAGAGGAAAACGTAGAAGCATTTTCAGCGCTGATTTGTATATGTTCGCGCGTCTGCGACTAAAGTTAAACTCAAATCTCTTCAAATGAAAAGTGTGTTTGTGCGGCCTGTTAGGTCGCATAATATGCATAACTCAAAGAAATTATTCATTCTACAGAAAGTTACCTGGCATAAACGGCTTACCCGTCAGATTGCTTGTAACGTACAAATATAAAAAGTGAAATTTCTAATTCTCCAAGATTGATACACAACGTTAAAGCGAAAGATCCGAAAATATAAAGCACAGATCAATTGGGGGGCGTCCATCGCGGAGTAGTTCAATCCGCCGTGGTAGCTGGAGCGAATGCCTCGCCGCAAAAAATTCTCTACCTTGGGTGGCGCTGCCTTGGGGGATTGGCGTGAAGTGGTCGGAAGCATGTGCCTTGCCGGGAATTTCCTTCAGGGCCGTCATCGCCTCGTCTGTAACCTTGCCTTGAACATGATTGCCAGACTCTTTAAAAATTACGCGCTCCATAAAAAACGGCAAGCCATCATTGGGGGGGCTTGCCGTTTTTTATGGACAATGCACGGGCAGCGTTACATCCCGTGCGGCTTACGTGTGTTCCACCTAAGCTATGTCTTGCGTACCTAGGCCATAGGCCGCAAAGAATTTCTATAAATGCGGGCCACGGTTTCGCGCGAGCCCTCTATGGGCGCTACGGAAAGCAGCAGGCTCAGAGAGGGCGTCTGCTCCACAAGGTCGCAGAATGTATCGACGTCGGATTCCTTCACGCCCAGATCCTGAAGCTTCTGAGTCACGCCCAAGCCAAAGAGCCACTGTTCAACGGCCTTGGCAACCTTGTCGGCTTCTTCGGGAACACCTGCGAGGCCGGGAACGATGGGCTCAAGAATGTGCGCCAGCACGGCAGGACGCGCAGGGTAGCATTCCTTGATGACGGCAGGCAGCAGCACGGACAGTCCCAATCCGTGAGACAGTTCGGGGCTTACAGCGCTCAGGGGATGCTCCAGCGCGTGCGTGAAGTGCAACAGGCCATTGTCAAAGGCCACACCAGCCTGAAGGGCAGCAAAGCTGAGTCCGTAACGGGCTTTGAGGTCCGCAGGATTTTTCAGCGAAACGGGCAGCCAGTTGTGGACAAGGCGGATGGTTTCCTTGGCCAGATTAACGGCAAAAGGGTTTGAAACCGTCGTTGTGGCCGCCTCAACGACGTGATTTACCGCGTCGATGGAGACATATCGGGTCTGGTCTTCTGAAAGCCCGGTCATCAGCGCGGGATCGTCAATGGCGAAGCGGGGATAGATGCAGTCATAAGCAATGGCGGGCTTGTAGTTGAGCCTGGTAACGGTGGCCACAGCAAAGCGATTCACTTCGCTGCCTGTGCCGTGGGTCAGGTTGATGGCGATAATGGGCAGGGCCTTTTCAGGCGTGAAGCGAAAACAGTAAAGGTCTTCACCGCTTTTGCCGGGATTGGCCAACAAGATGGCCGCACTCTTGCCGCAGTCGATGGGGCTGCCGCCACCAATGCAGATGACAGCACCCGCGTTAATGGTGCGCCCCAATGCCGCAGCTTCGTCCACGCTGTCCGTGGTGGGGTTGGGGGTGACGCGGTTGTACAGGGCCAGGGTAATGCCGTGCTTTTGGGCCGCAGCTTCTACCTTATCCCATGCGCCGGTTGATTTGTAAGAGCGTCCCCCGCTGACACAGAGGATGGACGATACGCCCTCATGCTTCATCTGGGCTAAAATGTCGTCAATCTTGTTGATGGCGCCAACGCCGATATAAGCTGTCGTCTTAACGCGGATTTCCCGCACAACGTCATAATCGTAACTTTCATTCCACATGATGACCTCCTGTTGGAAGCAGGCTTGCCTGCGCCAACTTTATGAACAGGATTCATTGTTATTTTTTTCACTTGTGTTTTTTATACGCCCAATCAGATCGAGAGTAAAGCTCATTGAGCGCTCAACCAGTATTTTATTTAAACAGACTCCGTGGCTTTTTATCTTCTGCCAATGCTGCCTTAGATCGGGTGACTGCCTTCCAGGTACTGAAAATACTGGAGCATGGCTGCGAAGAAGGACCGATTGCAGGCTGTGAAAGAACCCAGTGCCGCGGTAAAGCTTGCTGGTTTATCTTGCTAATGTGTGCTTCTGGATGCGCACGGCAGGGTTTTTCTTTGCCATCATTGATACGATAAAAAGCAGAGCCTGCGTCTTTACACGCAGGCTCTGCTTTTGTTTGGTTGTTTTTTCTATCTCTGGCGTAATTTCGCTGTTATGGTTGTTCTCTCTCTTCGCAGTCTGAATTGCTGCTGTTTGCAACCCAGCCTTACTACTATGCAAAAGAGTGAACAGCCTGCGGCATTACCTGTTTAGGTGTTTGACATTTCCCGTGCTGCGCTGTCTGTGGCCTCCTGACAAGAGTCCATCACGCTGGGAACCATGCTGCCCTGACCCGCTATGGCAACCGTGCCTTCAGAAAAAGCAGGCTCATTAAGAGACGCCGATTCGGCAAGGCCTCCCTGGTCAAGAGTTTCCTTGATATCTGTCAGACCCATGTCGTGCAGTTCCGCAGTGGAGCCTCCGTATAAAACATCGGTTCCTTCTCTATCCGCAGCCTGCTGGCCAGTGGCCACAAGCAGGCTGTCGAGGTTTTCATCACCGTGAATCAGCGAGATGGGGGCATGCAGCCCGGCGAAGCTGACATCACTTCCTTCACTGCTCAGATACCCATCGTGCAGGGCATCGTCTCCCCCTTCAAAGTCGTCCAGAAAGGAGAAAAGCGGCACGGCAGAATCCTCGCCTTCTCTGTTTTCATCCAACTGGATTTGTGCTGTGGCGTCAGGCTCAAGGCCATCCGCATGTGCCGCAGTGCTGCTTGCTTGCGCGCTGAAGGCGGTATGCAGGCTGTCGTCTGTTGTGAAAGCCGGGCCATCGTGAGCGGATAGCTGCGAATCTTGCGAATCATCATGTCCGGCGGCATGTTGCGCGTCCTGTGTATGATGCTCAGCGCCTGCTTCTGTATCCATAGCAAAGAGGGGCGCGGCAGCGGGAGCGGCGGGGTCGTGCAACTGGTCGACAAGTGCCGGAGGTTCAATGGAAACGCCGTTACCATGCAACGACCACAGAAGATCATTGAATGTTGACAGAAAATCTGCGGGCAGTGAGGAAATGTCCAGCCCGTCAAAGCTGATGCCGTTCATGCCACCCGCAATAAGCGGGTCAGAGCTTATGGTATTGAGCCATGCCCCGTAGCGGACGGCAAAGCTTTCCGCGTCGGATGCCTGAAGTATCAGGGTATAGGTCCCACCCGCGGCGGCCACGTTCAGACTGCCGGTTTGCACCGAGCCGTTGATGGTGATGGTGTTATCGCCGCTGCCCAGGTTGATTTCATTGCCGATGCCCTTGACCGCGCCATTGATGGTTACGCTGTCGTCTCCTGCACCAGTGGTAATGATGTTTTTACCGCCACTGAGGGCCTGCATGGCGATGCCCTGGCCGTTATTGGCATTCAGGGTGATGCTGTCGCCAGCGCCTCCCGCCTGGGAGTGCCCGGTGATGTAGTTGACGGAGCCGCCGCCGCTGGCCCACATAGCAATGGCTTTACTGGCCGCATCCGCAGTGGCGGTGATGGTAACAGTCAGTGCGTCGCCGCTGGACTGTATGGTATTGCTGCCTGAAGCGCTGGCAGCCATACCGTAGCTGGAGCCGGAGAGACTGGAACTGGAAACAGTGACAGCGCCGCTTCCAGTGGTGATGGTATTACTGCCGGAATCAGAGGCATACATGCCATAGCCAGGAGCATTGCTGGCGCTGGAGTCTGCATGTGCGCCAATAATCTCAACAGTGCCACTTTGGGTGCTGATTTCATTGCTGCCTCTACTGGTATACATGCCAGCACCATAGCCATAAGTGTTGCTGGCGTTTGTGCCCGTGCTTGTGCCAACAACCTTTACATTACCACTTTGGCTGTCGATTTTGTTGCTGCTGCCGGAACCATTGGCGTACATGCCGAAACTGCTGCCACCAGCGTTGCCTGACACTGTTACTGCACCACTCTCGGTGGTGATGATGTTGGTAGCAGTGTTGCTGCCGGAAGATCTGGCATCCATGCCAACGGCACCGCTAGCAGTGTCGCTGGCACCGTTGCCTGCCACAGTAATGGAACCGCTCTTTGTGATGATGCTGTTACTGCCGCTATTGGTGGCAGACATACCGTAGTTGGAGCTAGTGCCGCTGGTGCCTGTAACTGTGACATCGCCACTCTGGGTGTTGATTTCGTTACTGCCTCCGAGGGCAGAATTAGCAGACATGCCTGCGCTGGATTTTGCGCTTGTGCCAGTAACCTCCACAGAGCCGCTTTCAGTGGTGATTTTGCTGCCAAAGCCATACATGCCGTAGCCGCTGTACTCGCCTGTGCCAGTAACTGTGACATCGCCACTTTGGGTCTTGATTTCATTGTGCCCGGCCATGCCAACACCGATGCCTCCGCTTTCCGTATTGGCGCCTGACACGGTTACATCGCCACTATTGGTAGTGATGGTGTTGCCATCATACACGCTTCCGTGCATGCCGTAGCCGCTGCCCAGGGTGTTAACACTAGTAACTTTCACATCGCCACTCTCCGTGGTGATGCTGTTACTGTCGCCAGTCGCAGTGAGCGACGTTGTGACGTACATTCCTGCACCGTAGTTTCCGATCGTGGTTGCGCTTGTGCTGCTAACCTCCACATCGCCATCCTTGGTGGTGATGCTGTTGCTGCTGCCTGAACCTCCGGCCGTCATGCCGTTGAGGAGGCCGGACACAGCCACATCGCCACTTTCAGTGATGATGGTATTGCTGCTGCCAGAGAGGGCATACATGCCGTTTGCGCCCGACACGGCCACATCACCGCTCTTGGTGGTAATGGCATTGCTGCTGCCTGCGCCGGAAGCGTCCATGCCGCCGCCGTAGTTGGGCCTGGAGCCTGATACGGTCACATTGCCGCTTTCTGTAGTAATGCTGTTGCTGCCTGCAAAGTTGGCGCGCATGCCGTCGCCGGAACCGCCGGGGCCAGATACGGTCACGTTGCCGCTTTCAGTGTTGATGGTATTGCTGCCGGAATAAGAGGCAGCCATGCCATAACCGCCACTGCCCGATACGCTTACGTCGCCGCTTTTTGTTTCAATGCTGTTGCTGCCGGAGGAAGTGGCAAATATGCCGCCACCCGAGCTTGAAACGGTCACGCTGCCGCTTCCGGTGGTGATTGTATTGTTGCCAAAATCGCTGGCACTCATGCCGTAGCCGGGGCTGGAACCGCTGGCGCTGCCTGAAACATTTACATTGCCGTCAGTTGTTTCGATAGTATTGCTGGCATGTTGGGCGCGCATGCCCATGCCGTAGCTGGTACCTGTACCGCTGACGGTTACATCGCCTGTTCCGGCAATGATGCTGTTTTTGCCTGACGCTTCGGCAGACATGCCTATGCCGTAGCCGCCTGTGGCAGTGCCGGAAACAGTTACATCGCCGTTTCCGGTAATGGTATTGGTTCCACGTCCTGTGGCATGCATGGCCGTGGCGTTGCCCTGAGCGCTGGCCGCGCTGACATCGGCGCTGCCCCCGGTCAGAGTTACCGTATTGGAGCTGTCGCCCTTGGTGGATGCTGCCTGCATGCCATAAGCGTTGCCATTGGCGGCACTGCTGGTCACCGTGACGTCGTGTCCGGTAATTTCATTGGCTCCCAGCTTGTTGTTGGTGGCCGTGGCGTACATGCCCCAGGTATTGCCAGTGCCGAGATTTTCGGCAGTCACCGTCGCCTGTGTGTCGCTGGTGATTTTGTTGAGCGCCGTATTGCTATACAGCGCGTATGTTCCGCCGTTTTGCAGGGTTTTGGCCGCAATGGATACCTCGCCGCCTTCAATGATGTTTCTGGCCAGCTGTCCAGTATTTTGACTTTCGGCATACAGGGCGGTGGCGTTGCCGCCGTAAGTGTTGTTGCTGCCCGAATTGCCGTGGGCCTGAATGTCCACAAGTCCGGAGGCGCTGACATTGGTAGTGCCAGTGCTTATGGTGTAAAGCCCGGTGGCAACGTTGCCCTCAGCGCGCACCGCCACGTCGCCATCTTGTGCAGTCAATGTTGTGGTGCCGCCGGTGTGCACGCCCCTGGCTTCGTCGGCTCCCTGCGTTGACGCCTCAATGGTCAGATCCTTGCCCGCGGTGATGGTGGTGGTGCCAATGCCCCAGATGCCCCCGGCTGCACTGGTTGTGGAGGTTGCCTTGAGGGTAACGTCTCCACCTGTGCTTTCCACGTTGGTAGTATTGCCGCTATTGTTGTCAATGGCGCTGGCGCTGGTGCCGTTGCCCGTGGCCGTAATGTTGATGTCGGCTCCGCCTTTCAGGCTGTTGGTCGCATTGCCGCCCAGCGATCCGGCCATAAGCCCCCAGGTTCCGCCTGATGTGGATTGGGCGCTGATGTCAATGCCGCCGTTGGCCTCAATGTTATTAGTGGCGTTGCGGCCCGCAGTGACGCCAGCTACTCCGTTGCCGACAGACTGAATATCCAGACTGCCCACATTGGTGATATCGTTTCTGCTGCCGTCATTGGCCGTGAGCATAGTGGTTGTCACCGCTCCCGCAATGTCGGTAATGGTATTGGATGAGCCGTTTCCAGTGGAGTATATGCCGCCGGAATCCGCATGCACATCGTGTACGGCGCTGATGCTGTTTTTGCCCCCGGCTGCGGCGTAGAGCGCAATGCCCTGACCATTGACGTTGACAACAGTGTTGCCGGAAGCATCGCCCTGAATGCTGTTGGTGCTCTTGAGCCCAGAGGCGAACATGTTGCCACCGAGGTTGACCGTGCTGTTGCCGCTGCCCAGGGTGATGCTGTTGGCGCCCACGCCGTGCATGCTGCCGCTGACTTCAACCAGATTGTCGCCCGCGCCGACGTTGATGATGTTCTGGCCGCTGTCCCTGTTCGTGACCATATCGCCGCTTATGCGTACAATATCATTGCCCAGCCCGGTTTCGATCTTGTTCTGCATGCCATCGTTGGCAACGTTTTTAATGGCCATATCGCCATTGAGCGTCACGATGTCGTCGCCGTCGCCCGTGGTCACCAGGTTTTTTCCGTTATAGCCTGCTGCGGTCATGTGACCATTCAAGGTGATTCTGTCGCCGTTGGCATCGCCAAGGCGGCTGCCGCCCTGAATGATATTTGTGCCGCCCGAAGCGTGCATGGCATGCCCATTGGCGGAATTGTCAGCGTAGCCGCTGATTGTGGCTTGCAGCGAACCGTCATGTTTTATGATGTTGCCGTCAGCAGCGCCCCACCCGTTACCGTGGGTGTACATACCGTATGCGGAGCCGCCACTGCCACTGGCATCAGCAGTGATATTGACGGTTTCAATGCCATCAACCTTGACCCACGCGCCGCCCCAGGCCGAGGCCATGCCGTAAGCGCCACGGTTGCCGTCAAAGAGCTCGGTCGTGCCAGGCTTGGCAGGGCCGTTGAACTTGGCATCAATGTGCAATTCGTCATGGCCGCCATTTCCATTGATAAGCACCTGGCCGCCAGCCTGCGCTGCAACGCCAAAAGAAGAACCGGACTTGGCTTCAGAGGATATTTTGATGGTGTCGTCGCCGCTGCCGCCATTTATGGCAACGGTGCCGCTGTTGGTGCCAATGACTGCCATAGCGTGATCCGGGGCAGACGCCGAAAATTCCATGTGGTTATCACGGTCGTCATAGCCGTTGATCGTGGTTTTGGCGTTGCCGTAACCAGCGTAAACGGCTGTGGCCGTACCGTGGGCGGAGCTGTTGCTCACATCTGACGAAATATTGATGTCAGCCCCGGTCGCTGAAACCTGGCCACCATTGTACGCGCTTATTCCCGAAACCGCGAAAGAGCCGCCTTTTTCGACATTGAAGTTCTCCTGAGTGGAGTTGTCCAGGTGTGAACCGACCTGAAGTTTTCCATCCGGGCCAGAAGAGATCACGATTTTTGCGCCGCTGCCTGTGGCATATACTGCGGTGTTGCCGGGGCCACTGGAGCCGCCCTTGCTGGAATCGGCTGTGATGGTCAGGTCGTGACTGGCCTTGATTGTCGTTGAGGCTTCACGCCCGCCTGCCGCCCAGGAGTAAACGCCATAGGCTCCTGCTTCGTTGCCGTGAGCTTCAATGGAAATGTCGCCGCCTTCAATAGTTGTTGCGGCAACGGCTCCCTCATTGGAATTGGTATACACGCCCCGGGCGGTACCAGCAGCGCCAGTGGTTTTGGCCGCAATGTGTATGGAGCTTTCGTCGCCACCTCGAACGGAGGAGGACGCCTGCCCGCTGGTGCCATATGTGGCAAGCCCGTGGGCGTTTCCGGTGTTGTGCTCCGCGGTGATATTGACGGCTCCCTTTGCGGAGGCCGTGATATCAATATCTGAATTCCATACGCCTGTTTGGCTTGCGCCGCCAGCATCGGACCGGTCAATATCCACCTGATTGTAGTTCGTGCCGCCAAGGGTGACGCTTTCACCGCTCACGGTTCTGGCGTCAGAGGCATACCATTCAGCCTTGAGAGGACCATCAAGCTGGGCGCGGTCTTCTTCCGTGGCGGCATCGTAGCTCTGGCCTGCAGTGCCGCCGCTAATAACCAGCGGCATTTTGTATTCCACACCGTCAATGGTTATCAGCAGCATGTCGGAAGCAAGCGTGCCGTTATTCAGTGCGGCAAGCCCCGCTGTGGTAAGCTCAACGGTGATTTTGCCGTCAGCTCCGATTCCCGTCACGTTAAAATAGGCGTTCGGTCCTTCAAAGGCCCAGCTGATCTGGCTCGGGTCGTCCACAAGGTCGCCGCTTTGATTCACAGCAAAAAAGCTGAAAGTGTTCTGGCTGGTGGCAGAAACAATGAGCCGGGTGTGGTAGGTGGAGGAGCCCGTTTCGCCTCCGGGGCCGCCAGGCCCGTCGGGGCTGCCACTGCCCGAGGAAAATCTGTCGGAAACTGCAGAATCGCTCATAAGAGGGGACACGCTTTGAAAAGCCGAATCTCCGGTGCTGTAGTCAAGCCCATCCAGATGGCCAACCCCAGCAGCAAGTTCGGCATTGCCGTGTTCCGCATAATGGGAACCGCGTTCCGCAGACGACGGACCAGCGGCAGGAGCCAGATCCGGCGCAAGAGCACTGAAAAAGTCCTTACCCGCAATCAGGGTGCCGCCTACTTCAAAGTCGGGTATATTTTCCGACGTGTACTCTGAATAAAAATCTGTCAAACGAATGCTGGATGCATCGTCAAAGCTGAAGACCAGGTCATTGCCAGCGCGAGAAAGAGTCGCTTGATCAGATGGGAAATCAAGAGTGTATCTGGCGTCAGATGTTGTGCTTACTGCGGCGTGCTGCCCAATTTGTGGACGATTGATAGTGATAATATTCATGATATATCCTAATGTTGTCAGCTCAAAGCACATGCCAACGGCACGCGTGGCTAACGCGAATAGTATGACCAACTCGGTCAAGGCTGGGGATAAAATTTGCAAGGAGTCCTTGCAGGTCAGCCAGGCTGACCAGAGCCGCTTGTCCCTGTGATCAGGAAAGGCTCTCTTGGCAGGAGGGGGGGAGTAGACGCCTCCCCCGTAATGCCCGAAGGCAATTACTAAAAACTATCATTAATTAGTTTTGCTCAAAATATAGTGTTATGAACGTACTGTCAATGCAGTAGACGTTTTTCGCTATTTACTAATTATTTAAAGAAAACCGATTATTGCACCAAGGGCAGATTGTATACGGCAGAAGGAAGCGTAATCTGCATCTGATAGTAATAAAAAATAGTACCCTATAATGAAGCTGGGCATCAATTGGTTCAGAATTTTTGTCGGCGTATTCTTTCAATCAGTACTGTGTGCAGGCATGCTGGAGTGGCTACCTCAACTTTCAAGCACATTACGCCAAATTATATTGCTCAATCGTGCCTGAATCACCCCAAGGCGTTTATCCTTGCCGCGCATATACAAAAACGGTATGCACTACCGTGAGCGCCAGTCGCCACACGCCGCACAGCGCGGTGGTGTTTTCTTCCCCGAACCAAAGGATTTTACGTGCAGTTTTTTGAGCAGATCGCAAAAGAGTTGAGCATCGCCCCAGGTCAGGCCAAGGCCGTGGCAGAGCTTTTGGACGAAGGGGCCACCATTCCCTTTATCGCCCGTTATCGTAAAGAAGCGCACGGTTCTCTGGACGAGGTCGCTGTCGCCGCGGTGCGTGACAGGCTTACGCAACTGCGCGAACTGGAAACGCGGCGGCAGGCCATTCTCGCCTCCCTCACCGAGCGGGAACTGCTCACGGACGAACTGCGTAACAGCGTCATGACTGCCGACACAATGACAGCTCTGGAAGACGTATACCTTCCGTACCGCCCGAAGCGGCGTACCCGCGCCACAATGGCCAAAGAAAAAGGCCTCGAGCCTCTGGCCCTGAGCATGCTGGAACAGGCCGCATCGCTTGCGCCTGAAGAAGCTGCAAAGTCCTTTGTGGATGCGGAAAAAGGCGTGGAATCCATAGAGGCTGCCTTGGCTGGAGCACGGGACATCATTGCGGAAATTGCCAGCGAGCACGGCGCTGCCCGCGCAGCCATGCGTGAGCTCTTCGCGCGCAAAGCCGTAGCGGCGTCAAGCGTTGCCAAGGGCAAGGAAGAGGAAGGCGCGAAGTTTCGCGATTATTTCGACTGGCAGGAAAATGCAGCCAAGGCCGCCGGGCATCGTTTGCTCGCCATGCTGCGCGGTGAGACAGAGGGATTTTTGACCCTGCACTTTCTGCCGGAAGCAGAACCCGCCCAAACGCTGTTTCGGGGCATGTTTGTAAAAAATTCCTCACCAGCCGGGCAACAGGTTCGTGAAGCTGTGGACGACGGCTATAAACGTCTGCTTGCGCCCTCACTGGAGACAGAGCTGCGCGCGACCCTGAGAAAGAAAGCCGAAAGCGAAGCCATTGCCGTATTTGCCAAGAATCTGCGTCAGCTCTTGCTGGCATCGCCTCTGGGGCAAAAGCGCGTGCTTGCCATTGACCCCGGTTTTCGAACAGGCTGCAAGGTTGTGTGCCTGGACGCCCAAGGCACGCTGCTGCACCACGACCTTATCCATATAATGAGCGACGGGCAGCAGAAAGACGCCGGGGAGAAAATCTGCAAGCTTGCTGTCACCTACAATGCCGAATCCATTGCCATTGGCAACGGCACTGCGGGGCGCGAGACCGAAGCCCTTGTGCGCTCGTTGCAGCTTTCTCTTCCTGTTCTTGTTGTCAGCGAAAGCGGGGCCAGCGTGTATTCCGCTTCTGAAACGGCGCGGCGAGAATTTCCTGACCTTGATCTCACCGTGCGCGGCGCAGTTTCCATCGGGCGCAGACTTATGGACCCGCTTGCCGAACTGGTGAAAATAGATCCCAAGGCCATTGGTGTTGGGCAGTATCAGCACGACGTGGATCAGACAGACCTCAAAAAGAGTCTGGAAGATGTGGTGGAAAGCTGCGTGAACGCGGTGGGTGTAGAGGTAAACACCGCCAGCGTGGAGCTTTTGACGCACGTTTCCGGTCTTGGACCAGCTCTGGCCAAGTCCGTGGTGGCCTATCGCGAGGCCAACGGTCCCTTTGCCCTGCGCAAGGATTTGCAAAAGGTGCCGCGCCTCGGCCCCAAGGCTTTTGAGCAGGCCGCGGGTTTTTTACGCATTCACGGCGGAACAAATCCGCTGGATGCTTCGGCCGTTCACCCTGAGTCTTATGGAATCGTGAAGGCAATGGCCAAGGATCTTGGCTGCTCTGTGCCGGATCTGCTTGCCAATGCGGAAACGCGGCGGCGCATCAAGCCAGAGGCCTATGTGACGGAAACCGTGGGCCTGCCCACGCTTCGCGACATCCTTGCCGAACTGGAAAAGCCGGGCCGTGACCCGCGCGAAGGCTTTGAGGCCTTTGCCTTTGCCGAAGGCGTGACGCGTATTGAAGATCTTGAGGCGGGTATGCGCCTGCCGGGCATTGTCACCAACGTGACCAACTTTGGAGCGTTTGTGGACATAGGCGTGCACCAGGACGGGCTGGTACACATCAGCCAGCTGGCGGACAGTTTTGTCAGCGATCCGCATACGGTGGTGACTGTACAGCAGCAGGTGAGCGTTACCGTGCTGGAGGTGGACGCGGCCCGCAAACGTATTTCACTGTCTATGCGCAAGAACCCGGCGGAAGCCCCGGTGCGGCAGCAGGCCGGGGGCCAGACGCGTGACAACACGCATAACCACGCGCACGACCGGACGCGCGATCAGGGCCGCAGGCCCGATGCCGACAAGCGTAAACCCTCGCGTGAAAGCAGACCGCAGTCCGGGAATGAAAAACGGCAGGAACGCCAAAAGCCGGAGCAGGGGCACAGGCCATTTCAGGATATGCTTTCCAAGTTTGGCAAGAAATAACCTCACGCGGGGTTTTGCCTCCAGTTCGGGGCTGCCCTTGGATAATTCTTTCGGCCGGCTAGCTGCGTAAAAAGATCATTTTTTACTTCAGCCATGTGGCGTAAGAGTACAGTCCTTGCGCGAAAAAAGGCTTTTTGTTTCGGGTTGAGTACCAAAAGCGTACACTCCCGTCGCAAAAAGCCTTTTTGTATGCAAATAAGAATCGTCCTCTGCAAAAAAGCACTGTCCACATAGCCAAAAACAAAGGGAAGGCACGGCGGGGCAGCACGGCAGGGGCGTTTAACTGAGTTCTTCCAGCCTTTGTTCCACAGTTTCCCAACGCAGCAGAAGTTCTGTCTGTTCTTCTTCCAGCGCGGTGAGGCGCTCGGTGGTGCGTGTAAAGGCTGCGGGATCTTTGGTGAAAAGTTCCGGGTCCGCCAGGGCCGCTTCAAGGTTTGCCTGTTCTTGCTCCAGAGCGTCCATTTGTTCCGGCAGGGCTTCCAGTTCCTTGGTCAGCAGGTCAAATTCCCGCTGTTCCTTGAAGTTGCGGCGGCGGGGCTTGTCAGACGGCTGCTGGTCTGTCTGATTGTTTGTTCTGCTATTTTTTTCTTCCGCCTTCTTTTCCTGAATCGGCGTGGAGCGCTGGCGCAGCCAGTCTGTATACGCGCCCACATACTCGTGCGCCTTGCCATCGCCTTCAAGGGCAATGACGCTGGTGACAAGATTGTCCAGAAAGCTCCGGTCATGGCTGACAATAAGCACCGTGCCGGAATAATCCGCCAGCAGTTCTTCAAGAAGTTCCAGCGTTTCCACATCCAGATCGTTGGTGGGTTCGTCCAGCACCAGCACGTTCGATGGCCGGGTGAACAGCTTTGCCAGCAGCAGGCGGTTGCGCTCGCCGCCGGACAGGGCTTTGACAGGCAGGCGGAGGCGGTCCGGGGTAAAAAGAAAGTCTTGCAGGTATCCGGCCACATGACGCGTATTGCCGCCCACGGTGACAACGTCGTTGCCTTCCGCCACGCTGTCCATAACGCTTTCTTCAGGGTTAAGGCTTTCGCGCAACTGGTCAAAGTAGCTGATCTGCAAATTGGTGCCGAGCCGCACGGTGCCTTCTGTGGACGGCAGCTCGCCAAGCAGCACGCGGAGCAGGGTGGTTTTGCCTGTACCGTTGTCGCCAATCAGGCCCACGCGGTCGCCGCGCTGGATGATGGTGGAAAATTCGCTGAAAAGCGGCGATTTGCCGGGGTAGCCAAACGTTACGTTGTCTGCCTCAATGACAAGCTTGCCCGAGCGTCCTGCTTCCTGTGCGGCCATGCGCACGTTGCCCTGCTTGTCGCGCCGGTCGGCGCGTTCGGCCCGCAAGGCTTCAAGGGCGCGAACCCGGCCCATATTGCGCGTGCGCCGGGCCTTGATGCCTTGGCGAATCCACACTTCTTCCTGGGCGAGCTTTTTGTCAAAAAGCGCAAAGGCGCGTTCCTCGGTGGCAAGCCGTTCCTCACGGCGTTCCGGGTAGCGGTCAAATCCGCAGGAATAGCTGTGGAGCTTGCCCCGGTCGATCTCCACTACTCGCGTGGCGAGCCGTTTGGAAAAGGCCCGGTCATGGCTGACGAAGATCAGGGTGCGGGCCTTGCGCAGCAGAAAATTTTCAAGCCAGGTAATGGTAGCAAGGTCGAGATGGTTGGTGGGTTCGTCCAGAATAAGGTCTTCAGAACAAACAAGCGCCCGCGCCAGGGCGACCCGGCGTTTGGTTCCGCCGGAGAGCGAGGCGAATTCGGCATCCGGGTCCAGTTCCAGATGATTGATGACGGCAAGCACTTCGCCGTAGCGTTCCCAGTCCGACGCTAGATGCAGCCCGGCCTCGTGCCCTGCGGCATTATAGCTGCCGGAAAGCTCGGCGGGCGCAGTGTCTGCACTGTGGGCCGCAGCATCGTGTCCTGTTCCTGCATGGGCGGCGGCAAGGGCTTTGCCCTCTTCGCCAAGAGCCTCGGCTACCAGAGAAAAAACAGAGCCGCGCCAGTCTTCGGGCACGTCCTGGGGCATTTGCCCTATCTGGGTGCCAGGGCGGACGATAATGCCAGAATCCGGCGGCATCTGCCCGCCCAGAAGTGCCAGCAGCGAAGATTTCCCCGCGCCATTGCGCCCGATGAGGCAAAGCCGTTCGCCAGTTTCAACGGAAAAATCTGCCGCATCCAGCAGCGGCTTGCCGCCGAGGTTCAGGGTTACGCCCTGCATGCTCAAAAATGCCAAGAGGTTCTCCAGCGCTATGGTAGTATGCTCGGGGTAGGACGCTCAACGCTCAAAGGGATGTTTTTTCATCCCGCAAAAACGGCGTTCGGTTCGTGTGGGCGTCTGCCCCCTCGCTTGCGGAAGCGTATCAATACCTCAGGGGCTTGGCCGACGCAACGGCCTTGGGATTGGCTAGCTGGCGTTCGGGCGGTGCAGCCCGTTGCCAGTGGAAATATGAAGGTATTTTTTAGAGGGGCAGGGTCATAAAAAAGCCTTATCGTGTATTATTCCTGATAGTATATGAGTTTTTAAATGTGCAAGGCTTGCATCTGAGCTGTATTTACCGGACTTAGTAGCGCAAAAGTTGAGTTATTATATGAAAGTATAATATAATTATGTTGAAATATTAAAACTATAAGAAGGATAAAATAAAAATGAAAGGAAAGTATTGGCACAAAGGGCGTCTTTCGGAGTTAAATTTAATAGTGGTACGTTAAAAAAACAATTATTTGATATTCTATATTTAATGTGTGGTACTATGGATGGGTGTGTAGTGGCATAGTATTGTGAGTTGCTTATTAAAATATGGCAGATTTTTGGCGTAGGCAGCTGGCGGCAAGCGTAACAAAAAGACGAAATATTGCGCTTTTCATGTGTGCTCTGAAGTTCTCACAACTGCATAAATTGCTGTGTGTGGTGGCGTTGCGAATTTTTAACATGCCTGACCTTTAACTGAAACTGTACTATGGCGTTGTCAGAGCAAGATTATTCGCGCGATTGAAAAATACATTATCAGAATTATAATTCTTGACACGTATATAGGTGTGGCGTTAGGTTCAGTTCGCCGAGAACAGGAACTATTGTTTATAATCTCCGGGGCTTGCTTTACCGCCAGCTCCTTCCTTGTTTGTGTTCTTGTGGCGGAAATCGCCCCCCTGGATTTCCCATTCTGCCCTACTGAATCTACGGACTTTGCAACGCTTAAGTCCGTGATATTCGAAAAGAACTTCGCGAAGTGTCCTTTGTTGCGCTGCGCGGGTAAGCTCTTTTGCGCGGAAGATTTCTCTTCCTCTCTTCTTCACTATATTGGTGCCTTTTTTGCATGTATGGAACTGCGTGCGTCTGATTTTCGGCGCGGCAGAGCTCCTTTTATTTTGTACGTATTTCAATAAAAACAGCTTGTCTATAAAAGACAGCTGTAGCAAAGGGTGCATTCACATGGCAGACATCAAGCTTTCACGCCCGTCCGCAGGACAGCATATTGCTGTGCCCAGCGCTCCTGATGCCCGCATCGTTCTTGATTTTTCGGCGGATCAGGTAAGTATTGATCGGCCAGAAGGTTCCAATAGCCTGTTTTTCAATTTTGACGATGGCTCCTCCCTTGAGCTGCAGAATTTCTATGCAGCATACACCAAGGAAGAAATGCCGGAGTTCCAGATCGACGGACAGATGATCGCCGGGGCGGACTTTTTTCAGGCCTTTGGGCCTGACCTTGCGCCTGCTGCGGGGCCTGCTGCCAGCGCCGAGCGTGGAGCCCGCTATAGCGACTATGCCAGTATGAACCTTGCTGAAGGCACGTGGCATCTCAACGAGCTTGATTACCGTCTGGCCTTTGACGCCCAGCAGCCGACGGATGAATGGGCCTATGGCACCATTGCCAATGTTGCCCCCGGTCTCAACACTGCTGGCGCGCCCATCACCCTGGGGCTGCTGGAAGACGGCTGGAACGGCGCTGGCGGCGAAGCGCGCGGCGTGTCCAGCATGCGCGGCAGTTTTACTGTCAATGACCAGGACGGCGACAGGCTCACCGCAACGGTAAATATGGGCGGCAGGGCGGCAAGCGTCAGCCTTTCTGGCCCCACGGCCATTGAAAGTGATTACGGTGTTCTGGTTATCACGCCCAAGGGAAGCGGCTCCAACATCACTTTTGATTTCGAGTACACGCTCAAGCAAAATCCTGACAGCCTTGTAGACAAGCTTTCCCAGGGGCAAACCCATACGGACAGCATTGTTGTCGAGATAAATGACGGAATGGGCCACACCGTGCGTCAGCCCATTAACGCCGTTATCACCGGGGCCAACGATGCCCCGGATATTACGGGCGTCAACGATTTTACGCTGAAAGACGATGGCGTGTGGGCCCCAGGCGGCCGTTCAACGGATCTTGGCGCCACACAGCCCGGTGATGCTCCTGAAAATCGGGCCATCACTGCCGATGGCGTGGGCGATGGCGAGCACAGGGCGCAAAGTCTTGTGGGCCGTATCGAAGCGCATGATCCCGACAATGATGGTCTTGGGGACAATCCTTTCGATATTTCCGCGATGCAAGTGAACGGTGCCAGCGTGGCTTTGCCCGCCGGCACGGCTATAATCCCCTCAGATTCGCTGCCCTTCACCAAGGTGTATGTAACCGAGTATGGCAAGCTGTATGTAAACACTGCTGACGGCACCTACCGCTTTGACCTCGATACCACAACAGGCGGCTCTGTAGACAAGCTTTCTGAAGGTGAAAAGCTCACAATTTCCTTCACGCCAAGCGTTACCGACATCCACGGCGCGACAGACAGCATGCCCAACGTGCTGCGCAGCGGCCATGACGTGTCGGGCAGTTCCGGCTCGGATAACATCATTGACATCACCATCGTGGGCAGCAATGAGCGGCCATACTTCACCGGCGCGCCCGAAGCCGTCACTCTGGCTGAGGACAGCGGAGTAACTGTTGCCAATGGCCAGCTTCACGGTGTTGATGTTGATCATGACGGCACGGACTTGTTGTACGGCTTCAATCATGACGGCGTGCGTGTGGACATGCTGTATGTTGTGGCTGAAAACGGCGGCTACGCGCTTTCAACCACGGCTCCTGCCGACGGCAATTACTACGGCGTCATAACTATGACAGACGCCGCCAACGGCAAGTTTTCCTTTACGCTCAATAACAACGCCCCGTGCGTGCAGGCTCTGGACGACAACAACTCTTCGAACGGGCTGAATGTCACGGTGCCCGCCGTGGTGCAGGACGTACACGGTGCGTGGAGCAGCACGACCATCGCCATACGCATTGACGGCGCGAACGACGCGCCCCAATTCACTTCGGTGGAGAGCGGCTGGGTCAAGGAATCCGGTGTTTTTTATGCTGGCGGCCTGGGCGGCGTTCTTGATGCGCGTGAAAATACCAATCCCGCAGACCACAAGCTGACCCTTGTCGGCAGTGTTACCGCGTCTGACGTGGACACTGGCGATATGGCGCATCTGTCTTTCGGCCTTGCACAGCACGCTGACGGCAGCGCCCCGGTCAGCGGCGTCGTATACGTTACGGCCATCAATGCTGACGGCTCCTTTACCTTTGCAACGGAACAGCCCGCCAACAACGCCTATTTTGGCACGTTGCAGATGGAATCCGTATCTGACGGTGCAGGCGGCCAGAAGGGCCAGTACACCTTTGTGCTCAATGACGCGGCGGGCAGCCCGGCAGACAAGCTTGGCGAAGGTGAGTCCATAGCGCTTAAGGTTTACCCCACGGTCAGCGACGCTCATGACGCCAGTGATGTCAACGCCAAATCCGTTACCAGCGTTACGCCCATTACCATAACCATTCGTGGCTCCAATGAAGCTCCGCAGGTGGATTTGGCACGAACCGTCTCTTCTGTTGCCGTCAGTGAGCAGGGTGTGGATCATCCTCATGAAGCGGCAGCGGTTTCCGGCACCTTTGCTGTGACGGATATGGACAGTAATGACACCATAACCTTCGGGCTCGTGCATCAGGACGGCAAAACCGTTAGCTGGAGCAG
>NZ_JASGDK010000191.1:0-40951 GCF_047607245.1 Desulfovibrio sp.
CTTGCCGATACAGTCTTTCACCGGGCCGTCAATTTCAAGCATGTCCAGGCATTCCTGGTTGGTATGCGTTGCCTGCTCATTCACATCCACCAGCAGATAGGCCAACGGCATGCCGGAAAGTATGCCGTGCAGCACCCCGCTTGAATGGCAGGCCCGGGCCGAAATATCCGCAGCAGCAGCGTACAGGTCGCGCAAGTCAGCAGGGGCAGCCTGTGGCGAACAGCAAGAGGCCTGCCCGGCTGTTTTCGGCTCGCAGCCGCCGCGCAGGCAAAGAACAAGAGATTGAAGGGCCGCGCCATAAATCAGCCGTAAGCTCACGCCCATTACAAGCAATACTATAAAACCACCCACAGCAGCTCCCCAAAGGGCAGCCATCGACGCACCGCTCAAAAGGCCCACACACCAAACAATCCCCAAGGATGCAGCCAGGGCCAGCAAGCCCAGACCCCAGATTTTTTGTTGCAGCGACATGAGACCTCCTGAATAAAAAACGAAGGCACGATAGCCTTACTCTAAAAAAATAAATTCAAAAAAAAATAACTGGCCAATTCCGCCGATATAGAAATTTATGCCACTATTTATGGAAGGGAGTACGATTTTTTCTATCCTGTTACTGTATAAATCTGCACTCAAAAGAAGTATCCATTTCGCATAACGCGCTATAATGCCGCACAAATCAGCATTTGTGCGCATTTTACCTGCGAAAGCTCCCTACCTTTCTGTTGTTACGGCTATTTTTCAATTTTCTTTATTTTCAAACAAAAAACAAGTTTTTCTTTTTTTGACGAAAACCTTGACAAGGTCCATATGGTGGGCTAGTTGGATGCATTCAAAGTGGATGACAGCACCTGTCACCACTACATCCTGATGCGGAACACAGTTCCAGCGGGGTGGCCTGAATAGGCCCCCTTTTTTTTGTCCCTGCGACGGTTCATACCCCGCACAAAAGGAAAGAATGACTGATCAAGCCCTGAGAGAAACCGTCATACGCCTGGCTCAGCCCCTTATCCACTCCCTCGGCCTTGTTGTCTGGGGAGTTGAGATAGCCCGCGCCGGACGCACCCTTGTGCGGCTCTTTGTGGATGTGCCTACCGCGCCCCAGACCGAAGAATCCGGGGCCACCCCTGAAGGCGCAATTTTTTCGGCCATTGCTGAAACCGACAGCGGTTCCGCAGAATCTGATCACCCCCAGGGTGAACCTTCCGCCACTTCCACTCCCGTTGCCCCTACATCGGCCACCATCGAACAGTGCGAAGAAATTTCGCGCCATCTGGCGCTTGCACTGGAAGTGGAAGACAGCATTGCCGACGCCTATGTGCTGGAGGTTTCCACTCCGGGCCTGAGCCGTCTGTTCTTCAGCCTTGAGCAAATGGTTCCTTATGTGGGCGATGTGGTGGAAGCACGGCTGCTTACGCCTGTGGCATCCACTGACCCCGCCGCTCACGGCGGCCCGCGCCGCGTATGGCGGGGCACCCTCACTGCGGTGGAAGAAGAGGGTTTTGTGCTTGCGCCCGTAACCATCAGCCCCGAGGGCGAAGTTGAGGATGAAAACCATCCTTCCGTGCTTCTGCCCTGGAGTGCTGTGCGCCGGGCCACCCGCATGTATATTTTCAAGCAGCCGCAAAAGCCGGGCAAAAAGCCTGGCAACAAGGCCCGGGGGAAAGACGGCTCCAAGGGCGGCGGCGGGCAAAAGGCCCAAAAAAAGGCCAAGTCAGGTAAAAAAACAGGCAAAGCCATTGCCGATAACGACCATACGGCCAACTGAGGCAAGCCCGACACCCGCCTCGCGCGGGTAATGGCGGGCGGCCCGATGCGCCGCAGCCGGAACAAGCGATTTTACGCCGCCCTGGGCGGCAGCCGGAGGCACACATGAATCTTGAACTTAAAAAGGCCATTGATCAGATCAGTAAAGACAAGGGCCTTGACCGTAACATGCTCATTGACACGCTTGAAGACGCGGTGCGCACTTCTGTGCTGCGCCGTTTCAGTGAAGATATGGACGTGGAAGTGTCCTATAACGACGATACGGGCGACATTGAGGTCTACCAGTTCAAAATCGTGATGGCCGATGGCGACATGGCCAATCCCGACACGCAGATTGAACTTACCGAAGCCCTCGCTCACGACCCGTCTGTTCAGGTGGACGACGAAATGGGCTTCCGCGTGAAGGTGGAAGACCTGGGCCGCATTGCAGCCCAGTCTGCCAAGCAGGTCATTATCCAGCGCATGCGCGACGCTGAGCAGGAAATTATTTACAGCGAATACAAGGATCGCCTGGGCGAGATTGTTTCGGGCATTGTGCAACGCCGCGACAAGGGCGGATGGGTGGTCAACCTTGGCCGCACCGAAGCCATTCTGCCGCGCGAAGAGCAGATCCCCCGCGAACACTACAAGCGCGGCGACCGCGTGCAGGCTCTTATCATCGAGGTTCGTCAGGAAGGCCGCGGCCCACAGGTCGTCATTTCCCGGTCGCACCGCGACTACATGGCCGCCCTCTTCCGCCGCGAAGTGCCGGAAGTGGACGATGGCGTCGTGCAGATTATGGGCGTGGCCCGCGACCCCGGCTCACGAGCCAAGGTTGCTGTGCTTTCCCGTGAGCGTGACGTTGATCCCGTGGGCGCCTGCGTGGGCGTGCGCGGATCGCGCATCCAGAATATTGTGCAGGAACTGCACGGCGAACGCATTGATATCGTCGTCTGGAGCGCAGACATTGCCACCTACGCACGCAACGCCCTGGCCCCGGCTCTGGTGTCGCGCATTGTAGTGGATGAAGAAGAAAACCTGCTTGAAGTCATTGTGCCTGACGATCAGCTCACCAACGCCATCGGGCGCAAAGGGCAGAACGTTAAACTGGCAGCCAGACTTCTGGGCTGGAAAGTCGATATATTTACCGAGACCCGCTACAACGAGGCCAATGCAATTGGCCACGGTCTCGAACAGGTGGCCAGTGTGGCCGAAGTATCCATTGAGGCTCTGCTTGGCGCGGGATTCAGTTCCCTCGACAAGCTGCGCCAGGCCACGGACCAGGAGCTTTCCGACAAGCTGACCATCAGCGCGTCCCGCATCGCCGACCTGCGTTCAGCCATCAACTTCCTGGCTCCGGTTGTGGAAAGTACGCCCGAATCTTCTGCGGTTGAACTGGGCAAAGTACACGCTTCCGACGAAGATTCCAGCCAGAATGCTGAAGGTAGCGCCGACGAGGATGCGCAAGCTTAGGGGCGCTGTTATGGTGGAAGGGCAAAACACGGCAGAAACCGTGCAGGGGCCGGTACGCATGTGCATCATATGCCGCCGCCGCTTCGCTAAAGCCCAACTGACCCGCCATGTACTGACGGCCCAAGGAATTTTGACTATTGACGCTGCAAAGACCAGACCTGGCAGGGGCTGGTACCTATGTTCCGATGCCGTATGCGCGGCGAGGTTCGCCAAGTTCAGGCCCGGAACACGGCGCAAGGGGGGTAAACATGTCTGAAGAAAAAATTAAAGTATCGGAATTTGCCAAGGAATTCCCGGCAGTGCTCCAAAAGGACATGCTGCGCGTTATGCGTGTGCTGGGCACATCTGCCAAAAGCATGGCTGGTTCCCTGAGCACTGAGGAGGCGGCACGCGTGCGCGAACACTTTGCCGAACAAAAACAGGCGGATGCCGAGCGTTCCGGTTCCCACCCCAGCGTCATTGTACGTCGCCGCCGCAAGGATGCCGACAAGGCCGACGCTCCTGAAGCTATGGAAACAGCTTCCGTAGCCCAGGAAGAGGCCGCACCCGTGGCAGCGGAAAAGCCCGCCGAAGCCGCAAGCCCTGTGGTGGAAGCCGCCCCTGCGGCCGAGGTTGAAGCCCCCGCGCCCAGCCCCCGCAAAGCCGCAAAAATCATTGAGCCAGTGGCTGAAAAGGCCAAGGTTGAAGAAGCTCCCAAGGCCACCAAGGCCAAGGTTGTTTCTGCTGCCCGCGTTATCAGCCGCCCCGGCGAAGAAGAGAAAAAGCCCGAGCCTGTGGCGGTAGTGGAAAAGAAGCCCGAGGCTCCTGAAATTTCCCCTGTGGCCGCTGCGCTTGCCGCGCGTGAAGCGGGAGAAAAGCCTTCTGACAAGGCCCAGGAAAAGAGCGATGCCGAAAAGGCGGCCAAGGCTGCCCGTCTGGCCCGCCCTGACGCTTCCGCCATGCCCGAAGGTTCGTCCGCGCCCACCCTGCCCCAGCGTGCGCCCGAAGGCCGAGCCGAAGCCTGGAAAGACTCCGACAACGCTGACGACGCCGATGGCGCCTCTCGCCGTGCCCCCAGGGCCGAGGCTGGTCAGGCGCCCGCCGCGCCTCAGGTACGTATTATATCCAGGCCTGTTCCCGGCAGCCAGCAAGAACAGCGCCCTGCGCGTCCCGCTGGCGCTCGTCCCGGTTACGGCGGGCCCGGTGGTTCCGGTCCTGGTGCTCCCCGCGGAGACAACGCAGGCAGACCTCCCCGTCCCGGCGGCCCACGCCCGGCTGGCCCTGGCGGCCCCCGTCCTGCTGGTCCTGGCGGCCCTCGTCCTGCCGGTCCTGGCGGTCCCCGTCCTGGCGGCGGTGGTTTCGGTCAGCAGCCTGCACCCGCGTCCCCCACGGACAGCCGTGACGGCCAGAGCAAGAAAAAGCGCCTTAAGGGTCGCCGCACCGTTGATTTCCAGCAGGGCGATTCCGTCCGCAGGGATGATGACGATAGCGTGCGCCTGAGCCGCGGCAAGGGTCGGCGCAAGGGCGGCAAAGCCGCTCCCGCAGCGCAGACCACTCAGCCGCTCAAGGCTGCCAAGCGCAAAATCCGCGTCACTGAAGCCATTCGCGTAGCCGACATGGCCCACCAGATGGGTCTTAAGGCCAATGAAATCATCAAGATTCTCTTTGGCTTGGGCGTTATGGCCACCATCAACCAGGCTCTGGATTTTGAAACTGCCACCCTGGTAGCTTCCGAATTTGGTTATGAAGTGGAAAAGGCAGGCTTCTCTGAAGATGACTACCTGACCCCCAAAGAAGTGGACGCTCCCGAAACCCTCAAGCCGCGTCCTCCTGTGGTCACCATTATGGGCCACGTCGACCACGGCAAAACCTCGCTGCTTGACGCCATTCGCAAGACCAACGTCACCGGCGGCGAAGCCGGGGGCATCACGCAGCATATCGGCGCGTACCACGTCAAGACCAAGCGCGGCGAAATCGTCTTCCTTGACACGCCCGGCCATGAAGCCTTTACGGCCATGCGTGCCCGTGGCGCCCAGGTGACAGACCTTGTCATCCTGGTGGTGGCCGCTGACGACGGCGTGATGGAACAGACCCGCGAAGCAATCAACCATTCACGCGCCGCTGGCGTGCCCATCATGGTTGCCGTCAACAAGATGGACAAGCCCAGCGCCGACCCGGACCGCGTTTTGCGCGAACTGGCCGAGCTGGGCCTCCAGGCCGAAGAATGGGGCGGAGACACCATTGTTGCCAAGGTTGCCGCCAAGACCCGCATGGGTCTGGACGAACTGTTGGAAATGGTGGCCCTGCAGTCTGAAATTATGGAGCTTAAGGCCAACCCCGACAAGCTTGCCCGCGGCCACATTGTGGAAGCCAAGCTGGACAAGGGCCGCGGCCCCGTGGCTACCGTGCTCATTCAGGAAGGCACCCTGCGCCAGGGCGACAACTTCGTGTGCGGCCCCTTCTCTGGCCGTGTGCGCGCCCTCATGAGCGACCAGGGCAAAAAGGTCAAGGATGCTGGCCCCTCTCTGCCTGTTGAAGTACAGGGCTTCGAGGGTGTGCCGGAAGCCGGTGAAGAGTTCTTTGTGGTCAGCGACGAAAAGCTGGCCCGCCGTATCGCCGACTCCCGCGCCATCAAGCAGCGCGAACGCGACCTTGCTTCGGAATCTCGCGTGACTCTGGAAACCTTCCTGTCGCAGCGCAAGTCCGATCAGGAAACCCTGACCCTCAACCTCGTGCTCAAAGCCGACGTTCAGGGCAGTCTGGAAGCCATTACCGAGGCCCTGCTCAAGCAGAGCACCGAAAAGGTGCGCATCAACGTGGTGCACGGCGGCACTGGCGCCATCACGGAATCCGATATTCTGCTGGCTTCTGCCTCGCAGGCCATCATCATCGGCTTCAACGTGCGTCCCACAGCCAAGATCAAGGACGTGGCCGAACACGAAAATGTGGATGTCCGCTTCTACGAGATCATCTACAAGCTGGTGGACGACATCAAGAGCGCCATGACGGGCATGCTTGCCCCCGTGCAGCGCGAAGTGTACCTCGGCCAGGCCGAAGTGCGCGACACGTTCAGCGTGCCCAAGGTGGGCGTTATCGCCGGTTCCTATGTGGCCGACGGCAAAATTGCCCGCAACGCAGGCGTGCGCCTGCTGCGCGACGGTGTGGTTGTCTATACCGGCAAGATCTCTTCGCTCAAGCGCTTCAAGGACGATTCCAAGGAAGTGGTCAAGGGCAATGAGTGCGGCGTAGGCCTTGAAAACTTCAATGACGTCAAAATTGGCGACATCATCGAAGCTTTCGAAACTGTGGAAGAAGCAGCTACGCTGTAAAACATACAGGCACGCGGCAAGTGCAGCGCAGGCGCTGACAAGCCGTTGCCACAATTGAAGTTTGAACTCTTTCGGGGGAAAGAGCGCCAGTTAATCCGGTGCTCCTTCCCCCGGTTTTTGTGGTAGCTCTGTCAGCCTGTGCCATACCCCGGCCTGACCAGACAGACTCCTCAATAAAGTGCTGGTCTTGTAGCCCGTCACCGGATAAGATTCGAGCCAGAATCCATTCTTCTCCGTCACTGGAAAGCCTTCCCCCAAACAACGCGAGCAGAAGTATCACCGGAAGACGGGCCTTGCCCCTGTTTTCTGTTTTGTTCACAGAATCCAATATGGATTGGGCGGCAATGGCTCAGACCTTTCAAAACCAGCCGGTCAATGTAGACCGCAAATAAATGTATGACCATGTTTACGGCAGTGCTCACTGTGGAATTCAGCCTGCACGGCAATGACAATCTCAAGGCCAAGCGCCGTGTCGCCAACAGCCTGAAACAGAAGACACGCAACAAATTTAACGTGGCCATAGCGGAGGCAGGCACAGAAAACAGCCTGTGCAGCCTGCGTCTGGCCGTTGTCTCCATTTCCAACAGCGAGGGACATCTCCGCAGCCGCATGGACAAATGCGCGCTCATGATGGAAGCCGTCTGTCCTGAAGAAATGGTGGAAAGTCAGGTGGAAATATATGCAACAGACTGATTCAATACCCGCCCCCTTTGCTGCAAAGGCTCACCAGATAGTCGAGGCCCTGAAACAGATGGACCAGATTGTGGTGGCGGGGCATGTGCATCCCGATGGCGACGCCGCCGGGTCAGTGGCCGCAATCGGCCACATTTTGCGTGCGATGGGCAAAGAATTCATGCTTTACGCAGCTCCTGGCCTGCCTGGCTATCTGGATTTTTTCCCAATGCCTGCCATCGTGCATACCACCCTGGCTCATCCGCCCTTTACTCCCAAATGCGCGGTCCTGCTGGACTGCGGCGAGCCTGACCGCCTTGGCTCCGAACTGTCCGAACTGCTGCCATATCTTGATAGTGTGAACATTGACCATCACCTTGGCGGCAATGGTATGGGCAACAGAGCCAACTGGGTGGTTACAGAAGCAGCCGCTACGGCCCAGCTTGTCGCCTACCTGTCAATGGCGGCAGACCTGCCCCTCACCGGAGACCTTTCGCTGGCTGTGGCCCTGGGCCTGATAACAGACACAGGCGGTTTCTGCCACGGCAACACCAGCGCCGAAGTTTTGGCTTTGGCCTCACATCTTGTAGGAAATGGCTGCAATCTGCCCTGGCTGCGCGAGCAGCTGGACAATAACTGGAGTCTTGGCCGTTGGCGTCTGTGGGGCCTGCTTATGGAAAACTCCCGTGTTGAGCAGGACGGTCAGGTCGGCTTTTGCCAGGTACAACTGGAAGATATCCGCCGCTGTCAAGCCCTCAAGGAAGATCTGGAGGGCTTTGTGGAGCAGCTTCGCCGCCTGCGCAACGTCAAGGTTGCAGCGCTGTTGCGTGAAGACAGCCCCCAGCTGTGCAAGTTCAGCCTGCGCTCCTACGGTGACATAGACGTTCGCTCCATTGCCGCGAAAATGAATGGCGGTGGCCACTTTAACGCTGCCGGAGGCACCCTGCGCATGCCTCTTGAAGAAGCGGGCAAAGAGCTCCTGCGTCATATCGGCCTCTACCTGACCAGCCAGAAAGCAGATGCCGAAGAACAGGCGCAATGCCCCAAGCCTGCCCCGCAGGCAAAAAAACAGACAAAAAACCGCGCCAAACCAAAATAACCCGGCATTGAGAGCCATAACTTTTGACTTATAGCACAGCTGAGGATATGGTTCGCTCTTGCGTATGGTTAAAAAAGATACATTAGCACAACTTTGCCCCCCTCAGGATCTTCAGGATTCGCCTTCCGTCACACCGGAGAGCACCCAGGATTCAAGGCCCGGCAAAGCACAGCCGGAATCGAACGGCAAGGTATACGCCGCCCTGCCCCAGCAGCACGGCGTGCTTGTGCTTAACAAGCCTTCGGGGCCTACCTCGGCCCGCTGCCTCACTGCCATCAAACGGCTTGGGCAGAAAAAGATCGGCCATGCCGGCACGCTGGATCCATTGGCTTCCGGCGTGTTGTTGGTGTTGCTGGGTCAGGCTACCAAGCTTTCCGGGCATCTTCTGGCCGGAGGCGGCAAGGTTTACAGCGGTGAATTGCGCCTTGGACAGACCACCGACACCTGGGACATCGAAGGCCAGGTGATTGACGAGGCTCCCTGGCAGCATATCAGCGAAGAAGATGTCAGGCGTGAAGTGGCGGCATGGCTTGAGCTGACCGAGCAGGCAGTTCCGCCCTATTCCGCCGCAAAGCATGAGGGCCAGCCTTTGTACAAACTGGCCCGCAAGGGGCTTGATGCCCCACAAAAGATCAAACGCATGAAAATTTCACAGGCGGACGTGCTTGAAATAAGCTTGCCGCTTGTGCGCTTTCGGGTCGCATGCAGTTCCGGCACCTATATACGCTCCCTGGCCCACAGCTTGGGGAGTCGCCTTGGTTGCGGAGCCGTGCTCACGGAACTGACTCGAGAGTACAGTCACCCCTTCGGCCTTGATGTGGCCCGCGATCCAGCGGACTTCACGGCTGATCCCGCCCTGCTGTCAGGCTGCGTTATTCCGGTTGCGGATGCGCTGCCCCACTGGCCCAGGGTGGATCTGACGCCAGAAGAAGCTGCTCGCGTGCGTAATGGCATTGCTGTACCTTGCCGGACGCCACAGGCTGATACCGGCAACGGTGAGGACCTTGCGTTTTTGATGGAACAGGGCCATGCCCTGGCTCTTGCACAACGCGAAGCCACAGCTGCCGGGCCTTGCTGGGCCGTATTGCGGGGACTTTGGAACTAAGGGCGTTCGCGCCCGTAACAGCCTTACTCAAGGAGAACTGCTGTGGTAATGGATGTAAATCAGAAGAAAGCGGTTATTGACGCCCACGCCAAACACGAAGGCGACACCGGATCCCCCGAAGTGCAGGTGGCCCTGCTTACTGCCCGTATTGAAGACCTCACCGGTCACTTCAAAGAGCACAAGAAGGACTTTCACTCCCGCACGGGTCTGCTGAAGCTTGTTGGCCGTCGCCGCAACATTCTGAACTACCTGAAGAAGACTGATATTCAGCGCTATCGTGCACTGATCGAAAAGCTCGGCCTGCGCAAGTAAGGCTTTTGGCTGCAAGGGGGGAGCCTGAGGCTTCCCCCTTGCCACTTATGAACTCAAAGCCCCCGATGGGGCGCAACGCGAGAAGGGGGGTCCGGGAAAATCAGGCAGGGACACGCGGCTCTGCCCGCTTTTGCCGGAATCCCCTTCGCCTATGCAAAGGAAATCTGCATGTTACAAGATATTTTCAATCCCACCCGCGTCACCTGCCAGGTGGGCGGCAAGGAAGTTATTCTGGAAACTGGCCGCATGGCCAATCAGGCTCACGGCGAAGTCTGGATCCAGTGCGGCGGCACCGTGGTGCTCGTCACCGTCTGCTCCCAGCCCCTGGAATTCGACAAGGGCTTCTTTCCCCTCACCGTTGAATACTCCGAAAAAATGTACGCCGCAGGGCGCATTCCCGGCAGCTTTTTCCGCCGCGAAATTGGCCGTCCTTCCGAACGTGAAACCCTGGTTTCACGCCTGATCGACCGCCCCATCCGTCCGCTTTTCCCCAAGGGTCTGAACGAAGACGTTCAGGTGCTTGCCAGCGTTATTTCCGCTGATCAGGAAAACGAATCCGACGTGCTGGCCCTCACGGGCGCTTCGGCAGCCATCATGCTGTCGCCCCTGCCCTTTGAAGGCCCTGTGGCCGGTGGCCGCATTGGCCGCGTCAACGGCCAGTTCGTGCTCAACCCCACCTTCGAGCAGCAGGCGCTGAGCGATTTCAATATCGTTTTCGCCGCTTCCGGCGATGCCCTCACGATGGTGGAAGGCGAAGCCCTGTTCGTTCCCGAAGACGTTATCATTGAAGCCCTTGAATGGGGCCGTCAGCAGATTCTTCCGCTGGTGGAAGCCCAGCACAAGCTGCGCGAGCTTTGCGGCAAGGCCAAAATGGCCTTCACCCCGCACGAAGACGACGCGGCCCTTGTGGCCCGCGTGCATGAGCTGGCCCTTGCCAATGGCATCGAAGAAGCCCTGCGCGTGCCTGAAAAAATGGCCCGCAAAGACGCCCGCAAGGAAGTGAAAGTCAAGGTTATGGAAGCCCTCAAGGCCGACGCCGCCTGGGCTGAAAACGAAGCTGCCCTCAAGGCTGTGGGCGACATTTTGTCCGGCCTTGAAAAGAAGCTGGTGCGCGCCCGCATCCTTAACGAAGGCACGCGCATTGACGGACGCGACACCACCACGGTGCGTCCCATCCAGATCCAGACTGGCCTGCTGCCCCGCGCTCACGGTTCTGCCCTGTTCCGCCGTGGCGAAACCAAGTCGCTGGTTGTTGCCACCCTTGGTTCTTCCACTGACGAACAGCGCATGGATTCCCTCACGGGCGACGTGACCAAGCGCTTTATGCTGCACTACAACTTCCCCCCCTTCTCTGTGGGCGAAGTGAAGCCCGTGCGTGTATCCCGCCGCGAAATCGGCCACGGCGCGCTGGCTGAAAGATCCTTGCGCCCCGTGCTGCCCACCGGAGCGGAATTCCCCTTCACCCTGCGCGTGGTGTCCGAAACGATGGAATCCAACGGTTCCTCGTCGATGGCTGCCGTGTGCGGCGGCTCGCTCTCCCTTATGGACGCGGGCGTGCCTGTGAGCTCCCCTGTGGCCGGTGTGGCTATGGGCCTCATCAAGGAAGGCGAAAAGTTCATCGTGCTCACCGACATTCTTGGTGACGAAGACGCCCTGGGCGATATGGACTTCAAGATCGCCGGCACCGCTGAAGGCATCACCGGCGTGCAGATGGACATCAAGATTACAGGTCTTACCACGGAAGTCATGCGCACAGCCATGCAGCAGGCCCGTCAGGGCCGTATGCACATTCTGGAAGAAATGGCCAAAGCCATCGCTTCGCCGCGCAAGGAACTTTCGCGCTACGCCCCGCAGCATGCCGAAGTTTTTGTGAACCCCGACATCATCCGCCTCATCATCGGCCCCGGCGGCAAGAACATCAAAGCCATCACTGCAGCCACTGGCGCTTCTGTGGACATTGAAGATTCGGGCCGCGTGTCCATCTTCGCCCCCACGGCTGAAGCCCTTGAAAAAGCCCGTGAAATGGTTTCCTACTACGACCAGCGCCCCGACATTGGCAAGAACTACACTGCCAAGGTGCGTAAAATCATGGAAATTGGCGCCATTGTTGAAGTTCTGCCCAACGTGGAAGCCCTTGTGCATGTTTCTCAGCTTGACGTGAACCGCGTGGAACAGCCCGGCGACGTCGCTCGTCTTGGCGAAGATATGGTGGTCAAAGTCATTGAAATCAATGGCGACCGCATCCGCGCCAGCCGCAAGGCCGTGTTGCTGGAAGAACAGGGCCATCCCTGGAATCCCGAAGACACTGCCCGCCCCCCGCGCACTGACCGTGGTGACAGGGGCGACCGTGGCGACAGGGGACGTGGCGACCGCGACCGTGGTGGCCGTGACCGTCGCGACCGTGGCGACAGGCGCTAAACGCCTGACGGACGTCCTCAACGCGCAGCGTTGCTGAGGCCTGAGTTGAAGCATTCCCGGTCAGGCGCACTACACGCCTGACCGGGCCGCTGAAAGAGCAGTAAAGGAAGTTCCAATGTCCAAGAAAAGCAAAAATACCGAACCTGAAACCGCTGAAAATA
Source organism: Desulfovibrio sp. (assembly GCF_047607245.1). Lineage (GTDB taxonomy): Bacteria > Desulfobacterota > Desulfovibrionia > Desulfovibrionales > Desulfovibrionaceae > Desulfovibrio. The sequence goes on from NZ_JASGDK010000191.1 coordinate 12,292, forward strand.
ACGATTCTGCCGAAGCCAGGGCGCATAAAGAAGCGCAAGCCGCTGCCGAAGGCAAGAACCGCATGCACTATGAAGGTCTTGGCGATGCCTGGGCCGTGCTGACGGGCCAGAACCCGGCGGCTATTATGGACCAGATTGTAAGCACGGTCCTGCACGAAGGCGGCACACGTCCTTCGTGGCAGTGGAAGCGCGGCAGCACGGACCACATCCTGATGGCATGGCCTCAGGATCAGCCCCTGCGCGCCTCAGTGCTGGTAACGGGTGAAGAAGGCGAAAAGCTGACGCCCATTTCCGCCGCTCCCCTGCTGGACGGTCTGCCCAACGACCTTATGGTCGACGGCGTACATCCCTGGGAAAATGGCATGGGCGCCAACGTGGCCGTCAGCATGATCGAGGGCAAGAACCCCATGTGGTTCTTTGACCCGCTTTATGGCCGCGACAGAACAGACCTTACCCCCGGCGTCACGCACACCTTTTTGGTTGCTGGTCTGGCCTTTGCCATCCGCAAGGCCCTGCTGGACCAGATGACCATCACGCAGGGACCGCAATACGAAGCCTATGCCGAGCAGTGGCTTGAAGCCAACCCCGGCAAGGGCCGTCTGGATGTGCCCCCCCTGCAGGTAGACGTGAGCGACCGCCACATGATCATGCCTGGACGCAATTTCTGTGAATATCAGATGCGTGCCGTCATTGAAGAGGTGCAGGACTGCCAGCTGGAAAAAATGCCCGTTAAGGCATTGTATCTCACTTTTCCGTTTGAAAACCGCCAGCCTATGCGTCTGGTCATCTATGCGTCAAAGATGGTCCTGGGCGATCTGGAACCAGAGGCGGGACAGGCCATTGATGCCTATATCTGGCTTCAAGGCCGCATTATCGATATTGATGAGGGCCCGCAACAATAACGGCCCTATGCTTTCACAGGGTGCGCGCGGGGGCAAAACCTCCGCGCCGCCCAAATAGCGGCAGCCCGGCCCGGCGCATACGGCAGACCGCACGGATGGAATCATGAACGCGCCTCTTCTCTGGTTTATTGTGGGTGTGGCCTTTTTTCTGGCCGAACTGATGACCCCGGCAATGGTGCTGCTCTTTTTCGGCGTGGGAGCCTGGGCTTCAGCTCTGGCCGCGCTGCTGGGCATGGACCTCGCATGGCAGATCATCACCTTCATCTGCATTTCCCTTCTCACACTGCTTTTTCTGCGCCGCCGCTTGCGGGCGGTTTTCGGTGGTCGCGCCCGTAGTGTGGCTTCTGAAAGCTGTAACGGGCATGACGAAGAGCATTGCGCTCCCCACCCGCTTACGGGCAGGCAGGGAATCCTCAGCAAACCCTTGCGCCCCGGCGAAGTGGGTGAAGTCAGCATAGACGGCAGCTTCTGGCGCGCCGTTGGCCGCGAAGAAATTGCAGAAGGCAGCCCGGTACGGATTCTGGGGGCCGAGCCTGACGACGCCCTTGTGTTGCGGGTGCAACCTGTGGTCAAATCCTGATATCTGCGTTATACGACAGATTACCTTTGAGAAAACGCGCCTGAGCAAGGATTTGTCTTCAAGTCCTTGCGGCAAAATCGCCACAGGGATCTGACCCGCCGTCAGACTCCAGTTTCAAAGACAGAATGCTCCAAGCAGCCCGGGTATAAAAGCACGGCAAACCGCTACAGGTGCTCCAGGCCCGGCTTGTTTCCGGTAAAAACCGGGGCCGTGCTTCAGCAGCAGCCCGCAAGGCAACGCTACGTAACAGCCGCGCTATACAGGGCTCGCAAAATCCTGCTGCCGGGCAAATGCCAGGCACAGCGGTTTTTCTTCAAGGTACGCGACATGCCGTGCCGCCACGCTTATAATCATCATGAGGTAGTTATGGCTTTTATGAATAGTTTCGGATGGCTTTTTCTGTTGGCCGTATTGGTTATCATCGTTCTTATCAAGACCGCTGTTGTTGTTCCCAACCAGTCTGCCTACGTGGTGGAAAGGCTCGGCAAATTCAGCAAGGTTCTGTACGCGGGCTTTCACATTCTTGTGCCCTTTGTGGACGTGATCGCCTACAAGCGCAGCCTCAAGGAACAAGTCCTGGATGTGCCCAAGCAGACCTGCATCACCCGCGATAACGTGAGTGTGGACATTGACGGCGTGCTTTACCTGCAGATCATCACTCCCGATAAATCCGCCTATGGCATTTCGGACTACGAATGGGGCGCTATTCAGCTTGCCCAGACTTCGCTGCGTTCCGTCATAGGCACACTTGAGCTTGACCGTACCTTCGAGGAGCGCACGCGCATCAACCAGGAAGTTGTAGAAGCTCTGGACGCCGCCACTTCCCCCTGGGGCGTCAAGGTGCTGCGCTATGAAATTCGCGACATCACGCCCCCCATCACGGTTATGGAAGCAATGGAAAAACAGATGCGCGCCGAACGCGAAAAACGCGCCGTCATTGCCCAGTCCGAAGGTGAAATGCAGTCACGCATCAACCTGGCCGAAGGCGCAAAGGCCGCTGCCATTGCTCAGTCTGAAGGCGACAAGCAGGCCGTGATCAACCAGGCCGACGGTGAAGCCGCCCAGATCCGCACTGTGGCAATGGCCACGGCTGAAGGATTGCGCATTGTTGGCGAACAGCTTGGCAACGACGCCGTGGCTGCTGCGCAACTGCGACTGGCCGAATCCTATATCAACCAGTTCGGGCACATCGCCAAGCAGGGCAACAGCCTTATTATTCCTGCGGATATCGCCGATGCTGCGGGCATGGTTGCTGCTGTGAGCAAAATCATCAAACCCGGCGAAGGCTTCGGGAAAAGCGGCAACCGCGCCTAGAGCATTTTGACTTTGAAAAAGTTTAAATGCTCTAACGCTGCACAAGAGTGCAGCGCGCCGCAACGCGGCGTGGGTTCTGCCGAAAATCGTATTTTTTGGCAGAACGACAACTTTGAAATGTACTGTATTTCAAAGTTAATCTGCTCTAGAAGCTTTTCCTAGCCACGCCTTTTTCCATTACTGCACAAAGCGGCCCTTTTCATGATGGGAGTAAGTACTCCACCAAATGAAAAGGGCCGCTTTCAATATCTTCGCCACAAACTTCAATAAACCCGGCCGCCCTGCATCTTTCGCAGAGCGGCCCGGTACCGTTGAATATCAGATCTGCCGGAGCTTATGCCTTATAGAGGTTGTACCCAAGCTCCTGAGCCACAAAGGCTGCCATTTTCTGACCGCGTACGCTGTTGCCCACCTTGTCCAGAGGCGGCGAAAAAGCCGCAATGGCCATTACGCCGGGAACAATGGTCAAAATGCCTCCGCCTACGCCGCTCTTGCCCGGCAGCCCCACGTTATAAGCCCAGTCGCCCGAACTGTCATACATGCCTTCCATCGTCATTTCAGCCATAATGCAAGGGCAGTTTTCAGGCTTGAGCACCTGCTCGCCAGTAATGGGATTGCGCCCGCGAGCTGCTATGGTTGCGCCAATGGTCGCCAGCTCCACGGTATTCAGTAACGTTGAGCATTGACGGGTGTATACGTCGCAGGCTTCCATCGGGTCGCAGTACATATACCCGGCAGAATACAGCAGCCACGCAATGCCCCTGTTATGGAAATTGGTAGTCTGTTCCGACTGGTTAAGCTCGTCGGACATAGCTATTTCCTTGGAGCCAAGCCTGCGCTGCATGCCCAAAATGCGCTGCCAGCGCTCTTCCACTGACCCTGCCTTCACAAAGCTGGCAGACGCCATAGCGCCCGCGTTGACCAGAGGCGACAGGGGCTTGTCGCCGTGCAGCTCAAGCGCCATTACCGAGTTGAAAGGCAGCCCCGTTGGGCTGGCCCCGATTTTCTCCTGCACGGCCTGCCGTCCCATATCTTCCAGCGCAAGCGCAAGCGTGCATACCTTGGAAATGGACTCAATGGCAAAACGGTACTGTGCGTCGCCCGCTGCTACAGACTGCCCCTGAGCAGTCACCACGGCCACGGCGGCGAGGTTGCTGGGAATATTGGCCAAAAACGGTATATAATCGGCATTGGCCCCGCCCGGGGTCTTGCTGAACTGCGCATAGGCGCTGTCCACCACCGACTGGATTTTATCAATATCAGGCATAGGCATTTCCTTTGCGCAAGGCCGGATTTTAGCTGCGGCCTTGCGCCCGGGTGTTCGCTGTATTCAGTATACCGCCAGGCAATCCCGTCACAAGATGAGTTCCTTTGTCATATCAAGAAGAACAAGCCTTTATGATGGAAGCGTGCTTTTATAGCGCGCAACCGGGTAAAAGACGGATCCAACCCGACAACAACCGGAAAGACGCTTGTGACGGCACTGTCTACGGCTGTGTGGGCGCAGAAGCGGAGCTCTGCACGCCAGCCTGATTTTGCGCCTGTTCCTTTTCCCAGGTGAAAGGCTCGAAATCCGAAGAAGGATCACGCCACTCAGGCTTGCGCAATGCAAATATGATCAGCGGAATGGCTATAAAAATAGCCACCAGCACCACAAGGTACATTACGTAGCTTTCCGGACTGCCCACAGATATCTGCCCCGGAGGCACAAAGCTGAGCGCAAAAGCCAGCAGGGAGCCAAGGAAACCCAACGTGGCCCAAAGATACATGGCTGGCACGCGATAGGGACGGGGCCGCGTCGGCTGTGTCTGCCGCAAACGTATGCCGCTGGCAAACATGAGCAGATACATGACCAGATAAAGAATGACGGTGAGCTGCGACAGAATCTGGAACGCCGCCTGCACCGAGGGCATGACCACGAAGGTGATGGACAGAATGGTTACAATGACGGCCTGTACGAGCATAAGGCGGCTGCCCATGCCAAATCTGTTTGTCTTCTGAAACCAGCGCGGCAGGTATCCTGCCTTGGCAACGGCCAGCATACCAGTGTTGGGACCGGCGATCCATGTAACAACGCCACCCAGCACACCGAAAGCCAGCATGACGGCCAGCACGGAACCCAGCCAGTCTGCATCAATCCACCGGAACAGCAGGTCATACGCCAGCAGCAAGCTCTGGGTAAGGTTGATGTCCTGCTTGGGTACGATAAAAGCGATGCCAAGCGTACTCAGCAGGAAGATGGCCACTGTGCCCAGAGACGCGATACTGATGGCAATGGGGTATTTTTTGGTGGGATTGTCCATATCCTTGACGTGCACGGCGTTCATTTCCATGCCCGCGTAAGCCAGGAAGATACTGGCGGCCAACACCACGTTGCTGAAGTTGGTAAAGTCGGGCATCAGCGCGCTCCAGCTCAGCTCGATCAACGGCGGCTTGCCGCTGAAGAACAGATAGGCAAAGCCCAGAATGACCACCACTGCTGCAGGTATGATTGTGCCGACAATACCGCACCATTTCGAAACCCGGGCAAAGATGCCCACACCGCGCAAGGCGATAAACACCGACAGCCAGTACACTATGAGCACAAAACCCGTAATGTACCATTTATTAGCTGCCATTGTTTCAGCCATGCTGATATGCGGATCCACAAAAGCGATGGAAACGGCGCCAAAGGTCAACACCGTGGGAAAGTAAGGTATGACCTCAATCCACAGCATAGCCATTGCCAAAAAACCCCAGCGCGGGCCAAAGGCTTCACTCACCCACCGGAAAACTCCACCCTTTTCAGGATAGGTTGTGGCAAGCTCCGCGGCCACCAGGGCCATAGGAATAAGAAATACAACGGCAGCAAAGGCGTAATAAAAAATTGCCCCAAGACCGTATTCCGCTTCGGAAGGAAGAAACCGCAAGCTCACGACTGCAGTGATATTCATTACCACTATTGTCGCGATAGACATTTTAGAGCCGGACGTCTGCTCTTTTACTTCTCCCATAGTGGCGCTCCTCGTGTATTATTGTGTGAGATTTCCACTCAAAAGAAAGAAAGCTGGCTGGATTTAGAGGCTGGAAACTGCGGATTATCTGGCTAGCAATCAATAATAACTCCCAGTTAAGGCAACGGTAGGTAAAAACACTTAAGGCGTCAATAGATTTTGATATTTTAATTGTTTCATTATCTATAGTATTGATCGAACCTAAGATTAACCGTTTAAAAAATCTAATACCGCCACAAAATATCCAGTCATAGAGCCAAAAAATCAGAAATAGTCTGTAAGAAAATTATTACAAAATACTCCTGTTTCCTGTTACAAACAATAGACAGACAAATATATTGTCAAAGACACAGGAATATGTTTAGCTTTAGCTAATTGGAACAATTCCTTTTAACAAACGTCACACCCATCCAGATCAAACTCCCAGCCTGCCTAGACCGAACCTCTTTCCGGGAGCACGGCATGCCTGCACAGCGAAAAAACGTAGCCATTTCGACCATGGCCCTCATGACAGTGGGCACGGTGGTCAGTCTCAATGCGCTGCCAATGATGGCAGCCGAAGGGCTATCGCTGATCTTCTACATACTTTTCGCCACATTTATCTTTCTTTTGCCCGCAGCTATGGTGTCGGCAGAACTTGGCAGCGCATTCGCCTCTCACAAGGGCGGGGTGTATACGTGGGTCAAGGCGGCCTTTGGGCCCCGCTGGGGCTTTGTGGCCATCTGGATGCAGTGGGTGCAGACCCTGGCATGGTATCCGACCATTCTTGGATTTTCGGCAGCTTCGCTGGCCTATTGCCTGGGTGATCCACATTTGGCTCAAAGCGGTCTGTATACAGGCATGGTCAGCATAGGAATATATGCCTGCGCCACCGCAGTGGCCCTCAGCGGTACGGAGGCTGTAAACACGCTGACGAAATACAGCGTATTCGTCGGCACACTTGTTCCCAGCCTTTTCATCATAATTCTTGGCCTGCTTTGGGTTGACCTTGGCAATCCCGTGGCCTTTCTGGAACAAAGCGTCCAGGTGGGCGGGCATACCGTACATGAACATGTACATCCGCGCTTTTTTCCCCATTTCACAGGGCTTGGCAGCGTAACCTTTCTTGCCGGGATAGTGCTGATGTTCGCTGGCGTTGAAGTGCAAAGCGTTCAGGCCACGGCCATGAAAAAGCCAGAGCGGGATTTTCCCATTGCCATGCTGCTGGCAGCAGGCATTGCCTTCATTATCTACATGCTGGGTTCACTGGCGGTTGCAGCCGTGCTGTCACCTCAGGAAATGAGCCTCACCGCGGGCCTCATGCAGGCTTTTTCTCTTATTCTGCACAAATTTGACCTGGATTTTATGGTGCCCGTGGTGGCGCTGCTCATAACCTTTGGCGGTGTGGGCAACGTTATGGCCTGGGTATCCGGCCCGAGCAAAGGCATGTTGCAAACGGCACGCGAGGGCGAGGCCCCTCCCCTGCTGGGCAGAGAGAACAAGGCCGGGGCTCCGGTAGTCTTGCTGGCCATACAGGCCGTCATTGTTCTGATCCTGAGCTCCATATACTTTCTGGTTGAAAACGTCAGCGTGGCTTTTTTTATTCTTACAACGCTCACGGCCAGCATTTACCTGGCTATGTACCTGCTTATGTTCAGTGCAGCCATATGGCTGCGCATCACCATGCCAGACCTGCCGCGGCCTTATCGCGTTCCGGGCGGGCTCACAGGCATGTTCTTTATTGGCGGCGTGGGCTTACTGGGAGTGGCCTTCGCCTTTATTGTGGGATTTTTCCCTCCGCACAACCTGCCCATAGGTAATCCAGCCCTTTATGTGGGGCTGGTGGCAGGCGGATTATGCACTTTTCTGGCTATCCCGCTGCTTATTCAAGCATTCAAAAAGCCTCAATGGAGGCTGGCCGTGGAAGCAGAAAACAGTGATTCAATCAACGGCAACAATGGAGAGTAGAGCATGACTGCAAAGAATACCCTGCGTAATACCGTGCTTGACGACACCTACGCCGCGTCAGATATGGCCAATGCCATGCCGCGCTACGAGATGCCCGAAAATGAAAGTCGCCCCCGCGATGTTTATCAGGCCATTCATGACGAACTGATGCTGGACGGTAATTCGCGCCAGAATCTGGCCACGTTCTGCCAGACCTGGGTAGATCCTGAAATCAACCAGATCATGGCCGAATGCGTTGATAAAAACATGATCGACAAGGACGAGTATCCGCAAACAGCCGAAACAGAAACACGCTGCGTGCACATGCTGGCCGATTTGTGGAACTCGCCCGATCCCAAGGGAACCCTTGGCTGCTCCACCACGGGTTCCAGCGAAGCCGCCATGCTTGGCGGGCTTGGCATGAAGCGCCGCTGGGTCAACATGCGCAAGGCCGCAGGCAAGCCTTACGACAAACCCAATATGGTTTGCGGCCCCGTACAGGTTTGCTGGGAAAAGTTCGCCCGCTACTGGGACGTGGAATTGCGTGAAATTCCGATGGAAAAAGACCGCCTGATCATGACCGCAGATGAAGTGATCAAGCGCTGCGACGAAAATACCATCGGCGTTGTGCCCACCCTGGGCGTGACCTTTACAGGCCAGTATGAGCCTGTGGAAGAAGTCAGCAAGGCCTTGGACAAATTGCAGAAAAGCAAAGGCTGGGACATTCCCATCCACGTGGACGGAGCCAGCGGCGGCTTTTTGGCGCCTTTTATTGAACCCGACCTGCGCTGGGACTTCCGCCTGCCCCGTGTCAAATCCATCAACTCTTCCGGCCACAAGTTCGGCCTTGCGCCTCTGGGCGTTGGCTGGGTTGTATGGCGTGAAAAAGCCGACCTTCCCGAAGACCTCATTTTCAATGTGAACTACCTCGGTGGCAACATGCCCACCTTTGCCCTCAACTTCTCACGCCCCGGCGGGCAGATTATCGCTCAGTATTACAACTTCCTGCGCCTCGGCAAGGAAGGTTACCGCCGCATTCACCAGAACTGCTATGACACGGCCCGCTACCTCGGCGAAGCCATTGGCAAGCTCGGCCCATTTGAAGTGCTGTACAACGGGCGCGGCGGCATCCCTGCCCTGTGCTGGGCCTTCAAGCCCAAAGCCAAGGTCAATTACACCCTGTACGACCTCTCTGACCGCCTGCGTTCACGCGGCTGGCAGGTTCCCGCCTATTCCATGCCCGCACACCGCGAAGACCTCGTCGTCATGCGCGTGCTGGTACGCCACGGCTTCAGCCGCGACCTGGGCAGCCTGCTTATTGAAGACATCAAGCGGGCGATGGATCACTTTGATGCCCACCCGGTTAGCAAGCCCCTCACAGAAACTGAAGCCGGCAGCAACAGCCACGCTGGCCGTCACGCCAAAAAATAAACTCTAAACTGCTCCTGCCAGCGGGGGAGATTCTTTTTAAATTTTAAAAGGAGTCTCCCCCGCAATTTGCGTCTTGTGCCTATCAAGCTTGAGTGCGGGGTGTGTAGATTTTCCCATACCCATCTGCGCCTGTCTGTACCTACCAGCAAAATACTCTGCCTAAAAAGCTTCCCAAGCGACGAACCATCTTTGCTGGCCGCTGTCAGTTTACCGCCAATGAAGACGAACGCTGTAACGGCGAGGGCAAGAAAGCAATATCGTTGCATTTATGTGAATAATTTGGCCCTGCGGGCACGAAGGCTTTTCCTTTTCTCTACTTCTGCCGCCTGCGCGGCGCGCGGCAAGGCGGGGCCGGTTATGGGGCTTCGCCCCCTTCTCGGCCCCCCTTGCATCCCCCCCGAAGCACCCCCGCTCTACCCCCGACCAACAACTTCTTTCGGGGCGGCTACGCACGAACCTCGCCGACGTGTCGGCTTCGGTTCTTTATAACGCCGCCCCCTGCAACAGCTTGTGCCTTGCCTGAAAAGCCGTAACATCCCAGCTAATTACCTATATAGTTGAACCAGCTGGCTTTACAGGACTCACTGGCCCTCAATACAGCCTGATGCCCATGACCGTCGCTCAACGCAAAAACGCACGGTGGCATTGCGCGGCGCGCAGGGAGATCGCCGAGCGGAGCGAGGAAACTCCCGAAGCAAAAGCCGCGCAGCCCTCGCGCAATGACGGAATATGGAAAGCCCTTGGGACGAACCCGTAAGAATGGAGATATACGACAAGCCCAGCGGGGTAGTCCGGGGGGAGTGCAGAGGGGGCCTCGGAGGGGCGGCAGCCCCTAACAGGCCCCCTTCTGCCGCGCGCCGCGCAGGCGGCCAAAACGACATATACGGAAAGGGCACCGTGCCCGCAGGGCACTACACACCTCAGTCAAAAGACAAACTCCGAATTTCCGCCCCACCCCACACCCCGCTAACCAGACGCCCTACCTTCATTCAGCGCGAAAACGCACGGTGGCATTGCGCGGCGCGCAGGGAGATCGCCGAGCGAAGCGAGGAAGCTCCCGAAGCAAAAGCCGCGCAGCCCTCGCGCAATGACGGAATATGGAAAGCCCGTGAGGGCTAACCCGTAGGAATGGAGATATACGACAAGCCCAGCGGGGTCGTCCGGGGGGAGTGCAGAGGGGGCCTCGGAGGGGCGGCAGCCCCTAACAGGCCCCCTTCTGCCGCGCGCCGCGCAGGCGGTCAAAACAACATAAACGAGAAAGCCTCCGTACCCGCAGGGCACTCCCCACCCCTCAAAAGCTTCGTACTTTCCCACCCGCTTGTCAGGTCGACACATGCCCACAGGGCACAATACCTTACTCTCAGAGCTCCAACCCCGAGTTACCCGCCGCTGCAACGTACCCCCTCAAACGTCAAATGCCGCCCCTGCATAGCAGAGACGGCACTTGTATTTTCAGTCCTTGACGCTTGCCACAAAACCGCAATGCGCCTTGCAGAACACCTATTTCATGTTGATGACCCGCACATCACCCTTGGTTTCATTGACTTTCTTACGGAAGCTCTGGCGGCGGTCCTCGCCATCCACAAGCCCGGCCAGCCATTCCGCCACATGCAGCACGGGATGCTTGTCGTGCATGTTGATGAGGCAACGGGCAATACCAATCTTGCACGACGGGCAGCCCACAACCACCGGACCTTCATAATCTTCACCCATAGCATCGCCAAGTCTCTTTTGCTTGCGCGAACGCAACAGGTTGTAAATCTGGGGTGAGGTCATGGCCCCCATGCCTGATTCACCGCAGCAACCGGGATTCAGTGCAACCTTGGCTCCGGTGAAGTCACCCAGAGCACGCACCACCTGCTGCTGCCCCTTGACCTTGTGTACGTCGGCCCACTCACAGTGGCAGGCCCCGTGATAGAGCACCTTGGAGCCTTCGGGCAAGGGGGCGCTCAGGTTGTCGCGAGAAAGCAGCGGCAGCGTGAGCTGCGCCACGTCGCGCATCACCAGATCCGGGAACTGGGCCTGCATATTCATGCGTTCCAGTCCGTCGCGGCAGGAACCGCAGGCTGTCACCAGATATTTGCAGTCAAAGCCCTGTTTGGTCAGATTACGCAGCATTGAAGCCATGTATTGGCGATTCTGGGCCATATTGTCTTCAAAGGCGGTGTCCATCCCCGCTGCCAGCAAGGGGAAACCGCAGCACATATGCCTGGGCGGCACAGCCACAGCAAAACCGGCCTTGAGCAGCAGCATTATGGAAGATACGCCTATGCGGTCATAAAAAAGCGCACCACCGCAGCCGGGAAAGTACAAAACCAGAGGCATGCCGGGCGTGGGCTCGTCAGGCGCAAAAACGGCGCCCCGGTGCAGTTTGAGGGCTTCATAAAGGTTGGTGTAGCCCATTTTGGGGCCGCGTCCCGAAAAAAGCGGGCTTTGCATGCGGCGCTTCCATACTTCGGGCACAAAACCAAGAAACTTGTTCTGCATCTTCTGACCCAAAGAGGCCATTTTGGCAGCCTTGGGCACACGGTGGGCAATATCATGCCCAAGCCAATCCAGCGCACGGCCCTTGATGGGATGCCCGGCAGCGCCTTCATGCTCCAACAGGGCACGCAGGGTCAGGGCCACTTCGCCGGAAGGAATCTTTACCGGGCAGTTGGCCATGCAGCGCCCACAGGCCGTGCAGTGCTCGACGACATCGCGCATCCACTTGAGCAGGCGCTCGTCAATGCGGCCTTTGTTGACCTGCGAGTAATACACCGCCTCCAGCAGCATACCCAGCACCATATTCTTGTTGCGCGGGTGGTACTGCATGGAGCGCTCGGGATAGCACATGGAACAGACCTGCTTGCACTTGCCGCAGCGCGTGCACACCTGAATGGACGTGAGCAGGTGAATGAGCTTGTCTTTGTCCGGCAGACCGCTTTCGCGAATGTCGCGGATAAGGCGGTTGAAGGAGAAGGTAAAGGGACGCACGGGCAGGTCGCGGTAGACCAGCTTGGCGGGATTCATAACGTCGCGGGGGTCCACGCGTTCTTTGAAAGCCCGCAGGGCGTCCATTTTTTCTTTGCTGAAAAAGGCTATTTTGGTGATGCCGATGCCGTGCTCGCCCGAAACCTCACCGCCCATTTCCTGGCATTCAGCCATAATGTGGGCCGCTACTTCTTCGGCTTCTTCCAGCATCTGGGCATCGTTGGAGTTCACGGGAATGTTCACATGACAGTTGCCGTCGCCGGCATGCATGTGGCTGGCCACAACAATGCGGCTGGCGTTCATGTACTCATGAATCTTGACGATCTTTTTGGCGAGATGCGGATACTTTTCTTTCAGGGCTTCAAGAAAAACCTCGGCACGGGCGGCCATTTCCATATCAGACAGGTCAGCGGCGGAAACATCGCCCGAAGCTGCCTTGGAGGCCTGTGAAAATTCCCGGTTGAAGTCCTTGTCTTCCATCGGGTAGCCGGGCAGCCGTCCCACTTCTTGAAGGGCGTGGCGGTAGGCCGCAGCGGTGCATTCCAGGTTGACCTGCTCAAGAAAGAGCGCGAAATCCGGTATGCGCTCCATAGGAATGACAACGTCTTCGTTGAGTTTGAAGCCGGAGGTGCGCTTGGCTATGGCCGAAAGCTTGTGGCGGTCTTCCCAGAAGCGCTCGCCTTCCTTGTCGTCGGCGGCCACAATGATATCAACGTTCTCCTGCTGCTCAACCACGCTGACGATGTCGCCCACACAGGTGTCCAGAAGGTAAGGATCGTCGCCGTCCACTTGAAGGATAATAACCGAAATGGGCGAACCTTCGTATTTTTCAGACTTGCGCTTGTATTCGATAGCCTGAACGTATTTGGCGTTGAATTCTTCCATGGCCGAAAGGTGGGCGTAGTCGCCTTCTTCGCGGATACGGTTGCGCAGGGCCACCAGTTCGCGCACCACGATGGCGGCCGGGTGCATTGACCGGCCAAAAAACTCCAGCACCATGATGCGCTTGTGCTTGGGCTTGGGATGCAGAATAAAACAGGCTTCCGTGATGATGCCGTCCACGCCTTCTTTCTGCATGCCGGGCAGCCCGCCCAGAGCCTTGTTGGTCACGTCCTTGCCAAGGCCCGGCAGGCGGATTTCGTCGCCACGCAAATGCACCACGTTGCGCACGCCGCCACTCACGTCCTTGACCACAAAGACCGCAGTTTCTGTGGCAAGAATTTTATGGCGCGGATGATTTTCGCGTTCGATGGTGATGATTTCGCCAGTGGGCGTCACCATGCGCCACCACAGCAGGTTGTCCAGCGTGGTGCCGTACTCAAAGGCCATCGGGCCGCCAGCATTTTCTGAAATATTGCCGCCAATGGACGAAGCCTGTTTGGAGGCCGGGTCAACGGAAAAAAGAGCGCCCGCGGCGTCAACGGCGTTTATGACGGTCTGGGTTATGGCCCCGGCCTGACAGGTCACTGTCATGTCCTTCAAATCAATGTCCCCCACGCGCGTAAGGCGAGTGAGGCTCACGATAAGAGTGCGCTTGCGCGCGGGCACGGCGCCGCCCGTCATGCCTGATCCGCCGCCACGCGGAATAAGGGCGAACTTCATGTCATTGGCCAGCTTCACCAGCTCGGCCACCTGCTCTGTGGTATCGGGTTCAACCACAAGCAGGGGCAGCTCCATGCGCAAGTCCGTCGCGTCGGTGGCGGATTCCACCAGTGCGCCGGGATTGGTCAAAATACATTCCGCCGGCAGGATGTCGCCCAGAGCGTCGATGAGCTTTTCCCTGAATTCCATTTCGGCCTGGTGGGCCGACCAGAACATGGTAATGCCCTCGCCAATGGCCGTGGCATAATAATGCGCCAGAGAAACGGCTTCTTTTTCAAAGCTCGCGCGCACGCTGCCGCGCACGGTATCGGCGTCAATGAAGGGATTGTAAGCCACCAGAAAAAGCTCTTCGGCTATGGCGATGGCAAGGTTGCGCACGGATTCGGGCCATTCGGCAAAATCATCAATATTAATGCGCAGAATGCGGTTCACCACATAGTCGGGAGAAATGGAAATATGCGGACCCTTATGGGGCATGGCGTTCTAACCTCGTAGGCACTGTGGCAATCTATTAACATGACAGACAGATAGTTTTGGGGGAAGCCCTTTTTCTACGTTCAATGCGCACGGATGGCAAGTAGCGGGCAAAAACCCGAATAACGGGGGCATATATGTGCAACCGCAACTACCGCCAAAAAATTGTCTCTTCTGTCACGGGCCTGCCGCAAAGCTGTCTTTGACATTTATCCGCGTGTGGCTATGCTTTTTCAGCACACAACAAGACAACGAATGTTTCGCTCAGAGGAGTGCTTCAAAATATGTTTATTGAAAAATTGCAGCCCATTACTGATGCATTTGATTGGTTGCAACACAGTTGGGAACGCGCTGTCACCCAACGGCGTGTGGCTTTTTTCATCCTCTGGGTCTATCTGCTGGCCCTTCTGGGTATTGAGCTGAACAGGCAGGGACTTTTGCCTCCCTGGCTGTCTACCGTCACGCCCACCAGCCATTTTTACGCCATCCATCTGGCTTTTACGCTCATACTGGTGCTAGAGGTTATGGGCCTCATTCTGGTCATTCCCAGCTCCCTTTCGCAATCAATGGGCAAGCAGTTTGAAATCCTCACCCTCATCCTGCTGCGCAACGCCTTCAAGGAATTGAGCCACCTGCCAGAACCCGTCAGCGTGGCCAGCGACATGCTGCCCGTACTTTATATCGCCGTTTCGGGCGCGGGGGCCTTGCTGGTATACCTGTGCCTCGGGCTGTACAAGCGTATCGCCCGGCGGCACATGCATTTCATCTCCTCTCCAGATCTGCGTATGCGCTACGTCATGAGCAAAAAACTGCTGGCCTTGCTGCTCTTCATCATTTTTCTTTGCGTCGCCGTGAGGGATGTTATTTCTTTTGTCACCACAGGCAACGACCAGAGTTTTTTTGAAACCCTGTATACCATTTTGATTTTTTCAGACATCACTCTGGTGCTTATAGCGCAACGCTACATGCCTGCCTTTCACGCGGTCTTCCGCAACTCCGGGTTTGTTATCGGCACCCTGCTCATGCGGTTATCTCTTTCCGCAGCGCCATTATGGAGCCCGGTCATAGGCCTTTTCGCCGCAGTTTTTGTTCTGGCGCTTACCTGGGGTACCAACTACTTCACGCCACTGCCACGAATAGAATGCTCGGCCCGTGACGACCAGAAGGCCCTGCCCGAAACAACTGACTGAAGCAACCCCGCACCAGGCAGTGCCCTCACGAGATAAGTCCCCCTGCTATGCCAGAAAAAACGAGCCTGTCATGCTGCAAGCGCATGCTGACAGGCTCGTAACGTTGCGGCCCAGGATCTAACGGCATTGCCCAGGGCAGATATGATGCTCGGCGCCGCCCGCTGACCATAAAGAAACCCTGCACGCTTTTTGCCATTCTTTGGAACTTCTGGGGAAGCAGCGCCAATGCCTCTGCCCCACCACATCCATGCCGGGGGCACGGTGCCGTGAACGCCGCTGCGAGCGCAAGCCCGAAGCCCGCAAACGCAGAACTGTTGCGTGAAAAGCCGTCCCGCAGGTCGGCAATGCGGCTTACCCCTCGCCGTTTATTGAAAAACTCTAGAATAACAACGCTGACAACAAAAACGCAAAAGGGCGACCCGAAGGGCCGCCCTTTAGACATCAAGATATGTGGAAAATCAGGCGTTAGCCGCCTTGAGCATTTCTTCCACCATAGAAAGTGTAGGCGTTGCGCCAGATTCAAGCCCGCAAAGGCCGCGCACGGCCAGCATGAGCATATCGAACTGCAAAGACATTTCGGCCATGCCGTTATGAATGATGCAGTTATCGCCACGTACTGCAAGGCGGTACGCATGACGGCTGCGCTCCTGACCAGACGAGCGTACGATATAATACACCTGTTCGTTGGTGTCGGTCACATAGAGCTTTTGACGGGTGAGCATGCCAAGTGCTTCGTCATACCACGAGCACTCAGAAAAAAGTCGGCCACGAAAACTGAAATCGCTGCCGTTGTCGTGCTTCAGACAAATGTCTTCCATAGTTTTTTGCACGTTCATTCAATCCTCCGCGAGCTCTTCCCCACCACTTGAGCGTAGGTGGGTGACGCTTTTTGGAAGCTAGCACTGCATGCAAATGGTTGTCAACAATAGCAGCAAGCAAACAACAAAATCGCATGTAGAAATATTTCATGCTTATTATATCATACTAAAATATATAATGAATATAAAACATATTTCTTGAAACAATCTTGCGGTTCCCCATACTTTTTCATGAATTTTGCTATCGGGAGCAACTGGCTGCCTGTGAAAGTCCACAAGAGGACGCGAAGCGCTGCTGAGGGCCAAAAGGCCAAAAAGCGGGATTGATAATTATAAAATTAGCCCGGCACAGCCAAACTCCGGGAGGCTTGTCGCATTGCGGTCTGCGACAAGCAAAGAACACTTACACGGGATTTTCAGATAGTTACGATTTAATTCGTGCACGACACTCCGCAAAGCGGGAATATGCGCGCGCCACTGGCGAGTCAGGGTCCATACCTACAAGAAAGTCGCCCCTGGCCTGAATAGGGTCAGGCGTCACCACACGTGGCGCGCGCCAGCCCATATCTTCATCCGACAATGGCTTGCTGGCCGTCACATCCAGCCCTGGTTTGCCCATAAGCAGTGATACCTTTACGCCGCCAAAAAAGGGTTCTTCCATAAAGGCATTGACCCTTTCCAGCAGTTCAGCACTCATAAGGTGCAGTTCCTGAGCCAGCATGGCATCCTCGGCCCCTATGAGCAGTAAATCCCTGTGGTGGCCAAGGGGACGGGCCAGTTCTGCCAGCTCCGGGCCCATAACCATGTTCCAATTCTGCCACAGATGACTCAGCCGGTTACGCGCCTGAGCCTGCGCCGGGTCCACGCCAAGCCCGGCCATAACGGCGGCTAGCACTTCGCCAACGGCCACCGGTTCGGCATTTTTATTTTTTTTGCGAAATACTTTAGGAAACATGAGCAGTTCCGCCACAATGGGCATTGTGAATCACAGAGCCACCCCGCGCTTGGGAAGGGTTAGCCCAACGCCAGGCCTGTTGACCATATGCAGATATATTGATATTAGCATCAACATAAGTTGATTTATCGCAGGAAAACAAATGGCACTTTTGTATTTTAAAGCACTTTCAGACGAAACACGCCTTCGCCTTGTGCACATCTTGCTGCATTACGAGTTGTCGGTCAACGAACTGGTGCGCATTCTGGACATGGGGCAATCGCGGGTTTCGCGTCATCTGAAAATCCTTACCGAGGCTGGGCTGCTCACTTCACGCCGTGATGGGCTGTGGGTTTTCTACGCTACGCCACGCTCGGGCGAAGAGCGCGACTTTCTGCTCTCCATCACTCCCTTTGTTCATGCAGACGCCGCTATGCGGGCAGACCTGAATATGGCTGCGCAGATGCTTGAAGAACGCGCTCTCAAGACCCGCCAGTTCTTCAACGCCATTGCTGAAGACTGGGACGAGCTGAACCGCGAGGTTCTGGGGGCTTTTGACCTGCCTGACGCCGTGTGCGCCGCTGTGCCCAAAGACTGTGGCATGGCTGTGGACCTGGGTTGCGGCACGGGGGCCGTGCTGGCGCGCATGCTGCCACTGGCGCGTGGAGTCATTGGCGTGGACGGCTCTGCACGCATGCTTGAGATCTGCCGCCGGCGCTTTACACCTGAAGACCTCTCTGAGGATCGGGTATCTCTGCGTATCGGCGAACTGAGCCACCTGCCCCTGCGGGATCAGGAAGCGGATTTCGCCTGCATCAATCTTGTGCTGCACCATCTTTCTGATCCGCTGCACGGCCTGCGCGAGATACGCCGCATCATGGCCCCCGGCGGACGCCTCTTTGTGGCGGATTTTCTTCGCCACAGCGACGAAACCATGCGCAACCGCTACGGCGACCGCTGGCTTGGCTTTGACGAAGACGGTCTGGACGCTGATCTCAAGTCTGTGGGCTTTAACACGCTGACCTGTACGCGGCAGCCCGTGGACCGGGGCCTGACCCTGCTGATTTTGACAGCAGAGGCCCATTAGCCTTTTTGCCGCAAGGCAAGAAGTGCAACACTCCACTCGCTTAAAATTATTAACAAATCAGATACTTCAAAGAATGGGAGACATCAATGACCAAAGCTCTTGATCTGAGTCTGGCGCACAAAGTTGCAGACATGGCCCTGGCCGATTTCGGCAAAAAAGAAATGCAGCTTTCCGAGCGGGAAGTGCCCGGCCTTATGGAATGCATCAAAAAATACGGCCCCAGCAAGCCGCTTAAGGGACTCAAGATCACGGGTTCCCTGCATATGACCATCCAGACGGCCATGCTCATCCAGACCCTGCACGCTCTGGGCGCGGACATCCGCTGGGCTTCGTGCAACATTTTCTCCACGCAGGACCACGCCGCCTCCGCCATTGCCGACCTGGGCATGGCCAAGGTTTTTGCCTGGAAGGGCGAAACCCTTGAAGATTACTGGTGGTGCACCGAAATGGCACTTACCTGGCCTGACGGCAGCGGCCCCGACCTTATTGTTGACGATGGCGGCGACGCCACCCTGCTTATCCACAAGGGCGTTGAAGCTGAAAACAACCCCGCTGTTCTTGATGAGAAGACCGACAACAAGGAACTGCAGTGCATCCTTGACCGCCTCAAGCTGCGCCTCAAAGAAGATCCCCAGCACTGGCACAAGGTAGCTGCCAAGATGAAGGGCGTTTCGGAAGAAACCACTACTGGCGTGCATCGCCTCTATCAGCTTGAAGCCGCTGGCAAGCTGCTCTTCCCTGCCATCAACGTCAACGACGCTGTTACCAAGTCCAAGTTCGACAACCTGTACGGCTGCCGCGAATCCCTGGCTGACGGTATCAAGCGTGCCACTGACGTCATGATTGCCGGCAAGGTTGTTGTGGTTGTGGGTTACGGCGACGTGGGCAAGGGCTGCGCCCAGTCCATGCGCGGCTTCGGCGCGCGCGTGCTGGTGACGGAAATCGACCCCATCTGCGCCCTTCAGGCTGCGATGGAAGGCTACGAAGTCACCACCATTGAAGACGCACTGGCTCAGGGCGACATCTACGTCACCTGCACGGGCAACTACCACGTCATCACCGGCAAGCATATGGAAGCCATGAAGGACGAAGCCATTGTGTGCAATATCGGCCATTTCGACAACGAAATTGAAATGACCTATCTTGAAAACACGCCCGGCGTCACCTGCCTGAATATCAAGCCGCAAGTGGACAAGTGGACCCTCAAGTCTGGCCGCAGCATCGTTGTGCTGGCTGAAGGCCGCCTGGTCAACCTTGGCTGCGCCACGGGACATGCCAGCTTTGTCATGTCCAACAGCTTCACCAACCAGACGCTGGCCCAGATCAAGCTGGCCACTGAAAAGCTGGAAAACAAGGTCTACACCCTGCCCAAAGAACTGGACGAAGAAGTGGCCCGCCTGCACCTTGGCCGTCTTGGCGTCAAGCTGACCAAGCTCACCAAGGAACAGGCCGACTATATCGGCGTCAATGTGGACGGCCCCTTCAAGGCAGACCACTACCGCTACTAGGCCATTTGTCTTTGCAAGGGGTGGAACACCCGCGGCCAATAGCTCATGCCGCCCAGCGCAAAATGTGCTGGCACTGTGGTAAAGCGAGTACTGCACGGCTTGCCCTTGCAAGATAGAATATAAAAAAAGCGGATTCAGAAGAGTTGGATTGCGCGGCTTAAAGCCGCCACAGGCGCCGGACGCCAAGATGGCTCCGGCGCCTGCTGAAAATCGACGTAAAAGGGTCTTGCCCTTTTGCGCATGCACGGGGCGGCTGCCCGCCGCGCCCCTGCGTAATGACCGAAGTTTTGCTTCGGTCATTTTTATTTTAAACACCATATAGTTGCACACAATACTTCAATTTTATTAAAATTTTTATTTCAAAACATTTCATGACTGAGAATTATCACGAGCTCCTGATACCGGAAGCATAGCTATTCAATAAGACGCAATTCAAGAGTGACATTCTGCCGCATTTTTTTCTTGCTGCTGGCATGGCCAAACCTGAAATCAAATGACACTGCATACGCCAATGGCTAACTGCGCTATCAGTTAAGATGTAGTTACTGTTTTTTACAAATTATAAACAGTCGCTACAGTTAATTAATATGCACAACTAAAATAAAAAACTTCATTACACATATTATCTTGAAAATATTATTTTTTGAAACTCGTTTTTTATATTGCTAACACCCATAAGTCATGGTTAGTAATGCCGATAATACATTTTACAGAAAGATAAAAATATTCATAAAGATTAAAATATCGAACATTCATTAAAAAACAAATCAATTAAACTAACTACAACATATAAATAAATACAAACCATACCCCCCGATTACATAAGAACATCTCATACAACTGCAATACAATTACCTAGAATGGGGGAGAATATGAAATTAGGAGTAAAGCTTTCGCTTATGTCAGCGTTTTTGCTTCTGCTCATAGCGATATTAGGCACGTTCAGCCTGATGCAGATGTCAAATATCAATGACGGATCAACGGAAATCAGCCGCAACTGGCTTCCTTCCACGCGAAGCGCCCTGAACCTGAACGTGCTCACATCAGACTACCGCCTTGCCGAATCCATGCTGGTCAATATGGGCAGCTCTGACGAGTACAGGCCTACCTACAAAAACCGCATGGATGCAGCCCTGAAGGGTATGGGTTCCGTCAGCAGCCAATATGTAAAACTCATCTCCTCGCCTCAGGAACAACAGACATACGACACTTTTCTGCGGCAGTGGAAGGAATACCTGGAAATCAGCAACAAGGTCATGCAGCTTGCGAACAGCGACAAGCATGATCAGGCCATGCAGCTCTTTCGTTCGCAGTCCCGCACACTCTTTGAGCAGTGCAATGAGTCGCTCATGAGCCTGGTGCGAATCAACACGGAAGGCGGCGATGCCGCCAGCAATAACTGTGACGAGATGTACAGTAACGCGAGAGTGCTGATTATAGCCTTGCTTGCAGCCGCCCTGATTGCGGGCACGGCAACTGTTATCTTTATTATCCGTGGCACGCACAAACAGCTGGGCAAAGACCCCGGTGAACTCAACAACGTTGCCAACCGCGTGGTTCAGGGCGACTACAATATTGACGATGGCAGCGCCAAAGAAGGCGTGTACAAGTCCATTGTGGCTATGGTTAACGCCCTGAAAAAAAATATCGAGCACGCGCAGCAGGAATCCCTGAAGGCGCAGGAAGCCTCTGAACGGGCCGGGATTGCCCAGGCCGAAGCCGAAGAAGCGCGCGCCAGAGCAGAAAACGCCCGTCGCGAAGGCCTGCTTGACGCCGCTGCTCAGCTGGAAGGCGTCGTCAACGTCATTGCTTCGGCCTCGGAAGAACTTTCAGCCCAGATAGAACAATCCTCGCACGGCGCGGCGCAACAGGCTGGACGCATTGCCGACACGGCCACCGCGGTTGAAGAAATGAACGCCACGGTGCTTGAAGTTGCCAGAAACGCCGCCACCGGGGCCAGCCTTTCAAGCGCCACGCAGGAAAAAGCGCATGACGGCGAGCAGATAACCACCCAATGCCAGACTGCCATCAACGATGTACAGAACGACACTATGGCGCTCAAAACCAGCATGGACGAACTCTCCGGCCATGCGCAGGCCATCTCTGAAATCATGACGGTCATATCGGACATTGCCGACCAGACCAACCTTCTGGCCCTCAATGCCGCCATCGAAGCAGCCCGCGCTGGCGACGCTGGCCGCGGATTTGCCGTCGTTGCTGACGAAGTGCGCAAGCTTGCTGAAAAAACAATGTCTTCCACAATGGATGTGGGCAAAGCCATCGGCGCCATTCAGGAAAGTTCACAAGCCGGCGTAAAGCGTATGGACACCGCAGTGGAGAAGGTAAACCGCGCCACGCAATTCACCTTGCGCAGCGGCGAGGCCTTGAAGGAAATCCTCGGGCTTGCAGAGCAGACAGCAGATCAGGTGCGCAGCATCGCCACCGCCAGTGAACAGCAGTCGGCCTCATCGGAAGAAATTGCCCGGTCTGTGGAGCACGTGAACACCATCGCCAGCGAAACTTCGCAGGCAATGGGCGAAGCCAGCAAGGCTGTTTCCGATCTGGCCAAACAGGCTCAGGAACTGGCCAGGATTATCGAAAATCTCAAACGCGCCTGATTCTTCTTTTTCACGTTACTCCATTCCGGCCTTTTCCCGCAGGAAAGGGCCGGATTTTTTATATGCGGTTCGCTGCCAAAGCCCACGTTGCTCACTGCCTCCATGCCGTGTATGCTGCGCCCGTGCGAGGGCAGGGCTGAAAAATACCACGTAAACTGTAACAGCCCGTGCAAGCGGGGCCGCACAATATAAGAATCCGGCGCTCCAAGGGTTCCCGTTTTTCTAAAGCAGTTTCGCCCCCCGGTGACATGACGCCGCAGATAAATTTTTCAAGGAATACAATGCAAAAAGTGACCATTCATACAGACGGTTCCTGTCTCGGCAATCCTGGCCCCGGTGGCTGGGCAGCCATTCTCAAGCTGGAAGGAGAGGACTACCGCAAGGAATTCTCCGGCGGTTACGCCCTCACCACCAACAACCGCATGGAAATGCTGGCCGTCATTGAATCACTGGTTCTGCTCAAGAACCCCTGCCTTGTGGAACTCTATACTGACTCGCGCTATGTGTGCGACAGCGTGAGCAAAGGCTGGCTGTGGGGATGGGTAAAAAAGAACTGGATAAAGTCGGACAAAAAGCCCGTTCTCAATGTGGACCTGTGGCAGCGCATGTTGCCGCTTCTGCGCCAGCACAAGGTAACGTTTAACTGGCTTAAAGGGCATGCAGGACACCCGGAAAACGAGCGTTGCGATGTTCTGGCCCGCACCCAGGCAAGCCGCCGTGACCTGCCGCAGGATACGGGCTACAAAGCCTGATCACCCAAACGCGAACCGCAATACCGCAAAACCATGCCTGTTCAACCCCCATCAGCAGAAACAGCCTTTTCTCTGGCCGCGCTATGGCATGCGCTGGGCTGGCCGCTCTTGCGCCTGCTTATGGGCATGGCCGCTGGCCTGCTCATAGCCAACGTGCTTGAGGCTTTGCGCTGGACACGCCATCTGGCCCGCCTGGCGGCCCCGCTGGCCCGCACGGCCCATCTGCGTGAGGTAGCGGGGGCCAGTTTTTCACTGGCCTTTGTATCCCCGGCAGCGGCCAACAGCCTCCTGTCCGACAGCCACAATCTGGGTGAACTTTCCGGCAAAGAACTTATGCTGGCCAACCTTTTCAACAGTTTGCCCGCATATATGGTGCACACGCCCACCATCTTTCTGCTTACCTGGCCCGTACTGGGCATGCCCGCCGTCGTTTACGTGGGGCTTACCCTGATGGCCGCCATAGGGCGCACAGCCTTCACCGTGGTGCTGGCCCGGCGCATACTGCCGCCGCCCCCGCCGGGCTGTATTGCCTGCAAGGCAGACAGCAACGAGCGCACAAACTGGAACGCCGCCCTGCGCAAAGCCTGGAAGCGTTTCACCCGCCGCCTGCCCAAGCTTGTGTACTTTACCGCGCCCATCTACGTGCTTATGTATCTTATGCAGCAGTTCGGCTATTTCGCTTTGGCCGAACAATGGCTTTCACAGCACATGTCCTGGCTTTCCTTCTTGAAGCCGCAGGCTATGGGCATTATTGTGCTGCATCTGGCGGCGGAGCTTGGCGCGGCCCTTGGCGCGGCGGGAAGTGTGCTGCAAACAGGCGGCCTTTCGGCACGTGATGTCGTGCTGGCCCTGATGGTGGGCAATATATTATCCACGCCCATGCGCGGCATACGGCACCAGTTGCCCTCGTACTCCGGTTTTTTCCGCCCGGCCCTGGCGTTGCGCCTCATTCTGGCAAATCAGGGGTTACGTGCGGCCAGTATGACGGCTGTGACCATTATCTATTACTACGCCAGCGCCTGAGCTGACACGGCGTACACGGGACAACCGGGGCAGCCCGGCAGAGACATCCAATGAGCGAACAAATGGATATTGCAGAGGTTCAGGAAAATTTTGGCATGGGCGTTATTTGCGCCCAGCAGGTGTTGAGCCATTTTTCTGAAAAATTCGGCCTGCCCTACGAAGATGCGTTGCGCATTGCCTCCTGTTTTGGGTCGGGCATGGGGCAGGCGAACACATGCGGCTGCGTCACCGGGGCGCTTATGGCCATTGGCCTTGCCCGCGGCCCGGCCGGAGCGTGCAGCCGCGAGCAGAAGCAGGCCCTGTACGCCCGCCGCGACGCCTTTATGGCGGCCTTTGCCCAGGCTCACGGCAGCCTCGAATGCCGCGGCATTTTGGGCCATGATCTTACTGATCCGCAAGCCCGCGCGCTTATACTTGAAAAAAATCTGTTCACCACAGTGTGCGTTCCTATGATTTGCGAAACCTGCGCACTGCTGGAAGAATATTTATAGCCACTGCGCCACAAGGAGACCCCCATGACGGAAACGTCCACACCTACGCAAGAAGATCAGCAGCGCCCCCGCCGCACCCCGGTGGAAATTCCCGCCCACTGCCAGGTAATCAAGCCTGAACACACGGGCGCGCGCATTGTAGTGCTGTTGCAGCCCGAGGAAAAACACCTCTCCTTGCCGAGGCCCAAAACGTCGCGGCAATTGCTTGCAGCGCTGGGGCTGGCTGAAGAAACAGCGCTGGTGGCCCGTGACGGGCAGCTGCTTACTCCTGACAGGCACATCTGGCCGGGCGACGAAATTCTTGTTCGAAAAGTGGCCTCCTCCGGCTAGGAGGCGGGCGCGTCAGATTTCTGCCTTTTGGCTGAGCAACGCTGCTTTTATGCGGCCCTTGCAGCAGACATGCAAAAAAATCTGTTGCCCGGCAACCTGCCGCAAAGGGTCCCCGTAAGACAACGTTGCCGCTGACTGGCAAAACCTGAACGCAAAGCCGCCCCGGGCAGGCCTAACACTTACCGGCACGGGCAAAAAGTTGCTCCGCCGCACGGAAAATGGTACCCGCCAACAATGTTCAATCTAGATATATCCCAAGCCCTGAGCACGCTGTCCATCGCGGCAGTGCCAGCTCTTCTGGGCATTATTCTGCATGAAGTGGCCCACGGATGGGTGGCCGCGCGCTGTGGCGACCCCACTGCCCGCATGATGGGACGTCTGACCCTCAATCCCCTGCCGCATATTGACCCGATGGGGCTGATGGTCTTTGGCCTCACGAGTCTCACTGGCTCCTTTGTTTTTGGATGGGCCAAACCCGTGCCCGTCAACCCGCGCTATTTTCGCAATCCCGCCAAAGATATGATGCTGGTGGCCCTGGCTGGCCCGCTGACCAACTTCATTCTGGCAGGAATCTTCGGTGTTTTGCTGCGGCTGACCCTGAGTTTTTTTCCGCCAATCGAGTGGCAGCACAGCAGCTTCTACATCTTTGCGCTCAAATCCATGCAGGTAGGCGTAATTATCAACTTTGGCCTGGGCTGGCTTAATCTGCTGCCCATCCCTCCGCTGGACGGCAGCAAGGTTGTGGCCTATTTTCTGCCTTTCAACGCTGCCTTGCGTTTTTTGAGCATTGAGCGCTTCGGTTTCATCATTCTTCTGGGGCTTCTGTTTACCGGCCTGCTGGGCATGGTGCTGGGCCCGCTGGTAACTGGCAGTGCCCGTGGCCTGCTGACCCTGCTTGGCATTTTGTAATTTCATTAAGGACTGTCTTTCATGAGTAAAGAACTGCGCACTGTTTCCGGCATGCGGCCCACTGGCCCCCTGCACCTTGGTCACTACTTCGGAGTGCTGAAAAACTGGGTGGAACTGCAACACACAGAAGAAGCCTACTTTTTTGTGGCAGACTGGCACGCCCTTACCAGCGATTATGCCGATCCTACCAAGATCCGCCTGAATATCCACGAGATGGTCAAGGACTGGGTGGGCGCTGGCCTTGATCCCGAAAAGTGCGTCATCTTTCGCCAGTCCGAAGTAAAGGAACATGCAGAGCTTTCTCTGCTGCTTTCTATGATCACGCCCGTGTCGTGGCTTGAACGCAACCCCACCTACAAGGAACAGCAGCAGCAGATCAGCAACAAGGACCTCGGCAACGCGGGCTTTTTGTGCTACCCCGTGCTTATGGCTGCGG
Source organism: Desulfovibrio sp. (assembly GCF_047607245.1). Classification (GTDB taxonomy): domain Bacteria; phylum Desulfobacterota; class Desulfovibrionia; order Desulfovibrionales; family Desulfovibrionaceae; genus Desulfovibrio. Next base: position 38,583 of record NZ_JASGDK010000191.1, read on the forward strand.
ATATTCTTATGTACCGCCCCCACGGCGTGCCAGTGGGCGAAGACCAGCTGCCCCATATGGAACTGACGCGCGAAATCGCCCGCCGTTTCAATTACCTCTACGGCGGCGAACTTCTGCCCGAACCCAAGGCCATGCTGACCCCCGCCGCCAAGTGCCCCGGCCTTGACGGACGCAAGATGTCCAAAAGCTACAACAACGGCATCTTCCTTTCCGACGATATGGCGGGCATTCAGGAAAAAGTGCGCGGCATGTTCACCGATCAGGCCCGCCTGCGCAAGTCCGACCCCGGCAACCCTGATGTCTGTAATCTCTTTCCGTACCATGTGCTGCTGAGCAGCCCCGAGGAACAGGCCGAAATTCGCAAGGGCTGCACCGGAGCCACCCTGGGCTGTGTGGACTGCAAAAAGATTTTCCTCAAGAACCTTGAAACATTCCTGACGCCCCTGCAGGAACGCCGCTCCGTGCTGGATGCCAATCCGGCCCGTGTGGACGAAATCCTCGCGCACGGCAATGACCGCGCACGCGCCTTTGCCAGCCAGACAATGGCCCTTGTGCGCGAAAAAATGGGGTTGTAGTTGAAGTTTGTGAGTGTGGACTACGGCCTGGCCCGCACGGGCCTGGCCGTGTCAGATCCTGAGGGGCGCATGGCCTTTCCCCTGGCCACGCTACGCTTGCAGGATTATGCCGACCGCAAACTTTTTCTGGCCGCCCTGGCGGAAAAAATCGTTGAAACCGGGGCCGAAGGTGTGGTGATGGGGCTTCCCCTGACTCAGGATGGGGAAGAAAGCCTGATCACCCGGCAGGTGCGCAACGTTACCCAGCGCCTCAAGCGCCGCGTGCCCCTGCCCTTTTACTACATGCTTGAGGAACTGAGTTCCGAAGAAGCCTGGGCCGACCTGCGCGAAGCCGGGTTGAAAATGCGCAAGCGCAAGGCAGTGCTTGACCAGCAGGCCGCCGTGCGCATTCTGTCGTCCTTTCTTTCCCTTACCCCGCAAGAGCGGAGTCCCGCATGAAAACGTTTTTACGCCTGCTCGGACTGCTGTTGCTGCTGGCCCTGGCTGGCAGCGGCTGGCTGGTCTATGAAGGCTATACCTTCCTGAACACCGCCCCGCAAACCGAAGGGCAGGAAGTGCTTTTCGACGTGCCGCCCGGCGCGCACTTCGCCCAGGTGGCTACAGCCCTTGAGCAAAAGGGCGTTGTTACCGATGCCCGCAAGTTTCGCCTGCTGGCCCGCTACAAAGAATGGGACAGCCGCCTGCAAGCCGGGCGTTTTGCCCTCAATTCCGGCTGGACGCCCGAAAAGGTGCTGGACATGCTGGTCAACGGGCAACCCGTGCTTTTTCGCATTACCGTGCCCGAAGGGCTCACCTGGTGGCAGACAGGCAAGCTGCTGGAAGAAGCGGGGCTTGTGCGTTTTGACGATTTTCGCAAAGTTATCATGGACCCGGATTTTCTGCGGCACTACGGTATTCCCTTTGCCACGGCCGAGGGCTTTCTTATGCCCGACACCTATCTGCTGAAAAAAGCGGATGAGCCGGATGCGGCACAGGCCCGCAGCGTGGCCGGACGGCTGGTGGACAACTTCTGGCGCAAAGCCGCCCCCGTGTGGCCCGGCGGCACAAAGCCCGCTGTAGACCAGTTGAAGACCTGGATGATTCTGGCATCCGTGGTGGAAAAGGAAACAGGCATCGACGCCGAACGCCCGCGCGTGGCAGGGGTGTACCAGAACCGCCTTGCCCGCAGTATGATTCTTCAGGCTGACCCCACGGTCATCTACGGGCTTGGCCCCGGATTTGACGGCAATCTGCGCCGCAGCCATCTGGACGACCCCAACAATCTGTACAATACATACCAGCGTCCCGGCCTGCCGCCGGGGCCCATATGCTCCTTCGGCATGGCCGCTCTCAGGGCCGCCATCAATCCCGAAAAGCACGATTTCATCTACTTTGTAGCAATCACCGATGGCGGAGAACACGTTTTTTCCACCAATCTTACAGACCACAACAGGGCCGTGCGCCAGTATCTGCAAAATCGGCGCAAACCCCAGAACCGCTGAGGAATCCCCGTGAAATACCTCATTGTTGAAGATTTTTCAGGTCAGGCCGTACCCTTTGTTTTTCCGCGCCGCGTTGACCACGTCGACATGCGCGAACAACTGCCTTACGGGCAAGTGCTTTCCGCCGGATTTCTCGAACTGGGACCGCAGGGTTTTATATGCTCGGGCGGCCATGCCGAGCTTGGGCTCAAGGCCCGGCCAGAGGAAGACGCCGCCATTATTGCCGAGGCCTTGCGACAACGCTGACAGTTAGGGAAACACTGATTAAAGAATCTTCTGGAAACGCTTTGTGGGGGAGGGACCCTTTTGCAAA
>NZ_JASGDK010000192.1:0-14342 GCF_047607245.1 Desulfovibrio sp.
ATGTTGCAGGACGTGCCCAAGGCTGACGTTGTCATAACCAACCCCACACATATCGCCGTGGCCCTGCGCTACAACGTCTCCGAGGCTCCTGCCCCGGTGGTGGTGGCTATGGGCGCAGACCACCTTGCTGAAAAAATCAAGAATATTGCCCGCGAAAACAAAATTCCCATTCGCGAAAATGTGCCTCTGGCACGGGCTTTGTATAAGTCTGCTGAAGTGGGCGACATGATTCCCGAGGAGCTGTACAAGGCTGTGGCCACGGTACTGGCGGCCATCTGGAAGCTCAAGCCAAGGGTTCACAATTCATAGTATTTCCAGTGTGCTCTCCTGACCGGGACCACATAAACGAGGTGTCAGAAAAATGGCTGCAGCAATCATCCCCAAGATGGATTACAGCAGGTTTTCCAAAAATGGCGAAATCATGCTGGCCGCTGGCGTGGTCACCATCCTTTTCGTCATGCTGGTGCCACTGCCCACATTCTTTCTGGACATCATGCTCTGCGTGAGTATTTCCATAGCATTGCTGGTGCTCATCACCACGATGTTCATGACTTCTCCGCTGGAATTCACCATCTTTCCGTCCCTGCTGCTGGTAACAACTCTGCTGCGGCTTTCGCTCAACGTGGCTGCCACCCGTCTTATTTTGCTGAATGGCGACATGGGCGTGGACGCGGCAGGTTCCGTCATTCGCGCTTTCGGCGAATTCGTCGTGGGCGGCAGTTACGTGGTAGGCGCGGTCATATTCATGATCCTGTTCATTCTCAACAAGGTGGTCATCACAGCAGGTACCACGCGTATCGCCGAAGTGGCGGCGCGTTTTACCCTGGATGCCATGCCCGGCAAGCAGATGGCCATTGAGGCTGACCTCAACGCCGGACTCATTGATGAAGAACAGGCCACAGCCCGGCGCAACGGGTTGCGCAAAGAAGCCGACTTCTACGGCGCAATGGACGGTGCGTGCAAATTCGTTTCAGGTGACGTGAACGCGGGTATGTTCATCACTCTGGTCAATATCGTCGGCGGCATCATCATTGGTATGGTGCAGAAGGATATGGACTGGAACACCGCGCTCACCACCTACTCCCTTCTGACCATCGGTGACGGCCTGGTTTCCACCATTCCCTCCATCATCGTGTCCACGGGCACAGGCCTTCTGGTGTCACGCGCGGCTTCCGAAGCCAAGATGGGCGAAGAATTTCTGGCGCAGCTTACATTCAACAGCCGGGCCCTCAGAATGGTCTCGGCGGTTCTTCTGCTTTTCGCCCTTGTTCCCGGCCTGCCCACCCTGCCCTTTTTGGTCATCTCTGCGCTCATTTTCACGGTGGCCCGCCTCACAGACAAAAATGAAGCCCAGGACGAAGCCAGGGAAAAGCAGGAAAAGAAAGCCAAGGCTGGCTCCGGCACAGCCGATACACCGGAAGAAGTACAGGCGCTTCTGCCTCTGGATACGTTGGAGCTGGAAGTGGGCTACGGTCTCATCCCACTGGTGGACGAAGAACAGAGCGGCAACCTGCTGGCGCGCATACGCTCCATCCGGCGGCAATTCGCTCTGGACATGGGTGTGGTCATTCCCTCACTGCACCTGCGCGACAACCTGCAGTTGAAGCCCGGGCAGTATTCCCTGCTCATCAAGGGCAATCAGGTGGCCTCTGCGGAAATTCTTGTGGACCACTTTCTGGCAATGGACCCCGGCAATGTGACCACCAAAATTCACGGCATAGAAACACGCGAACCTGCCTTCAACCTGCCTGCCCTCTGGATACCGGACAGCCAGCGCGAAGAAGCCATGCTGGCGGGCTATACAGTGGTAGACCCGGCAACGGTCATCGCAACCCATCTGACAGAAGTGTTCAAGCGTCACCTGTCGGACTTTCTGGACCGTCAGGCAGTGCAAGGCCTGCTGGACACGGTGGCCAAGCATTCGCCCAAGGCAGTGGAAGACCTTGTACCGGGCGTGCTGCCTCTGGGCACAGTGCAGAAGGTACTGCAACTTCTGGTGCGGGAAAATGTGGGTATTCGCGACATGCTTACCATTGTGGAAACGCTGGGTGACTTTGGCGGCGGCGTCAAAAATCCTGACATACTGGCCGAGTATGTGCGTGAAAAGCTGGCGCGCTCCATTGTGCGCCCCTATCTGGACAGCCAGGGCACGCTTCCGGTACTTACCCTGGCCCCCAATGCAGAGCGAATGGTGCAGGAAGGCGTGCGTCAGGCCGATACGGGTGCGACGTTTCTTTCGCTTAATCCCGCGTCAGCTCAAAAACTGGTGCAGAACATCAACAACGCCGTGGAAAATGCCGTTGGCACCGATGGTCAGCCAGTGCTGCTGGTGAACCCCATCATACGCCCGCACCTGGCGCAGCTGGTCACCCGTTTTCTGCCCTCGGTTCCCGTTATCTCCCAGGCCGAAATTCCGTCAGACATCCGGCTTCAGGCTGTGGGCAGTGTGGCTTCCGAATAGAATTACCATCCATAGAGCATAAAAAAGCTGAAAGCCCGCGAGGGTTTTCAGCTTTTTTATGCTCTATGAGAGGGCAACCCTAGGGACTGTTTCTAAATAAATGATTTTGCACCAAGGGCAAGGAAAAAGGCTTTTTTACGAAAGGAGTGTACTTTTGCGGTACATGACGGGAGTAAAAAACGGTCTTCTGACGCAGTCAGTTGGACAAAGTAATTATTTAGAAACAATCCCGAGACAAAAATCAGGAGCAGGCGCAGCTTTACCTTGCCGTTACGCGACGAATTCCGTGCACCGCCGCCCGGCTGTTCTGCAAACAATGGCGGCGAAGCCCCTGAAGTGAAGGTTGCCACCAGCATGGCTGAATGCCCCTTGGGAGCTTTCGGTTTTTCCGTTGCAGGCCATATAGTTGTAATTCGAAAGCTCTATAATTTTTTCCCGTTCACGTTACAACGGACGCTGTTTCAGCATTACAATGTAAAAAATATTGACGATTCTTTATTGCATAACATGCGATAAAATCTTTTAGATCACACCATCAGAACTGTTTTAAAAATATTCGAATACTCTATTTACCACACGGTAACAGCAAAAAAATTTAATTTTGTATTAAAAATTTTTTTAACAAAAAAACAATCCAGTATAGTTTTATATTATACTTTAGCTATCTATTCTGAAAATAAATCCTTCACACTGACTCCAAGTGCATGCGCTATATTCCAAAGTGTTGACATGCGGCACTCTGAAATAAGGTGGCTTCTGGCACGCGTTATAGTTTGGCTCGACAAGCCTGTCTTTTCTTCAAGTTCTTTATACGTCACCCCCTTGGCAATCATTATCTTTTTAATATTACTTTTCAGCATGTGCTACCTCTCGACAAAAGACCCTACCAGCCTTGCCCTAACTAGTTTACGGTGATATATCACTGTAAACCGCTGGAATTATCCGTCATCCTTTGACGAAACGCTTTGCATGCTTTGAACCAAGGCTGCAGTCCGGTCAGGTATGAACAAGTTCAATCACTGAACAAGAGCACAAACCACTTGCGGTATTCCTTGGCAGGTAAAATACCCAGCGGACAACTAGTTTTTTAGGGTTTAAGGGGCTCAAAGGGCACTACGGCAAGCAGAACTATCACTCGCCAGCGCGTCAAAGCCGCGCTGAAAAACGCTTAACGGCTACAGCCAAGGGGGATGTGATGAATTTTTTCTCCAACCTGAAGGTGGGCACAAAAATTTCAACAATGATTCTTCTTTTGCTACTTTTTATGGCAGCCATCGCATTTTGGGGAATCAGACAGATCAACCTCGTAAGCGACGAAGCCGACAACATGTACGCCATCGACCTGCACGGGCTCGCCTATGCCAAAGACGCGGACATAGCCATGCTATCTGCTGTTCGCGCGCTCTATAACTCCATTATTTTTCCTCCTGATATCCGGCCCAGATATGTTCAGAACTACACCAAGTTTACCGCTCAGGTCTCTGACACGCTAAAACAACTTGAACCACTTATTGTGGAAGAAAAAACCAGAAGCCTGCTGAAAAACCTGCAACAGGGTTTTTCCGTTATGGATTCCGGTTATAAGGAACTGATAGAAAAAGCAAAAAATGCTCCGCTGGAAACCCTGCTTGACGATCTGGTCAAAATGCGCGGGCAGGTAGATACCGTTGAAGGCATGATGGGCGACCTGGGTACAGCTATGATGGCCGAAGCAGAACAGCGGGCGCTGGAAACAACGAGAGTGTACGAGCATGGCCGTCTGTACAGCCTTATACTTCTGGGCGTGGCCCTTGTGCTTGGTTCGCTTTACGGACTTTGCACCAAAAGGGCTATTGCAAATCCTCTTGCGTCCATCTCCGGCAAGGCTTCGCACGTGGCAGCGGGAGACCTGAGTCAGACTTTCGACATGCGACGCTCGGACGAAATCGGTCAGCTGGCAGCGGCGTTGGAACAGATGGTGGCCAATTTGCGCCAGCGCATTGCTGAAGCAGAAGAACAGAGCAAACTGGCCCAGGAACAGAGCAGGCTTGCTGAATTGGCCACAGAAGAAGCCCATGCGGCGCAGGCCACAGCCGAAGCTGGACATACGGCCATTCTGCAAACAGCGGAAAATATTGAAGGCGTAACCGCAAGACTTTATGCAGCAACAGAAGAACTGTCCTCACAGATACAGGAATCCACAAGGGGAACTGATATCCAGCGTGAACGCGTGGATTCGTCGGCAACAGCTATGGAAGAAATGAATTCCACGGTTCTCGAAGTGGCGCGCAATGCCGGTGTTGCCGCTGGCGGGGCAAACCTTGCCAGAGAGCATGCGCTTCACGGCGAAGGCATCGTTCGCCAGTCGGTAAAGGCTATCGGCGAAGTTCAGGCCGACACACGCTACCTCAAAACGAATATGGAATCTCTGGGGCATCAGGCAGAAAGCATTGGAACCATCTTGACTGTCATTTCCGACATTGCCGACCAGACCAATCTTCTTGCCCTCAATGCAGCCATTGAAGCCGCCAGAGCTGGCGAAGCCGGGCGCGGATTTGCCGTGGTTGCCGATGAGGTGCGCAAACTGGCCGAAAGCACAATGAATGCCACCAAGGAAGTCGGTGAAGCCATATCCGGCATCCAGCAGAGCGCCAGAGAGAGCATCGAGGCCGCGGAGCGCACATCCACAGAGCTTAATGACACGGTCATTCTGGTGGAGAAATCAGGCGAATCCCTGGTGGAGATTGTGCAGGATGTGGCCGCTGTGGCGGATCAGGTGCGAAGCATCGCGGCAGCAGCAGAAGAGCAGTCAGCCGCCAGTGAAGAAATCACAAGGGCTCTGGACGAAATCAACCGGATGGCAGACGAAGGCGCAACCGCCATGCACATGTGCGCGCAGGCCGTTCTGGAGCTTGCGGAACAGTCTGACGGCTTGAAAAACCTGGTCAATGACCTGCGGAGTAAATAGCAAGCAACAGGCAAACAACGGAAGCACGGGGGTCTGCATGCAAACGCCGTTCATCTTGTCTATCGGAACTTCTCAGGCATTGATATCGCAACTGCACAAGGCCCTGCCCCACTGTTACTTCGTGCATCATTCTTGTGAGAGTACGGCACTGGAAGACATCATGGTCCAGCCGCCGCACACCATCCTGCTTTTCCCCCGGCGCGACTCCCGGGGGGAAAGCAGGTATCTCTTCCTTACCAAACTTGACAATCTTGGCTTCGCGGCAAAAACGCCCAGCATTGTTCTGTCTGACGCCTTCTCCCTTGAGGACAAAAGAAACGCGTTCAACGCCGGAGCCACGGACTATCTGGCCCAGCCCTTCATCAACAGCGAGCTGGCCGTGCGGGTCTCCGCAGTTTTGGCTACCCGCGACTGCCGTCAATCTCTCCTGCATCTGAGCGAAAGCCTGGCTCAGTCCAAAAGTGTATTTTTGAAAAGCCTGGCCACATTGATGGCGATGAAGGATGTGGAAACAGGAGGGCATCTCTTACGGGTAGCCCGGTACACAAAAGTCCTTCTGGAACACCCGGCGGTACAGCACTACTTTCCCGGCTCACTGAGCGGGCAGGCAAGGAAAGAACTGAGCAAGGCCGCAATACTGCACGACATCGGCAAAATCCACATACCGGACAGCATTCTGCAAAAACCTGGGCCCCTGACCTGCCCGGAATTTGAAATCATCAAAACCCATACGCTTTATGGCGGGGAACTCTTTCACAGCCTGCGCCAGATATCCGACTCCATTTTCCTCAGATTTGCCGAAGAAATCGCAAGTTCGCACCACGAATACTGGAACGGCACGGGCTATCCCCGAAGCCTCCGAGCAGAAGAAATTCCATGCGCTGCCCGCATCATGACAGTGGCCGACGTGTATGACGCGACCAGAACTGCCCGCGTGTACAAGAGCGCATGGTCCCATGCCCTATCCACTCAATACATTATGGATAACAAAGGCATACTGTTTGACCCCGTCATTGCGAACTGCTTTTACAGCCGCAAGGACGTGTTCAACAACATTTCCGGCAAGTTTCAAAAATCCCCGCTCACGCCTTCTTTCAGCATTTGACACCGGGCATGGTCCCGTGAGCTTCATAAAAGAAGGTTTCCGGCTGAAGAATGACCACCTCATCGCTGTTCTTGTCAAAAGTAAGCAGACCACGGGATTGGGCCGTGCGCAAAGCCTTGTACAGCGTGATGCGGTGCATGCCGAGCAGACCCGCCATTTCAAAAAGCGGCAGATCACGCCTGGCCCGCATAGGATTGGAGCCGGGAATGATTCGCGACGCCAAGAATTTGCATACCCGCGTAAGGTGCGACTCAACACTCAACGAAACTACCTGCTGTGCCAAAAGCGCAACTTTGACGCTGTAACTCTGGCAAAGGTTGAGCAGCAGTTCGGGATGCCTTTTACCCAGGCGCCGCACCTGCTCCGACGTAAATTTTTGCACGTAGCAATCTTCCATGCACTCATATCGGAAACTGGCGGTGCTGGGCAGCAGCGACGCATTTTCGCTGTTTTCAAGAAACAGCACGATTTCATTGAAGCAGCAGCCCTCGCCAAGATACCATATGATTTTTTCTCCTCCGTTGGCAGAAAGCGCCGTCAGGCGCAGTCGGCCACTGACAAGAAAGTACATATAGCCATCATCAAAGGTGCTGCCTTTTGTGTACAGTCGAGGCTTCTCGCTGGACACATTTTTCCAGCAGTGATTCTGGGTTACCAATTCGGCAAAAGACATGAGATTTCCCCGGAAGGAAAAATGGAATAGAAAAGGGGCGCGGCGCCGAACGGCTTTTGGGCGTATCAGGCTGACAAACTGGCGCGAGGCCAGAGCCGGGGGCCGGCTCGATTTGGAAGGCCTGTGCGATGGCCACACAGGGACAGGAAGATCCTGACTCGCCATTAGGCTATATGAACTATAGTACAAAACACAGGCTTTGCCTAGTCGTACTGAACTACTATGATCTTCCTGCGCCAACCGGGCGAAAAAGCGGCATAAGATCACACAAGCTTTGGCCTCTAATTTGCATTTACCTGGTGTGCCGTCAAACATACGGCGCAGAAAGGCAATAACAGGCGGCTCAACCGCCGTCAGTCAAAGGAATGGCCATGCAGGTAAAGACGTTCACCGGCGCCACATCGCAAGAGATTCTGGCAAGAATCAAAGCCGAATTGGGGGCTGATGCCGTAATCCTGGGCAACCGCACCTACCGCAAAAACGGCGTGGTCTGCCACGAAATCACCGCGGGTGTAGAGCGTGCCCAGTCAGACGGCGCAGCGCCAACCAGCGCGGCTCCCAATGGCTGGGGCGAGTGGCACAAGGAATGGCAACAGATCAAAGACCAGCTCTTTGCCCTCATGAAGCCCGCCATTCAGCTTGAACGCCTTACCCCCCGTCAGCGCGTGGCGCTTGAATATTTGCAGCGCGAAGGTATTTCTGACGCTGTTGCTGTAGACCTGTACCAGCGGCTGCTTTCACAGCCCGGCGCTTCTGTGCTGGAATGCCTGTGCAGCATGGTGCCTGTCAAAGGCTGGGGGCCTGGCTACTGGGGCCAACGGCTGCACCTCATGGCTGGCCCCTTCGGTTTTGGCAAAACCACCACAGCCCTGCGCTTTGCCCTGCACTGGCGCAAAACCCAGCCCGACGCGCGCATAGCCTTTATTAACGCCGACTGCCTTCGCGGCAACGGGCGGCTCATTTTGCGCCACTGGGCTGAACTGTCAAATTTCAACTATCTTGAAGCCCCTGACAAATCCGGCATGGAGGCCGCCCTGCGCGCTACCGCAGAGGCAGACGCCGTTTTTGTGGATGTGCCGGGGCTCGACCGCACCACCACCCTTGCGCAATGGCGTGAAGAAATGGGCCTGGGCGATGTTGAGGCCGCCACCCACCTGACGCTCTCCCCTTATTGCGACACCTTGCAGACTCAGGCTTTTCTGAAGCGCTACAAGAGCGGCGGACCGGGGTCACTGGTGTGGACAAAGCTGGACGAAGCTGTGAGCTTTGGTAATATAGTTAACGTCGCGTGGGCCGCAGGTCTGCCCGTATCGGCCCTTTCCTACGGCGCGGAACTGAAAGAAAGCCTTTCCCCGGCCACAGAGCCGCTGGTCTGGCGACTGATCTTTAAAAGGCAAATTCCTGGTCAGGCGGCCTAGCCAGACCATAACGATGCGGAGCACACTGATGAGCGGCACTTTTCCTTTGGTATTTTCCGTCACTTCGGGCAAGGGCGGCGTGGGCAAGACCAACCTTTCGGTCAATCTGGCCATATGCCTTGCACAGCTTGGCAAACAGGTCGTGCTCATTGATGCTGACCTGGGCCTTGCCAACGTTGACGTGGTGCTTGGCCTTACCCCGCAGAAAAATATTTTCCACCTGTTCCATGAAGGGGCCAGCGTAGGGGATATTCTTTTTCCCACGCCCTACGGCTTTTCCATCCTGCCCGCGTCTTCGGGCATGAGCGAAATGCTGACCCTTTCCACCGGCCAGAAGCTGGAACTGCTGGACGCTGTGGACGAGCTTGAAGACGACCTTGACTACCTCATCGTGGATACTGGCGCTGGCATCAGCGACAATGTGCTCTATTTCAACATGGCCGCTCAAGAGCGCCTTGTGGTGCTTACGCCGGAACCGACCTCCCTTACCGATGCTTATGCACTCATCAAAGTGCTCAAGACCAATCACGGGGTCGAGCGCTTCAGGGTGTGCGTGAATATGGCCCCAGATCAAAAGATTGCCAAAGAGATGTTCGTGCGCCTGCATCAGGCCTGCGACCACTTCCTGAGCGGCGTCTCGCTGGAACTGGTGGGCGTTGTGCCGCGTGACACGAGCGTGCGCAAGGCCGTGGTACAGCAACTGCCCTTCTGCGTCAGCGAACCGCAAGGCCCGGCATCCCGAGCCGTCATGGATCTGGCGCGCAACATCACGCAATGGGAAGTGCCGGAAAACCTTGACGGCAACATCAAATTTTTCTGGAAAAAACTGCTTTTCCGCTAGGTTCCGATTTTGAGGCACAGATTGGCGGGCCGGACAGCCCGCATGCACACCAACCCTAACGTGGATTAACACGTCCTGGTCAGCCGGGCGGGCGCGAACAGGAACGTAAACAGGCATGCATCATGCCACGGGGTGGAAGAGGCAACACCGGAAAAACCCGGAAGGACAACAACATGAAGACCGCCACAGCCCAAGCGCACATACCCTGCCCCTGGGAAGCGCTCGAAACCGGGGCCATAGCCTGGGAAAAATTTTCTCCGGCGGAGCAGGAATCTGTGGTGCGCCATTACGCACCCAAAATACGCTTTCTGGCCTTGCGCCTTAAAGCCAAGCTGCCCCGCAGCGTGGAACTGGGCGAACTCATCAGCTCCGGCACTTTGGGCCTTATGGAGGCCCTTGGCAAATTTCGCCCACAGCTGGGCATACGGTTTGAAACCTATGCCGAAAGCCGTATACGCGGAGCCATGCTGGACGAACTGCGCAGACTGGACTGGTTTCCCCGTTCGCTGCGCCAGCGTGTGCGCGTGCTCGACGAAGCCATGCGCAAGGTGGAACACGAGCAGGGCCGCCAGGCAACAGAGCAGGAACTGCAAGACATCACCGGCCTCACTTTGCGAGACGTGCGCCAAGGGCTTGAAGCTCTGCAAAACCAGCTTTGGCTGTCTTTGGATTCCATTCAGGACACGCTTGCAGGTGATGGACAGGAACCGGGTGGCGAACCTTACCGCAATACTGCCTTTCGTGAACTGGTGGAACGGGTTGCTCCGCTTATTGAGCGCTTGACGCCAAGAGAAAAGCTGGTACTGTCGCTCTACTATACTGATGAATTGAATATGCGTGAGACTGCTGAAGTTATGGGCATCACAGAAGGCCGTGTATCACAATTGCACTCACAGGCCTTGGGCCGTCTGCGCAAAGAGTTTATCAGCCTGTATGGTGAGGGCGCTGACATATCATAGCTACGGAGCCGGGCGACATGCGCGCCCCTCCGCATACGGCGCCCTGAAGGCGTTAAGGAGCATCTAACATGCCTTATAATCCAAACATGCGTGTTCTTGTTGTCGACGACTTTTCCACCATGCGACGCATCGTGCGTAATATCTTGCGGCAAATTGGCTTTCAGAACGTTGTGGAAGCCGATGACGGCACCACTGCATGGGAAGTGCTGAACCGCGAAAAAATAGACTTTATCGTTTCTGACTGGAACATGCCCAACATGACGGGCATTGACTTGCTGCGCAAAGTGCGCGCCAGCGAACAGTTCGCCCACATTCCCTTTCTTATGGTCACCGCAGAAGCCCAGCAGGAAAACATCATTGAGGCTGTGCAGGCCAAGGTGTCCAACTACATCGTCAAGCCCTTCACCGCCGACACAATGAAGCAGAAGATCGATAAAATCTTTGGCTGATATCGCGCGGGGGCATTCCTGCCTGCGGCGGGCCCCGATGCGGCTGCCAGGAGTTCCGCGTGGCTAACAAGACTGAAGTCAAAGATGCTCCCGCAAGGGATGAAATGCAGGTTTCACTGGGGCCGGACCCGGCCACGCGCAAGGTGGACCTCGATCTTGACGACGCCCCTTTTCTGAAAGAGCAGGAGTCGGAAGCCCCGGCTGTGGTCGACACAAAAAACCTGCCTGCCGATCAGACGCCGAAACCCGACTCCAAAAAGAAAATAAAGCTCCTTATTATCGGTGGCGCGGCGTTTCTGCTGCTTGTGCTGGGCGCTGCCGTATGGTGGTTCTTTCTGCGCACACCGCCTGTTCCCCCGGCTGAAATCAAGCCCGAAGTCATTGTTGTGCCCTCCAATCCCACGGCATCACATCCAACAGACTATGTGAAAGAGCTGGCCCACTTTGTGGTGCCCCGTAACGTCAACGGCGTTACCCGCTTTCTGGTCTGCAAATTTTCCACCATAAGCAAGAGCGCGGCTGTTGGCGCAGAGATGGATCACAAGATGATCGCCCTGCGTGACGCGCTGTACTTCTACCTGAGCGGCAAAAGCAACGACTACTTGCTTAACCCGGGCAATACTGTCAAAATAAAGCGAGACCTGACCAGCATACTCAACGACTACCTCACACAGGGCCGTATTGATGACGTGCTTTTTGAGAGCTATTTGAACGAGTAACGCCCTGCCCCGCCAAGCCGACTGGCATGAAGGGGCATAAGACTATCGGCATACGCCACACCACAGACCACGGAGCCCGCCATGAGCGTTGATGCCACCATGGCCGTGCTGTATGCCCAGACTGGCATGGCCACCTCAATGGTCAATGCCGCGGCAGTGGGGCCGCAGGCCGCCGCCGCAATGTCGCGGGTTTTGGCCGCTGAAATGGCCCGTCATGAGCAGCAGCAGATTACCAAGACTGAGGCTGGCGACAAGGCCAAGCTCTCGCCAGATGCCGACGGCGGGACACCCATGCCACAGTTCGGCAGCCGCCGCCGCAAGCGGCCACCGCCGCCCCCTCCGGACAATGACGAGGCTCCACGCGTGCCGGACTCTCCTCTGGTGGGCAAACTTCTTAATATCAAAGTATGAACAACACTCTCATTTTCGCACTCATCGCCGGTTTTTCCATCCTTGAACTGGTTGTCCTCGGCGGCGTACTGTTTTTCTATCTGCGCCTGCGCCGCTCTGAGGCCATGCTCAACGCCCTTCAGGGCAACCAAGAAGCTCTGCTGGCACGTATTGAAATGAACGCCAGGCTGGAGCGTGAGATTGTTGCAACCTTCGCACAGCGCCAGGCTGAACTGCAAAATCTGGATGAAAAACTTGAAGAGCGCGCCCAGGAGCTGCGCCGCCTGCTGGAACAGGCAGAGGGCATCAGCCGTTCCCCGCAGTTCTTGCGTGAACTTATCCTCAATGGCAGACGCAAAGGGCTTTCAAGCCGCCAGATCGCCCGTAACTCCGGGCTGAGCGTTGACGAAGTGGAATTGATTCTGGCTCAGGAAAGTGAATAGGCTCCCTGCAAGCCCGTTTAGCCTTCAGACAAGCCACTTTTCGCATCTTCCATTGGCGAGCCTTCAAGCAGCCTGCCTGATACTTTCTGTTTTTGCCTGACAGCAAGGCAATGCTGAGGCCTCCCAAAACTTCATTTTGAAGTTTTGGGAGGCCTTGCTTTCGTCTTTGCGCTAACTGCTGCACGAGAGTGCTGCGCGCCGCAACGTGGTGTGGATTATGCCGAAATTGCATCCCGGCATAATGGCAATCTTGAAATATGAAGCACGCCCTAATTAGTCTATTCCAACCAACCCAACGACCAGCTCCATCAGTATGTACCTGTCAGATCCGTCTGGCAGTACGCATGAACCAGGCTGGAATGATCGCCACAAAAAAGGCTATTGCCACAAAAAGAAAGCTTTCCCTGAATCCCATAGTCCTGGCCTGGGCAGACAGCATTTCTGCCAGAAAATTATAGGCCTGCGGGGGGCGCAAAGCTTGCGCCACATTATCCAGCTGCCCTCCCCTGACAAAAAGGGATGAAATGAGGTCAAGCGCATCGGCCGCAGCGTGAGTACCTGTTTGCAGCGCATTAAAGGCCTGGGCATACAGTTCTGTCTGCCGTTCCATATACACGGAAAGGATGCTCACCCCCAGTGCGCCCCCCAGCTGCCGACTGAAGTTGATGGCCCCGGCCCCTTGGGCCATGTGTTTGGTGTCAAGCAAACGCAATGCCCCGCTGTTCAGCGAGGGCATGATGAGTCCCAGACCGATGCGCCCCAGCGCAATCCAGCTGACAAAATCCCAAAAATAGGTGGAGGTTCCGGCTTCGGCCATATACAGGCTGGACAAGCCGAATATGCCCAACCCCGCCATAATGAGAGCATACGGCGGCAACCGGTCAGCCAGCCGGCCGGCCAATGGCATGGCCACACCAAGCACAATGCCGCCCGGCATAAGCAACAGACCAGACTCTGTTGGGCTGTAGCCCTGAATGGTTTGCACAAAAAGAGGAATGAGATAGGTGGAGCCAAAAAGCCCCATTCCCAGAATGAAAGCCACGGCTGACGCGGCCAGAAAACGCGGATTGGCAAAAACGCCAAGCGTCAGCAGCGGGTTTGGGCAGGTACGTTCACGGATGATAAACCCGACCCAGGAACACACGCTTAAAAAAAACGCGCCCATTACATAGTCCGAATCCCACCCTTCACGTTGCCCGCTGGAAATACCGGCAAGCAGCGTGCCAATCCCCACACACAGCAAAATGAAACCGCACAGGTCAAAAACTGTGTGCTTCGCGGTAGTGTCCCGGCCCGGCAGAAACGCTGCCGCCAGCGCCATGCTGACAAGACAGAACGGCGGGCCCAGCAAAAAAACATAGCGCCAGGAATAGTTGTCGATGAGCAGACCGCCCACCGTAGGGCCAAGAGCCGGAGCCAGCACCACGCCCAACCCGAAAATACCCATTGCCATGCCGCGATTTTCCACACCAAAGACGGAAAAAACCATCACCATAGCCAACGGTTGCACCAGCCCGGCAGCAGCCCCCTGGATGGAGCGCGACAGAATGAGAATTTCCACGTCCGGGCTTGCGCCTCCCACCAGCGACGCCAGCAAAAAGGCCACCATTGCCCCAAGGTAGGAACGCCGCAGACCAAAGGTGCGCAGCATCCAGTCTGTTGTCAGCATCGAAGCCGTCATGGCGGCCAGAAAAGCAGTGGAAAGCCACTGCACCTGATCCTGCCCCATGCCGAATTCGCCCATAATGTCGGGCATGGCCACATTGACGATAGTTGATGACAGCACCGTGGCGATGCAGCCTGTCATTACCGCCGCTGTTGCCCACCACTTGTAGGCCACGCCGTAGCGTTGCGCCAGAGCGTCATGCAAATAAGGTTGACAGGGCGATAATGGATGTTATATATAATTTATATATTTTCATAATGTTTGAATTAAG
>NZ_JASGDK010000193.1:0-19983 GCF_047607245.1 Desulfovibrio sp.
CGAACCGAGGCTGTCCCACGGCTGGCCACGCACCAGATGCACGGCGGGATTCATGTTGGCATTGGCTGCGGCAGGGGCGACAGACGGCGCAGGATAGGCCGCAGAAGCGGAAAGAGCAGCAGGTTGAGACATTGGCGGCTGATACCCGGCAGGCTGCATAGGGGTATGCGTCTGGCCTGCAGGCAGGGATGCCGCCACAGCAGGAGCAACCGGAGCTGGCTGATACGGGGTATACCCCACGGGTGCTACGGAAGGATTTGCGGCTACAGGCCTGCCGGTTGCAACGGGTTCAGGCAGCGGCACGCCCACAATGGCGGGTTTGTCTTGTTCAGGCTTGCCGACATTGGGAGTTTCCGCCGCCGCATAGGGTTTTTCGGGCAAGGCCGGAACATACAGGCGGCCTTCTTCATTCTTGCGGCCCTGCTGGGCAATGGCCGTGGACAACCCCTGCAGGGAAAGGTCAGCCACCTTTTCGGGAATGCTGTCCATACCCACGGCCTGATATATGGCGTCCTGGGCATTCTGCATTTCCGCATAGCTGAGGTCGCGCGCCCGGCGGGCCAGAAGGGTTTCAACCTTGGTGCGCACCAGTTCCAACTGGGTTTCGGCCTTGCTGGCAGCCGCATTGCTCACCTGACGGTCAATGGCGGTTTGCAGGCTGCTCATTTCATTGGCTCTTTCAAAAGCCTTTTGGGCATACAGACGCTGATGCCACGCCACATGCACCTGAGAAAGCACGGTCATGCGCATGGCCTGACGGCGCAGCTCGCCCACGGCTTCCCGCGAATCTCCGGCCTTGAGCACAGAGGGCAGCGAGAACAGGTTCAGCAGATTCCAGCTTACCTGCGCGCCAGCGCTGGCCCAGTTGGGATTGACCAGAAACTTGTTGCTGCTGTGGTGCAACCCGCCGAAAAGGGAAGCGTTGGGGAACATCTTGAGGATGGACATTCTGGTTTCCAGCACAGTATTGCGGGCCAGGTAGCTTTCTTCACGCAGCTCAGGACGGCGGATCATGGCCAGAACTTCCAGATCTTCAAGCGAATAGGCCAGTTCAGGCTTGCGCAGTCCGTCTGGAGCAGCGGCAAGGGTAAATTCCGTACCGGGGGCAAGATTCATGAGCGCGGCCAGTTGAGCCTTGGCCTTGGCAAGTTCGTTATCCAGCTGTTCAATCTGGCGCAGCAGGTTCAACAGATCACGCTGATAGCGCAGAGCGGCTACAGGAGCCAGCAAACGGCGTTGCTGCGCTTCGCGCGACTGGGCTAACGCGCCGTTGGCCTGCACAAGGGTTTCAGCAACTTCGTTGCGCATTTTTTCTGCTGAAATGGCAGCCCAATAAGCAGCGCGAGTCTGGCGCACTATATCGCCAATGGCGCGGCGGCGGCGTTCCTCCGCTGCAAGGGCCTTGTTACCCTGCGCCTTGGCTTCCACATAGCTCAAGCCGAAATCCAGAATACTCCAGGTCATGTCCAGGTCAGCAGTGGTTTCCTCTTTCTGGCGGCTCTTGGACGGCTCCAGAGATTGCTTGCCTGTATAGATTGATTCGCTGGACGAGGCGTCTTCGTTGTCACGCACCTTGTAGCCTGCGCCCGCTACCAGTTTGGGCAGCATGTTGAAGCTCTTCACGTCTGACAAATCGTCTTCCAGAGCTTTTTCCATCAAGGCCAGACGGTGGCGCAAATTGTATTTCACCGCTCTGGCTATGGCCTCGTCCTCTGTAATAGGGCCAGAAATGGCTTCCTGATTGCTGTACATAGCAAGCTGGTCAGACTTGGTCAGTGCCATAAGATCGTCATTAGACAAGGCTGGCGGCCGGGCCACCGAGCAGGCAGACATGAGCAAGGCCAGCAAAACCGCCATGACGGGACGCCGCAATCCGGCAGTGGATGGAATCTTCATTATCTTCCTTTCACCAAGATTAAAGGTTGAAACAGCTTGCCTCACCCTGCCGGGATCACCCGCCGCGCCCGGCCTTTATGGGGCCGGGCGAACTTGTCGCGTGGCTGAAATATTGGTGGTCCCGCAGAGGTTCAGTGCCGCATGCCTAGGCGCTCAAAACTTCAGGAGCAGCCCTGGCGGCATCGCGTGAAGAAGCCGCTGACTGGTCAGCAAGGGAATTATCAAGGCTCATGCGCAGCAGGCTTCCGAGGGCAGGTTTGCCAACAGTTTCACCCGCCTGTCCTGCTATTTCCATAGAAAACCTGAAATTTTCACTGGGGGTTAAAGGCGTGTCGGCCTGTTGCATGGCAAACAAGGCTGTGTGGTCCTGTATGCCAGATTCCAGCGTGCCGACCCCGGCTACACTCAACCCGACCTGTGACAACACAGTTGCGCTGCGTCCGACCATCGCCGTGCCCCCTGTGGCAGCCGATGCCGCTATGGGCGTAACAACAGGTTCACGATCAGCCGTGCTAGAAATAGCGGAAGCCGCAGGAATGCTCAGAGCGTGCGCCTGGCTTTTCACCTCAACCGGAATGCGTACTGTTTTGCCGTCCACAGTGGTGACCACAAGCAGCAGCCGCACATGGCCCGGAGCCTTGAAGCCAGGTGAAACCAGAGCCCATGCGCTGGCGTCAAACCGGAACTCGCCGCTGGCATCCTTGCCCGAATCTGCATAAACCAGCGTATATCCGCTGATTTCTCCATTTATGGCGCGGTGCGCGGCCTGCGGCAGGGCTGCCATGTAACGGTTACCGGCAACGTCGTACCCCCAGTTGGAATTGACCTGACCCGGCACGGTTCTTTGTGCGGCAGAGGCGTCCGCATGGGTGTCGGCACGGCTTTCACGGACTCGTGTATCGCCATAGCCCTGACGCCGGGCATCTTCGTTCCACATGGCGTCAACCGAGGCCCATACATGTGCCACGTCACTCATAACGGCACTACTCTGCCACTCTTCATCAAATATACCTGAAGGTTCCGTAGCTGCCGTAGCGCCGGAACCCGAAGCAAGCGAGCCACCCCCGTCAACGGAATATTCCGCCATAGCGGGTATGACCGTGTTCTCGCGTACTGGCGGCAGAACCGTGATGGGGGCTGCTTCAACCACCAGAGTGACTGAACGGCTTACCGAGGCAAGAGAGGGATCAGTAGCTGTAATGACAATGGTAAAGGTTCCCGAACCCGAGGGCGTGCCACTGATGCGCCCTGTAGCAGGATCAAAGCTGAGCCCCTCCGGCAGGCCGGAAACACTCAAGCTGAGATTGTCGCCATCCGGATCGGTAAAGAGGTTCTCCGGCAGGGTCAGGGAATAGTCTTCGCCTTCAGTGGCTTGCGGTGGTGTGAAAGAAACGTCCGAAGCAGCAGGCAGGCCGTTAACCTCAACAGTAAGCGCAAAGGTGTGGCTGACCGACTTGCCATACGCGTCTGTAGCCGTGACCGTTATGCTGTTGGAACCCGTTACCACGGGTCTTCCCGTGATGGTTCCCGTAGCCGCATTAAAGGCAAGACCTTCGGGCAGTGAGGTTACCGAATAGGTGAGGGCATCCCCTTCCGCATCGGTAAATATGTCATGCAACCGCAAGGTATAGGGCGCACCTTCACGGGCGGGGGCAAGCGGAACATCCGAGGGAACTGGAGCGGTGTTGTCACGCACGGTCAGGGTAAGGCTGTGGCTGGCAGAAGCGCCATCGGGATCTGTAGCCGTTATAGTGATTGTTATGGTTACGGTTGCGCTCACTTCTGCCGGAGTACCAGAAATGGTGCGGGTGGCAGGATTAAAACTCAATCCATCAGGCAGGCCGGAAACGCTCCACGTAAGCGCATCGCCGTTGATGTCTTTAAACATGTCGGCGGGCAGGACTATGGGGGAATAAGCCGCGCCTTCAACTGCCTGAGGAAGCTGATATCCCGCGTAATCAGCACCATTAAAGGTAGGCACGCTGTTTTCAACCGTAAGCGTTATTGTTTTTGTGGCTGAACCGGGATTGTTGGTGTCCGAATCCGTCACAGTTACTTCAAATGTATAGGTACCGCTTATGGCGGACATACCGCTGATGGTTCCGTCAGCATTCAGGGTCAAGCCTGCGGGCAGGGAAGTACCGCCTGTGAGCGCCCAGGTGAGCGTGTCGCCGTCAGCAGGATTGTTCACCAGATCATTCAGGTTAACCGAGCCTGCCGCCCCCTTGGGCAAAGGCGGTAAGGATGTTCCATCCACAAATGCTGGCGGCAGATTTGCCACAACAAGAGTAACCTCGTGCGTGGCTGTTTTGGGCGCGTCCGAAGCGGCATCTGTGACAGAGACTGCAAAGGTAAGCGTGCCAGACAGGGAAGGCGTTCCCGAAATGGTGCGCGTGGCGGCATTAAAACTCAGCCCGGCCTCAGCCAGCGAAACAAATTCCGTCCCGCCAGGCAGTTTGACCATCACACTCCAGGTCAGACTGTCGCCATCAGGATCACTGAACAGGCTTTCAGGCAATGTGACAGAGTAAACCGCACCCTTGTCGGCAGAGGCTTTTTCTCCCAGAGTGTAGGCGGGATCTGCAACTGCCGGGGCACGGTTGGGCACATAGACGGACACCACAGCGCTGATATTGCGCGCTGTGGTGTCCGTAGTGTCAGACAGGCTGGTCAGCGTTACGGTGACGCTTTCGCGCACGAGATTTTCTGCACTGCGGCTGTAGCGCATGCCTTCAACAAGTGTTTTCACTGCGTCAACAGACTTGCCGTTCAGCGAAATGGTTATTGTGGCTTTGCCATCAACTACAGAAACAGCGCAGGTATATCCATTGCTGGTGACAAGGCTGTTGTTATTGGTAAGGGCCACTGCCGTGCCGTCGATCACAATGGTGTGCGCCGAACCGGATTTGTCTACCGTAACTACAAGATCTTTCAGGGCTTCATCATCGTCGCCAAGGCCAACCTTGACGTTGCCGAAAAGTTTGATGCCCTCTGCGGGGGGCGTGCTGCTTTCATCAAAGGCATAGGTGCCGCCAGAAGGGGTAGCCTTCAAGCTCGGTGCGGCATTGGATTCAACCAGAGCAATAAAGCTTGAAACAGATTTTTCACCGTCGCCTACTGTAACGGTCAGCGAGGTGAAGGTGTTGCTGGTATTTTTGTAGGTAATCTGGTGCAGAACATTGTTGACCACCGTTCCGTTAACTCCAGCTTGCGCTGCAAAGGTAACCACAAGTTTGCCGTCAGTGACCGTAAATGTGGCTACCTCCACCCCATTGAGCAATATCTTTCCACTTTCGAGTGTAAGATTGTTGGCGGCCTGAAAACCAAACACGTCGTCGGCACTAGCCCCAGAGGCTCGCTCAAAACTGACGCTCAAGCCGGAATAGTTGCCCGTTTTTTCAAAATCCGGGTCAGATATGGTCATGTCCTTACCAATGAGCACTTCTGAACCAGAATATTTCACTCCGGGCATGGCCGAGCCCATACTCAAGCCGGGAAAAAAGGCATATGTTCCGCTGTACAGGCTCAGCCCGTCTGAGCTGACTGCAAGGTGAGCGCTGCCTCCCGTGCCCGCAGCTGTAAATGTGCTGTTCAGCGACAGCGCTCCGCTGTCTTCATCAATGGAGCAAACCAGAATCTTGTTGCTCCCGTAGGTTCCGACATAGAGGAATTTACCATCGGACGACACCGCAAGATCGCGCAGCATGATACCGCTCAAGCTAACAGCGCTGAATGACTGCACATAGGTCAGGCTGCCCGATGCAGGGTCACGGCTGAAAACGGAAACCATGCCCATTGTTCCAGAGGCGACGTAAACGAACCCGTCGTCCGGAGTAATGACAATATCCTGCAGCGCTTCCAGATAACGGTCGTCGCTGGGCTGGCTTCCGCTGTTGCTGTCTCCTGCAATGGTTGTCTTGTTGATGACGCCCAGGTATGTCAGCGCTCCGGTATCAGTATTGCGCGAAAATACGCCTACGGATGATCCTGAAGCGTTGGCCACATACACGTTCTTGCCGTCAGATGAAATGACCAGTCCGCTGGGATTGAATACTTCCGGCGCACCGCTGCCCCCGGTGTAGACACCCACATAGCTCAAGGTGCCATCGCCCTTGACGCTGAATGTCGTAAGGTCAGACTGCCCGGTAGTGCCGTGTATGGCTGTGGTGCCGTTGACTGTGTAGAGGGATTTGCCGTCAGCAGAAAGAACTATGGAAGAAACCGCAGCGTCAAGACCGTTCACGCCGCCGACGCCCTGTGAAGCCACAATGCCCACGGCCGTGAGAAGGCCAGTGTCTGCATTACGGGTAAACAGGGTTATGGAATAGGCCGAGGCAGAACCGTTGGCGGCGTATCCGGCCACATAAAGTCTGCCGCCGTCCGCCGATATGGTCATGGTGGATATCTGGTTCAGACCGTTGATCTCAATAGCCGTGGTCGCGGGGTTATCGCTTACGCCCTGAGTAAAGGTCTGCAACAGTGTCAGCTTGCCTGTCTGCACATCGCGGGCGTAGACCATGAGCGAACTTGATCCGCCATTATTGCTGCCGCTGTTGCCGCTGACGATCACCGTTTTGCCGTCTTCGGAAACAATGATGTCAGACACGTAACCGTCATATCCGTGCAGCGTCCCGTCGCTGTAGTAAAAACCGCTATCCGGGTCACTGTTGCCCGCGTCAAGATCAGGTGGCAGGTTTATGGCCACGGTGACCGACGACGCGGCGGAAAGCTCCTTGCTGTCAGCGCCGCCGCCTGCCGTACCACCGCTATCCTTGATGTGACTTATGGTGAAGGTGCGCGTGCCGGAAGCAGCATCGGCGCTGGAAGTACCGTAGACAATACCATCCACCAGAGCGGCCACGGCCTTGACGCCCATCCCGCTGGCGTGACTTATGGTCAGCGTGCCTGTGCCGCCTGTAACTGTGTAAGTATAGGTATAGCCACTTGCAGTTGTGCCGCTGGCATTGCTGCCCAGGCTGATGGTTGTGCCGTCCACCTTGATGTATTCGCCCGCAGCGCCGCCGGAAAGACCGTCGACAGTAAACCGCAGTTCGGTAATGCCCTGCCCGGTTTCGCCAGCGTCCACAGAGGTTTTGCTGAAGACCTGCACTTCTGCACCCACAGTGGTATAGGTGCCGTTGTTTTTGGGAGTCGTTGTCAGTTCAGGGGCGGTATTTATGCCAAGCAAAAGCGTAATGCCCAAGGGAGTACTGGATTTTTCTCCATCACTGGCAGTCAGGGTCAGTGATATGGCATTTTCAGACGCCAGGGCACTTTGGTTGCGGTAACGGCATTGCTGTAAAATGGCGTTGGCATCAGCCTTTGTGGCCTCGCCGGCGAACGTCAGGGTCAGCACGCCGCCACTGTTGCTGAATGTGGCGACCTTTTCGCCATTTTTCATGATGTCGCTGCCGCTGAGCGTATAGCCACTGCCATCCTTAAAGGAAAAAACGTCGTCGCTGCTGGCAGTGCCTGCGCGCTGAACAGTGACGCTTGCACCGTCATACTTGCCTGCGCCATTGTTCAGCAGGTCAAGATTGGCGTCAGAAAGCGTTATCCCATCGGCGAAGGAAATATTATCGCCGTACAGGCCCATACGCGTGGCGCTTAACAGGGCTATGCCCTTCCCGCCAACCAGGATATCGCCGTCGGCAGAAAGGCTTAAAGAGCTGGCTCCGTCAAGGCCGGTTATCGTGCGCGTAAGTGTTAACGCACCGCCCGTATCCACGGAGTAAATCCGCAGGGTTCCGTCCGAAAATCCGGCATAGAACGTTTTACCGTCATCGCTGATCTGCATGCTTGCCAGGTCGGGCATGGAGGCTTCACTGAGAAGCGTCAGGCGGCCCTCGGCAAAGGAATACACAAACACCTTGCCTTCGCCGTCAGAAATGTAACCCGCAAAAAAGGTGGAGCCGTCAGCCGAGGTTTCAAACTTGAAGTTGGGCGACCAGTTCCACATGTCAATGGCCACGCTGTCCACAACACTTAGCGTGCCATCCACAGCCCGTTTGTACACGGTGATTGTGGATTCAAAGCCCCCGGCCCCTACAAAAACATAATCGCCCTTGGAATACACGGAGGTCACGTTGGTATTGTCGTCCAGATACTGCACCGCAACCAGGCCGCTGGTATCATCCACCTTGAAGATGTACAGGCCTTCATATGAAGTGGTCACATAGACCTGGGTGCCGTCATCGGACACCACAAGCTTCACGCCCTGAGTTGAAGCTTCGTATCCATCCGGATTCCATTCGGGCGTTTTAAGAATGCTTACATCCACGCTCTGGGCGTCGCCAAGTTTGCCCTCTGCCCCGATTTTCAGCACTACAATCTTGTCGCCGTTCATGACATAGAGCGCTGACGCCTTGTCATTAACAGCCATATCGGTGAAGCCATCAAGGCCCGGCACATCAGGCAGGCTCTGTACTTCCTTGAGTTTGCCATTGGCCCCCACTTCAAACACGCACAGGTTGCCATTGCTGTCAGCTGCGTAGGCGTATTTGCCATCGGCCGACCAGGCTACCTCACGCACATCACTGAGTCCGGTTCCGTAGATGATCTGGGCCAGATCAAGGCTGCCCTTGTCCACTACGTCGGGGGGCATGTTAAATTCGCTGGCAATGGTAATCTTGGACGTGATGTCCAGACGGGTAACGTCTTCCGCACCGCCAGTGGCGGAATCGCCGATGTCAGACAGACTGGTAAGGGTCACACCAATGACGCCGCTCTGTATCTTTGTCCCGTCCAGGGCACGGTAGGCCATGCTGTCGATAAGGCTTTGCACGGCGGCGAGGTCATCACCTTTTTCGTAGAGATCAATGGTTATAATCGCCTTGCCGCCCTGAATGGCAACGCTGTAGCCGTAGTCGCCTATCTGTGTGAAATCCTTTGCGGTCAGGGACACAATCTGCCCGTTGATAATCAGCGCATGCTCCGCGCCATACGTATCCACAGTGATTACAAGCTTGCTGAGGCTTTGATCGGAAGTATCCTTCGTGATGCTGACGTTTGCGAACAGGTCGACATCGCTTCCTGTGGGGGTGCCGCCCGCATTGATGGGATAGCTGCCGCCCACGGCGTCTGCATTGAGGCCGGGATCAGTAGGGCTGCTGATTCTGATTTTGACTGTGTGGCTGGCTTCAAGGCCATCCGGGTCTGTCACCTTTATGGTTACAGTATACAGGCCGGACGCCGTAGGCGTGCCGGAAATGACGCGGGTATCGACATTGAAACTCAAGCCCGCAGGCAACCCGCTTA
The DNA here is from genome assembly GCF_047607245.1 of Desulfovibrio sp. GTDB lineage: Bacteria > Desulfobacterota > Desulfovibrionia > Desulfovibrionales > Desulfovibrionaceae > Desulfovibrio. The sequence continues at coordinate 9,154 of NZ_JASGDK010000193.1, forward strand.
CACTCCAGGTGAGTTTGTCATTGTCGGCGTCCGTAAACAGACCCGCAGGCAAACGCACACTGTAGGCAGTGTCCACCGCGCCGCTGCCCAGCGTGTACGCGGTATTGGCGAGTACGGGCGCACTGTTGGGGCCTTCGTACATGATGGCAAGTTTGCCTGAAGCTGATTTGCCGGGGGCATCCGTCACTGTAACGGTAAAGTCTGTGCAGGCCAGTGTTGTGCTGCCCTTGTAGGTGACTTGGTGCAGAACCTGATTGGCAACGTCACCCGTCACGCTGCCCGTAAAAGTAAGGGCAAGTTTTCCACCACTGACGGTAAATGTGGCTACTTCCACATTGTTATACAAAATCTTGCCGCTATCGAGCTTCAGCGAGGTGTTGTTTGCAAAGCCGAAAGCATCCGCAGCGTTGGCCCCGGCGCTACGTTCTATGGTTACTGAGGTTCCTGCGTAATTTCCGGCAGTGTCGTAGTCCGGGTCAGATATGGTAATGCCGCTGCCGATGACCACTTCAGAACCGTTGAACACCACCACTGGCATGGCACTGGCGATCTGGAGTCCCGAGCTAATATTGTATGTGCCGCCATAGATATTCTTTCCGTCAGGGCTGACCACAATATGTCCGGCTTGCCCACTAAGAGCCAGTGTGCTGGAAAGATTCAGCTTACCAGTATTGGGATTGATGGAGTACAGTTGAATGCTGCTTGCCCCATAGCCACCAACGTACAGGGTGGAACTGTCAGCAGATACAACCAGTTCGCGCACAAACGTAAATCCGGTCACTGCAAATGATTCCACAAAATGCAGCGCGCCGGTGCCCGCATCACGGCTGAAAACAGAAATTTTATTGCCGCCGTTTACCGCCGCGCTGACATAAACAAAATTTCCGTCAGGTGTGATGACGATGTCTTGCAAGGTGGAAAGAGAGCCGTTCACCCACGTTGAACCGTCGCTGTCTGCATTGATATACGCTTCATTGACAGTTGCTATGTAAGTCAAACCACCAGTAGCGGAGTTGCGTGCAAAGATACCAATGCAATTTCCAGAAGAATTTGACACATACGCATAATTTCCATCAGATGACAGAACAATATTGCTGGGATTATATATACCCGAGGCCGCACTGCCACCAGAATGCGTACCTACATAGCCTAAAGATCCATCTGCTGCATCAATGGAAAAAATCGTAATAGCGCTTTGGCTGGCACTGCTGTGATTCATGAGAAGGCCATTGGCCGTATAGAGAAATTTGCCGTCGTTGGAGAGCACCAGTTCGCTGATGACCTTCCCAAGGCCGTCTACGCCGCTTACCCCTTGCTGTGCCTGTACTCCCTTGAAAACGAAATTACCTGTTGCCGAATCACGGCTGAATAGAAGAATGCCTGCCGAAGTGGACGGATAGTTCACCGCCCCCCAATTACCGTCTTGAACTTCGCAAGCTGCCACATACAGGATTTTTCCGTCCTGAGAGATGACCGAGCTTGTGAATGACGTCAGCCCGTTCACATTCAATCCTGATGCGCCCAAAGAGAACGACTGTACGAGTGTCAGTTCGCCAGTGGCAACGTCGCGTGCAAAAACATACAAGGTACCGCTGCCGCCACCATTTCCACCGCTTGTTCCGCAAACGACCACGGTTTTACCGTCAGCAGAGATATCTATTTCGTTCACATAATCGTTGAAGCCCGCAAGCTTGCCGTCATTGTAAAAAACTGCCGGATCGGTATTGCCGCTGTCGATATCCAGCGAAGGGGCGCTGTTAACGGCCAGAGTAAGGGTGGACGCCACATCAAGAACACTACTGTCCTGCCCGCTGTTGTCAGTGCCGCCTGTATCCTTGATGTGGGTGACGGTGAATGTTCGTGTGCCTGCAACCCCGTCACTGCCCGAGTAGCCATACTTTACACCATTCACCAAGGTTGCCAGGCCTGAGGCGCTCATGCCGGAAGTCTGTGTGATGGACAAAGTGCCAATGCCGCCGGAAAGCGTATAGGTATAGATATAGCCGCCGCTGGTGGTGCCTGTGGCATTTTTATTCAGCGCAATGGTGCTGCCGTCCACCTTGATATATTCACCAGTTGCCGCATCAGAAATACCGCTTATGGTAAATTGCAGCTCTGCAAGCGTTTGCCCAGCCTCACCAGCATTAACCGTTGTGTTGACAAACAGGTTTACCTCAGCGCCAGACGACGTATACGGCCCCTGCGACACAGGCGTAGCCGATACATCAGGGGCGGTATTGATGCCTAGTCTCAGGGCAACTGTAATGGCCTCACTGTCAGCCTTGCCGTCGTTGGCCACAATTTTCAGGCTCACCGCTGTGCCGCCTTCAACCACGGTATCGTTGGTGTAGCGCCATTGGTGCAGAATGGCATTGGCCTGGCCCTTGGTGACTCCGTCGGCAAAGGTTACAGTCAGTTTTCCACCAGTATTGGTCACCGTGGCGAGCGTCTTGCCCTCACTGTCCTGCACGGTATTGCCGTTAAGCGCGTAGCCGCTGCTGTTGGCAAATGTAAAACTGTCTTCAGCGTTGGCACCGCCCTCACGCTCTATAGTGATTTTTGCGCCGCCATAATTTCCCAGCCCGCTGTTCAGCACATCATAGTTGGCGTCAGAAAGCGTGAGACCATCGGCAAACGAAATTTCGCTGCCATACAAACCAGTCTTGTGCGCAACCAGCAAGGCGATGTTTTTACCGCCCACCAGCACATTGCCATCAGCATCAAGGCTCAGGGCATTTGCCCCTTCAAGACCGGTCGCCTGCCCGCTCAGGGAAAGGCTTCCGCTAGAGTCTACCGTGTAAATCTGCACTGAACCGGAAGAGGTGCTTACATAGAGACGGGTTCCATCACTGCCAACTTCCATATCAGTGATGCCGGTAGCACTTGCTTCTCCAAGCTTGGTCAGCTGACCGCTGCCAAAAGAATATGTGACGAGCTTGCCACCGTAGGCCACAAAAACTCTGGAACCGTCTGTCGAGGTGCGCATGGCAGCAACGGACTCAGTAACGCCAGTGCTTATCTGGCTTACAAGGCTCAGTTCGCCCGTGGTGAGGTTGCGGGAATAAACCCACATGCTGCCACTGCCTGTGGCAAACAAATATTCCCCGGATGTCACCACGGTCGTCTGCCGCCCGACTCCACTTTCGCTAAAATGCCCGCCACTATAGGCAAGCTGGCCATTGTCATCGACATTGTACACATACATGCCATCGTACTGGCTGTTCAGATAGACCTGTTTGCCGTCGTGCGACACATAGACGTCGTACGCAGGGTTCTGAAGATCTACTGTTTGCTTGTATTGCAACTTACCGTCGGAGTGGATGTCCAAAATCACGAGCTTGCCGCCGTTGACCGCATACAGCGTTGACTGCGCTTCATTAAGGGCCAGCCCGTTCACACTGCCGAGGTCGGCCACACCGCTGAGCGACTGTATTTCCGTCAACTGCCCGCTGGAGCTCACGCTGAAAACCGAAATATGGCCGGAGCTGTCTGCCGCATAGGCGTACTTGCCATCAGAGGAATAGGCCACGTCTACCGCGCTGCCGAGGTTGGTTCCATAGATGGTTTCCGACAGGGTGAGTTCGTCCCTGTTGTCCAGATCAGGGGCAATATTGAAGCTGCTATTTACAGCTATGGTAGATGCAATGTTCAGGTCAGCCGTGTCGTCACCAGAGTCGGACAGACTGGTCAGGGTCACACTGACAGAGCCGCCCGTAACCTTGGAACCGTCGACAACCCGGTAAGAAATGCCGTCGATCAGGCTGGCCACGGCGGAGGGAGAATTGTCTCCATTATCCAGATAGATGGTAATGTTGGCCTTGCCACCCGTAATCTCCACTGAATAGCTATAGTATCCATTGGCGGTCTCACCGGGCGCGGAAGTAGGAGTCAAGGCGATGGCTGTGCCGTCAATGACCAGGGCATGGCCGTCACCATATGTATCCACAGTGATTACAAGCGTTGAAAGAGCTTCGTTATTGCTGTCAGAATGGACTGACACGCCACTGAAAAGATCAACATCAGCTGCAGCCGTACCGTGCTCATCAATGCTGACCGAGGGATCGTTGCCGGTGGCGGTAACCCCCGGAGCATCGGCGCTATTTGCGGCCAGAGCAACCGGCTCCGCTTGCGCAGCCACCTCGGCGGCTGTGGCCACGGCGGCTCCGTCAAACATCATTCGCGGTTCCAGGGCCAGAGCCAGACCAGAACTGGTGGAAAGTGCGGATTTTTTCATCTCGTTGCTCCTGTTACGGATTATTTCTATATACGGCTTGTGGATGCGGAAAAATTCTGCGCTGCGCCATCGGCTTTTCGCGGGCGCGCATCAGTTGCTATTCCACCAGACGCGCAAAGCTGCTTTTGTTTTCAAGACTGGCGGCGATCTTTTCCAGCCTTTCCCGGATATAGCCCTCGCCCGAAGCGAATGAATCGGCGTTCACAAAGCCCACATCGCCGGAGCTGCTTTCGCAGAACAGCAGGCCGGGATAACCGTACTTACCAAAGATGGCGCGGCCATAATCCTCAGGGTCGCCCGGGCGCACGCCAATGAAGTAAAAAAGGATGTCTTTCTGGCGAAAACTCAGGCAGAGGTTTTTGAAGCGCTTTGCCACAGGGCCATAAACCTTGGCTTCTGTATTGCCCTCATCTTTGGGATCGCCTGTAGACGTATCATCGGGATCGGTTGAACCGCTCTGGCTTGAACTATCGCTGGCAGAATCCTGCCCTACGTAAAAATTATAGGCGTCGGAATCGAACCAATTGCCCATTGTATTGGCCAGCATGACAATGGCCTTGATGTTCGTGTTGGTTTTGCTGCTGAAATCCAGGGGATGTTCCAGATCGCCCCAGCCGCCAGATCCTCTGAAGGCAGGCGAAAGCGCCATTGCACCCCAGCCCATCGCGATAGCGTAGTTAACGTTGAACTGGCTCTTCATTTCGCCAAGACGCTTGATTATGGCATTCATGTCATTGGTCAAAGGCAACAGCGGCGCGGCGGGGCAGCCCTTGTCCGCCACAATGTAGCGGGTGTCGGCTACGCCCGTGGCCTCACCGAAATCAGGATTGGGGCCTGTCCATTGGATATAGGGCATCTGTGGCGCGTTGATGGGCAGGTCGTGCCTATAATGTACCTTGAACGAAGCCGCAGGCGGTTTTGTCCAAAAGTAGTTGTCGCCAATATTCAGGCCACGGTAGACGCCCAGAAGTTCTTTTTGCAGGTCAGGCATGCGGCGGCTGGCGAGGTTGCTTATGCCATAACTGTTGCGCATAAACAGAGAGGTCAGCTCCACGGGCTTCAGTGCTGATGATTCAGCCCACTCACGTATGCGGTTGGTGTTTTTACGGTCATAGACGTTGACGGTCTGGCTATAAGGCACAAGGGCCATCCAGCGGTCAGGCCTGTCTTCAATAAGACTTGAGGCAAACTCTTTGCTCAGGCGGCGCAACACCGCCAGCTCACCTTCGTCTTCTGTTAACGTATTGGGCAGAACCAGCGCTATTTCCAAAGGATTGTATACTGCCACCGCGGCCGAAGACACTTCAACGGGGGTAATCTGCCCGCCCATTGCCACCGGCTTTGCCTTGAAAACGGCCGTGACCCTGAAACCGTCATATTCTTCCCAGGTCATAGGGGTGACGCTGATTTCTATATCCTTGCCAAGCTGGCTGGAATCCGTACCCAGGTTGGCCTTGATGTACCTTTCTGCCATTTCATTCACGTTGGTTGTGGGATCCTTGGCATAGGACTGGGCAACGGCTATGGCCGCAGCATCGGTGGCGTGCTTGAGTTGGGCGCTGTCAGAAGTCATACGCGTGCTGTCCACCGCGAAGGCCACCACGGCAATGCAGGCGCCGAGAAATCCCACGACGGTGACGGCCCCGGCCCCGGCCTGCGAACGCGCCGCGCTGCGGCGTTTTTGTTTGCCGCCGCGCAACAGTCGCTGCAAGAATATGCTAAACGTGGCACGCTTCATCTTCCTACTCCTCGCTACCGGCTATCCGGTTTTCTTCTTGCAGGCTCTCATCCAGTTCGATTTTCTGGTGCCGGGCCCGGTACAGGCTTTCCACCTGCAGATAGTCCGGCCACTGGATGCCGCCATAACTGAACATCTTCGACGTATCGCGGCAGGCCTTCACAATCACAAAAGAAGTGGCAGACTCTTTATCAGACTTGTTCTTCTCATCATCCGGCGGATCTTCGGGCAGCTCTGCCGTATAGTAGCGGCCATCGGATGAAGGCTCGCACAATCCCTCAGATCCGCCCCTCTCCAGCAGCCAGTTGATGCGCCCGGACAAGTAGACATTCATGATGAGAATGTCCTGGTCTTCGGTATGCCCCTGCATGACGATTTCGGTCAGCGCGTCCAGCCCGTCCTTGGTCAGGGTGTTCTGGACCGAAAGATTGAGGGCCAGACTGCTGGCCGTTTCTTCAAGCCGGGTACGCTCTATGGCCGTTCTGAACATGTCTGCGGCGATCAATCCGGCAAACATGAGGATCGGGATCAGAAGCGCGACCTCAACCGCGAGAGAGCCTCGTTCTTTACGTGAGCGCGACACGGATCATTGGTCCTTTGTTTCTGGTAAATAACCGAGAACCTGCTCAAAACGATATTCAAATTCATTTTCAGTATAAGCCATCAGTCTTGGCAGCGGGGTCAGAAATGGCTTGCGGATGTCCACCGTCACTTTCCAGGCCGGAAACGTTGTGCCCTTGGTGCCCTTTTCATTGGCGCTGTCAGCATCTTCCTCTTCTCCGGTACTGCGCAGAGTACTGAGGGAAGAATAGCGGCGTACATCCACATTGGTGATGTTGTCTTGCGTCAAATAACCGTGGGACAATGTTACGATGCCCTTGCGCACCACGCTTTCAAACGAATCTTCCGTGAGGGTCTCCTCAAGCCGCGCCTGCTGCACGGCGCTCTGCAAGGCCACGTCGCCCATATCAATAGTCAGAACCACGTTGACAAATTCAAAAGCGATCATGGCCAGCATAATAATAGAGGGAAAGGCAAAGGCCGCTTCAACCGATATGACGCCCCGCTGTGAATGCCTGTGCATGCTTTCCTCCTTTCCCTGTGTGTACCTGCGTACGCAAAGCTTACGGCAAATCGTTTTCGTCAAGGGCAACACGGCGTACCGGGGTCTGAGTAGCCGGGCCGTCGTAGCTCGATACTTCGCGGCTTTCATGTATTTCGCCGATTATGGGTTCGCTGGGCGCGTCTGTCGGAGGTTGAATTTCCACCAGCTTGTTGGCTGCCAGCATCATTTCCATCGGCATTGAAGTTGCGCCCTTGTTGATGCGTTGTTGCATCTGGCCAAAAGAAGTCATGAAACCCTCTGCCTGGCTGGGACGCATCAGGGCAAGCAATTCGTCGCGTGCCCGGTCTTTCTGTTTGCGCATGTACATTGTGAAGGCCAGGTTAAGCTTGATGCTAGTGCTGTCTGAAAGACTTTTGGCCCTGTTAAACAGCATTTCAGCCTTTTCCATATCACCGCTGGCCACATAGGAAAGCGCCAGATTGTTGATTATGCGCGCGTCTGCCGGAGCGCCTTCACTGGCTTTTTCCAGCATTACCTGCGCCTCTTTGTGTTCGCCCCCTGCGTCCAGCAAAACGCCAAGGGCATTCATGGCCGCCACATCTTTTGGCGAAAGCGCAAGGGCCTTGCGCAGATTCTGCTCGGCCGGACCTGCCTGGCCCAAGCTCATGTAAGCACGGCCAAGCCCGGTATGCAGAACGGCCCTGTCTGCGTCGCTCACTCCTCTGCCCTTGGCTTCAATGGCGCTTTGCGCACTTACAAAGAGGTTCAGGGTCTCACGCGGCGGCTGCACCAGCGAGGCCACACTGGCATATTCAAGCTTTTCAAGAGGGCTGAGCTTTCCCCTTTCATCAAGGCGGGAATAAATGCTCAATGCCCCTTCAAACCGGCCCTGCTCCCGCAGCAAACGCGCCAGCCGCAAACCCTTGGCAGGCGCGATCTCCTGGTCGCCCTTGGCCGCGGCCTGTGCCTTGGGGGCGAAGGTTCTTTCACTCAGGCTGGCCTGCCCGCCTTTGCCGGACGTTGCGCAACCAGACAGGGCAAAGCAGCCAATAAGCAACAAGAAAGCAGCGGTTTCACGACGCATATTCATCACATGAGACTCCTTATCACGCGCATGAGGGGCGGAGTGGCGACCAGCGCCACCACCGGGGGCAAAATCAATGTCATCAGGGGAATGCTCAACCTCGCGGGCAGCTTGCCCGCCTTTTCCTCAAGGCTGAGAATGAGGGTATTGCGGCTTTCTTCAGCGATATTGCGCAAGGCCTGCGCCAAGGGCGTTCCGTAGCGCTCGGCCTGGATGAGCGTAGAGACCATACTCTCCACTGTGGGCACGCGCGTGCGCTCGGCAAGGTGGCGCAAAGCATTGCTGCGATCAGGCAGCAGTTGCAATTCGGCGCTGGTGAAGGCAAGCTCGTCCGCCAGCTCCGGGGCGCTCAGTTCGAGGTCACGCGCCACAACCTTGAGTATGCGGGGAAATGGCAAACCCGCCTCGGCGCAGATAACCATAAGGTCCAGAGCGTCAGGCATACTGCGCATGATGGCATTGAAACGCCGGGCCACCTGCGCCTTGAGCACAAGCTCCGGCAAAAAACCACCCATAAAATATGAGCCAAGCACCAGAGCCACTGTGTTCAGGCTGAAACCCTTCTGATCCCCTGAAAAGAGCACGGCCAGCACAAGAATCACGCCCAGAACCGTCTTCACCAGCATGAACAGGCCCAGAGCTTCCCTTTGCCGCCAACTGGCCTGAACCAGCAGTATCTCGAGCTTTTCCCGGCCCTTTCCCTTACCAGCCAGAACCTCACCCCACCCTGCCAGACGCACCAGCCATCCGGGAAGGTTGGTCTGCCCCAGACCGGGAGCTACGCCAGACACCGGGGTTGCGCTGTCAGCCTCCACATGCTTTTTCAGACGGTCCACGAGAGGATTGCGCTGTTGCTGGCGACGCAGCACCGCGAGGCAAAAAATGCAGTTAGCGGCCAGAATTATAACCAGAGTCAGTATCATATACGCACCTACTGTATGCGCCTGACCATAAGCCAGGTTATGCCCAGCCCGGACAGCACGCTTGCAGCCGAATAACACAGCACCTTGATGCCCGCGACATCGCTGAACAGAAAATGAAAGTCCTGCGGCGCGCTCATATACATATAAGCCAGCACGCCGGGAACAAGCATGGCAACGATCTTGATAGAAGCGCGGGCTTCGGACGTTTTGGCCTGAACCTTGAGTGCCAGCTCCGCTCTCGAACGTAAGGTCGAAGCCAGCCGCTCCAGAGTTTCCGCAAGGCGGCCGCCAGACTCCTGACTGATCATGAGAATGACCGCAAAAAAACGATATTCCCGCAGCGGAACCCGGCGGGCGGATTCCTGCAGCACCTGCCGCAAGGGCACGCCCAACTTGAGCCATTGATCCAGAGCTTGCAGCTCCGTCGACAGGGGGCCGCGCAGTTCTTCGGCGGCAATGACAAAGGAACTTTGTACGGGCACACCGGAACGGCAGATGCGTGCGATAGAATCAATAACTTCAGGCAAAGCACGCCCCAGAGCAGCGATGTGGGCACTCATGGCTCTTTGGTAGCCCACAAGGCAAACCGCCACAAAAACAACAGCCCCTCCAGCCAGAGTTACAAGCAACGGGGCGGGAGTCATGCGGCCCACAACAGCCCCAAAGACCAGAGAAAGAACAGCCGTAGCCAGCAGCCGCAGGCGCAAGGTTGCCGACCAGCCCAAGCTGTCGATGTTCTTCAATGTGCCGTAGTACAAACGCCCCAAGGCAGGAAAACGGGAAGAAGAACCTTCGGCTTCTATGGAGATGGATTCATCGCTTTTTTCATCCAGCGCCGGGCATTCCCGCGCAATTTGCTGCTCAAGACGCTGCATTCTCTCAGCAATAGCCTCTTCGCGCAGTTTCTTTCGGCTGAAGGCGCGCACGGTGTACACGCCCACAAAGACCAGAAAAAATATCAGCAGGGTAAGCAGATTCAGCATACTATGCCTCAAAGAGATGGCTTTTTTCTGTATAGAATCTGGGGCGCAGCCCGCTTCCTAAAAACTCTCCGATGACATTGCCGGATGTTCCGATGGAATGGGTACGAAAGCTGAACAGTTCCTGCGTCTGTATGACTTCCTCTTCCATGCCGCATATCTCGACAATGGAAACAACCCTGCGCGCGCCATCACGCATACGCTCAATCTGCACTATAAGATCAACTGCGCCCGCAAGCTGCCGCCGAATAGCGGGCAGGGGCAACTGCATGTTGGCCATCAGCACCATATTTTCAAGGCGCATAACGGCGTCTCGGGGCGTGTTGGCGTGTACGGTGCACAGGGAACCATCGTGCCCCGTATTCATAGCTTGCAGCATGTCAAAGCATTCGCCACCGCGCACTTCGCCCAGTATGATGCGGTCGGGCCGCATGCGCAGAGCGTTGCGCATCAGGTCGCGCTGATTTATCTGCCCGCCGCCTTCAATGCTTTCAGGCCGCGTTTCAAGGCGCACTACATGCTCCTGCTGCAATTGCAGTTCCGCCGCGTCTTCGATGGTTATGACGCGGTCGCTGGGGCTGATCTTGAATGAAAGGGCGTTGAGCAGTGTTGTTTTACCCGCGCCAGTACCGCCCGAAACAATAATGTTCAGCTTGGCTTCCATTGCCCGCCTGAGCAGTTCCACCATTTCGTGCGACAAGGCGCCCCCGTCTGCCAAAGCCTCAAGGGTGAGCTTGCGCCGCGAAAATTTGCGTATGGATATGGTGGTTCCGTCCAGAGCCAAGGGGTGGGTGATGACGTTGAC
>NZ_JASGDK010000194.1:0-46087 GCF_047607245.1 Desulfovibrio sp.
CAGAAGGGGATCAAAAAATTCGTTGGGGCGGTAGCCTTTTCTTGGGCCGTACCGTAAAAAATGCACCAGCGGCGGCATGGCGGCAGGCCTTCCCAGAAGATAGCAACGTCTGTACCTGTTTTCATCAAACAGCCCGCTTTCTTCCACAAGGCGCAAATCCTGCTCTGTAGGGGCAGGATACACGGGAAGATCATCACAGCATACGGGCTGGATGTTGGCGCGTGGAGTCATTGTCCCAATCTCCTTTGAAGGCTTTTCCAAAATTTGGCGGCAGCTGTTCGCGCTGCCTCTGAATACCAGCGTAAGGTACCCGGCCATGGCCTGCCGAAGTCGCGGAAGAGCCATTCCCGCCTGGCAACGGCTGAAAGTCGCGCTCTGGATGCAAAAGGTTCATCCTTGAAGGCGTCCATGCGCGTATGGCCTTTGCTGGCTGCGGTATCGAGCAGCAGGGACTCCCACTGGTCAAAAATTGGTTCCGGAGCATACTGGGCAGCCGTTTTTAATGCCTCCTGCCCAAGCGCACTGCGCAGAGCCGCGTTGCTCATGGCCCTGCCCAAAGTGTCAGCCAAGCTTTGGGCGGTCATTTCCGGCGCCAGAAGGCCGTTTACTCCATCCCTGATTATATGGTTTACGCCTGCACATTGGGCAAACCCTACGGCTGGCGTTCCTTGCGACATGGCTTCCAGAACTGTTAGGCCAAAGCCTTCACAGCGTGAGGGAATGCAGAAAAGTTGCGCTTGGGCGAATATGTCCAGTGCAGGGTCGGCAATGCCCCGCATATGTATTGCCGATCTGGCGGAACTTTGGGCAATGGACCAGGAGATCGCTTTTTCCTCTTCGCCATATCCCCATATATCCAGCTTCCAGTCTTGAAAGCGGTCATGCAGCAGGCCGAAAGCTTCGACCAGCAAAGGTATCTGTTTGACCTTATCAAAACGCCCAAGACTAACCAGCGTGGGGGAAGCTGCATTGTTGTTTGCTGCAGTGGCACCTGCACCCGGCACGGAATTGGGAATGACCGTTACCCGCTCATGCAGCCACGCGGGTAAGGAATTGATGAACTCCGGCAGCAGCAGGTGTATGGCGTCTGCTCCGCTCATGGCCGCCAGACGGCCCGCGCGGTTCCAGAACTGCTCTACCCGGGCCGGGAAGCTGTGCTCGGAATATACCAGTGGAACGCCCGTTCCCATAAGGGTAACAGCCCAGAAAAGCTGCATGACCCCACCCTGCATGGCAATGGCCACATCGTAATTTTCTTGCGAAATCGTTTGCCGCAGCAGAGCGATGTTGTCATGTTTGTCAGAGTAGCTGACTCTGAATATCCGGGCACGGGGGTCAAACCTGTATGGAGGCGTGTTCTTTGACCTGGACGAACTGTAGATACTGACCTCGTGCCCCCGTTCCAGCATGGCATGTGTCAGTTCCCACACAAATTTAGGGCCGCCTCCAAAAAGCCAGTAGTGCATATCAAACAATATGCAGATTCGCAGAGAGCGGTGCTCTGCCAAAGCGGCTGAAGGTGGGGCCGGACGCCTTCTTTCCATTACTGGTTCAGATTGATGATTGTGGTATTTTTTTCACGGCCGCGATCATTTTGCCCTCCAGCCCCGGCGAAGGTGCAACGCAAAGCCGCTTTAACATGTAGTTTACGTCAATGATGTTGTCCCGTATCAGGGGTAAAAATACATTGTAACTATCATGATTTTTTGAAGTATTTTCTGGTTGAGGAATGAAAATGTCATCGCAAAGCAGTATTCCGTCGTCAGCCAGCATATGCCAGGAATTGCACAGGTCAAATGCCACATCCGGATAGTTGTGTCCGCCGTCCATCCAGATGATGTCAAACGTGCCTGAAATATATTGGGGGAGCAGAAAACTGTTTTTCTGGATAAACGTAATGTTCTTTGCAGAAAGGTTCTTTTCACGCTGTTCTTCAAGCGCACGTTTTTTTTCGGGGTTTTGCCGGCCGTAGCTGGTGATATACCGCTGTGAATCATCAGGAAGATCGCAGGTTACAATCTGCGCATGGGGGAACAGCGCCGAGAGAAAGGCGGTAGTATCACCAGAAAAAGTGCCTATTTCCAGAATCCGCCGAACTTTTTCCGGTACAATGGCGGCCAGCGCCAGCCAATGCTGGGAGGCGCCTTCGTACATATTTTCGTGGAATGTGCCGGCGATACCCAGAAGAGGAAGTATAGCGTTGGTTTTTTCCAGAGCTTTTTTGTAATCCCATCCCATTTTTTCAAAGCGGGCAGCCTGAGAAACAATCGCGGTTTCAGACGGAGTACCCGCCTGTTCTATTTTTGTTTTGATATCAGCAATATCCTTGCTGGTCATATTCGCAAATTCCGCCGGGGTGTTCTCCGACTTGTCCAGAACGCTCCCCGTCAGTCTTTTATCTATTTCCACGCCGTTCCAGGTACCCTTGTACAGGCAGGGGAGATCTTCGATGCCGATCCATGCCGCAAGTCGGGGCATAACAGTTGCTGTGTCGCAAACAAGGTCTGTAAATTTTATGGTCATGAAGCGGTCAGGGTGCTGGTTGGCAAATCGGGCGGCAACGTCCTTTGCCTTGAGCATACGCCTGAGCCAGTCAGGTTTGATCGTTGTAAGTTCCTCAAGGGCGTCTTCAATGGACATCTGCCGCGTGAAGGCTTCTCGTTTGCAGTGGGCGTACAGTACTTCCTGCGTATCACGCATAATGTAAACGACTTTGGCCTGAGGGTATGTTTGCAGAAGAGTCTCAAAGCGGAAAAAATCAACCTGGGGCATGCTCACTCCCCAGGTGGGCCGCGGGGCTTCGGGCATCAGGTGTTCACCCAGCACTGAATGCATCTCGCTGAAAACAGACTGGGCATCCAGATGTTCCAGTGTGCTGAGCCTGTCCATGAGAGCCTTGTCCAGAGCGTAAAAGTCAAGTTTAAACGGCAGTTTGACGATGTTGTCGCCGGAAACAGTGAAGGGAATGTATCCTTGCCGGGCAAACCCTTCCAGATGGTTCCACCTGCCCGCGCAGGAAAGAGCCGCGCGCACATCGCACATTTTTTCTGTTTTTTCATCAAAATGGTACAGCATGGGCGGTTTCCAGGCTGACAGGTAGCACAGGGCCGACGCCATAAAGTCGTGCCAGAATGAAAAACTGAGTACGTCCGGATGCCCGTTCAGCAATGATGCAAGCAGACCCTTGCCTGAAACCTGCGATCCGCAGAGGCAAAGGGGGGAAATGTTGCTCTGTTTCATCTATGCCTCCAGAGGCGCCCAAATGATTTCACGTTGTTTCAGTCCGTAACGTATCAATGCTTGCTCGATGCCGGGCATATGCTGCCTGCGGGCAAAAATAACAAGTGGCAGATTGCCGTCTGTGGAAAATTCTTCTGACATGAGTTCCGGATTGCGTACTTCGATGCCATCTACAGTGGGCGGCGTACTGCCCACATCCACCAGAAAGCAGCGGGCGTTCACGTTGCTGAAAAACTGGCGGTATTGACGCCACGCAGCGCCGCAACCCCAGAAGTAAGCTTCGCGACCGGCGAGCACCTTGGCATTTTTTTCTACTTCGACCCGCAGAACAGAATTGAACAGGAAATGGATTTTATCCGGCAAGGCTGCCAATTCCTCAAAGGAACAATCCTCACCAGGAAGTTGCGAAAAGGCTTCGTCGTCAAGCAGGCTGCGCATATAGAGCATCAGCCCCCGGTAGTAGAGGTGCCGTTCGTGGCGGTGTTCGGGCAGTACAAAAGGATACTGGTCGTACAGAGCGTCAAAAGGCAACCCCTGATACAGAAAATATCTGCGCCTGGGGCTGAGGTGCTGTCCTTCCACTGTAGGCAGGCTTGCAACCTGCTTCAAGGCCGCTGCGTATTCAGCCTCCGTATCTACGCGGAACAGATACCCGTCGTTGTCCTTGAGTCGCAGGGGGACGTTAAGGCCCTTGAAAAATGAAGGAAGGTCTTCGTCCTCCACAATGTCCTCACGGTAGTTGCCGGGGTACCATGTTTTTGCATAGCGTTCGATGGTTTCCACATCGTATTGCTGATCCACTACCGTTACGTGATCGTTCAGACGGACCAGCTTGCGCTTGCGAAAATCTCCTAACAGGCCCGGGCTGAAAAGTTCGCCCCTGTGACCAAGCAACTGGCGCTCGCCGGGCAGGCACATGCCGCAGCGGAGGCAAAGTTTACTGACCTGTTCCTGAAACTCATGAGGCTTGCGCTTCCACCAGCCAGCTTCAACGGGCCATGCATTGACGCCGTCAAACAGCAGCATGTCCAGCGCGGCACCCACTTCGCAAAAGTAGGCACCGTGGATATTAACCGTGGGGCTCCAGCAGCGTTGCAGCCAGCAGTTGTTGATGAGCTTCCACATCAGAGCCTTGTTGGGCACGGCCTCTTCCACGGCAATGGTCAGCGGATGATGGCTGCATGAGGTCATCTGCTCTTCGTTGTGTGGATTGTAGCGGATGGTGCGGTAGGTACGCGTCATGTCCGAATTGGTTTCCGGCCACTGCGTCCACGGGTATTCCGGCTTCCAGTTGTAGAGCGAATCCGGATCTGGGGCGTCTGTGCTGACTGTAGCGGGCGTGCTGGGCAGGCCGGATGTGAACATATTCAGCTTTGCCTGCGGCAAATGCTTGCGAAGCAAGGCGTTTATTTCGGCAAGCTGCGGGTGCAGCAGTGGTTCGCCGCCGATGATGCTGACCTCCGTGGGCCAGTCTTTATAGGCGATAATGGCTGCTTCTATCTGCTCCAGAGGCATATGACGCCGCTGATCCGACCGCAGGTGGCGTTCATACCGCGTGCAGTAGACGCATGAGTGGGGGCAGACAGTGGTGATATCAATAAGTGCGCTCCAGCGCTTGTAAATGTAATCCACAATTACACTCCGGATGTAGCAATAAATGTGTTGTAGTCGTGCTCGTCAAAAATGGCTTTTGCTTCGCGGTGCCAGATGGAAAATAATGGGCAGAGAGGCGTGAGCCAGTCGCTGCGGCGTAATGAACTTGGGGCGAACCGCCAGGGCTTGTTGCTGTTCAGGTAATGCAGAAAAAAAGGCACATTTTCTGACAGTACAGAGCCGTTAAACATGTTGAATCTGTCGTCAAGCTGCAGGCAAAATTCTTTATCAAGCATACAGAAGAGATTGAGCAGGGTTTCTTCATTATAAAAGAGAAATTCCGGGCCGATCTTTGCGTATGCCTGTGCGCTCTGCTGCGAAAGCTGCATTTTTGTCAGTGCAGCGTTATTTGCAAAAAATACGCCAGGATTGTTCAGAGGTTCAAGCCAGCTCCGGGGCGATGGGTCAAACTCCTGCTGGATGCTGGTATGGTTGTCAGTAATGGAAAAAAACCTGGCTGCAGGGTTGGCCCCGCTGGTGGCTACAAAAGACGTACGGGCAAAAATCTCATCCGGGTGGAAGGGGCGCACACAAACAACATCGGCATGGACACCAAGGCTGTAGGCATAGCCTCTGGCATGAAGCATCTCAGGCACAAAAAGTTGCACATAGGCCTCGGGCGTGGTGTGCATATGCTTGATATCAAAGGTGCTTCCATCTTTGCTGTGCAGAGGCTCAATGCCATATTTGTCTAGCAGGGCCTTGCCCGCGTCCGACAGGCACTGGATGTCTGTCACATAAAATGCGTCGGCCTGACCGGTACGTCGACGCGTGGACTCCAGCGCAACAATGGCAGGGAAGAGATAGTTTTCGTCTCCGGCGCAAAACAGGGCATAGTTTTTTTGCACGTCAGGGGCTGCAGGCAGTGGAGCAGCCGGGGGCTCCTGCTCAAGGCTGTGGCGCAGGCCGTGCAGCAACGCATCATGCCGGGCTTGCGTGGCCTCGCTACGCGCTTGCGCAAGGCCTGCTGCAACCGTAGCACTGTTGCTGTCATCAAAATCGCTGCCTCCGCCGCGGAAGATAAGGCGTGCGTTGGGAAGGTGCATGCTGTTGGCCGCCTGCACGGCAGTGGTTCTGGGAGCGGCGTCCGTTTGCCGTACAAGCAATGCCCAGAATTCCGCAGCAAAGCAGGAAATAGACGGTGTGATCGCGCATTGCGACTCTGCCGTAACCGGAGCGTCCGGCCTGAAGTAAACGGGTGATGGCACAAGCTGGATAACATTTTTTCCAAACCAGCGGGCCTCATCAAGCCTTTTGCTGTTCAGCCCTAACACCGTGCTGATGGATGGGTGTGACAGCATCATGACGGTGTTTTTCAAGAACAGGTGGGGAACTGGCAGCATTATGGCATTTATTTTTTCCCGCAGCAGAGTCTCGTCCTGTCTGGAAAGCCCCGGCCCGGGCATGTAAGGCCCGGCGCGGTTCACATACGTCAGCACAACCGGATGCTGCGCCGCAAGGGTGAGCAGTGCCTGCTCATGGGCGCTGAAATCATTATACTGGTAGTCTGGCGTCAGCGGCAGTGGGTCCATCCAGTCTTGCGCAAGCACCAGCAGGGCGTTTTCAGGAACATAGTTCAAAAAAGTATTGGGAGCGTAACGCGCTTTCTGCCAGTCTGCGCAGCGTTCGAAGTCTTCTTCCGCCATGCTGTTGCGGGCCAGGGTATTGGCAATTTCTGGCACGTTGGTGGAAAAAGCAAAAACAAGGTCGGGCATGAAGCTTGCCGGATGAATATGAACGTTGATCCAGGCAAGACCACATGCGGTGAGTACGCTGGCCATAAAGGTGGAAAGGCTGTAGCCGACTACAAGCACATCGCGGCAGCGCTGGCCGCGATTCAGGATATGCTGTTTGGCAAAAGCGCAGGCTTCGTCTGTTACGCCCTGGCGGCAAAGGGCCAGCCAGTCGCTCTGTTCTGGTGCTGTGGCAGCATCGGCGCATCTGGCAAAAAACTGGCGCATGTCCTGCCGGCTCTGATCATTGTGGCGTACCTGCCGCACGGGCAGGCCCGTGCCTTGCGCGGCAGGCAAGCGGCAAAGATGAAAAAAACTGTCGGCAAAATAGTGCCAGTGCGCTTCTGCCTTGATGGATGAAAGGGTTTTGGTGGGCGGCAGCCGAAAAAAATCGGCCAGAAAAACCACTTCACGCCATTGCGCGGCTGTGTGCTGCATTGCGGCCATGATCAGGAGGCTTTCCCGGGATTGGGCTGCAGGGTTTGCAGGCACCCAAGAATTTTTGCCGCGTTATGCTGGTTGCCAAGCAGAAGCACTTTGATGAACGTGCGGGCGTCCGTATGACGCAGCATGTCGTCAATGGCCGCATCGGAGACGATCATGCCGTCCCTGTTTACCGCTGCCGTGCTGGCATGCCCCACCTTGATGCTCAGATGTTCCGTCAGCACGTTGGTCAGCGCGTCCAGCAGGGGCTGGGGGCAGCCGTGCCGCGAAAAGTAGGCTGGCAGTTCTTGCAACATGTACCACACGTATGTGGCACGCTCCGGGCCTTCAGCGCATTTCAAACGCTCATTGGAAAAGTCATAGGCATACCCGTAGCCCGCGTAGGGGCTGCCAACGTATTTATGGGCATGGAAGGTTGCAGTCAGACAAATGCAGGCATCTTCCACAAAGCGCCGCACACTGCTGTGTTCCAGCGCGTGGCAGACCTTGTGTGCCACGCTGCGGGAGAAAAATTTGTTCCAGACAGTAGACTGCTGCTGAAAATTGGGGGAAGTGACGTAGGTTTGAAAAATATCAAGGCCCGTCAGGTGTTCCACCGGAGGGTCCATAGCCAGAAACCATGCCGCAAAACTGCCGTCGGCGTTTGTACGGGCAGTTCGAAAGTGCAGGATATCCGGCTGTTCCCGCTGGAACAGGGCTACATTCTTCCCCAGGCTCTCGGTTCCCCATATAAGATCGTCAGCATCGGCAAAACCGATGATGTTCCCTTTGGCGGCCCGCATACCTTCAAGCCTGGCCCGCATTGTATAAATGGGGGCGGCATGCGGCAGCAGGGTTATGTTCAGTCCTTTTGCCCGGTAGGCTTCCACCAGTGGCAGGCACGGCTCGTCCGAGCAGTCGTCAACCAGCACCACCTCGATATCTTTAAAATCCTGGGCCAGAATGCTGTCCAGAAGGTGTGGCAGGCATTGCAGATGGTTGTGGTGTGGTATAATAAGTGAAAGTTCCGGCATGATTAGTCTATCCTCATGGCCGGGTTGCCCGCCATGCGCCAGCCGTTGCGGCAACCTTTGTAAATGTATGCGCCGGGCGCAATGATGTTGTCGTTGCCGATGTTGGCCCCTGGCAGCACAACGGAACGCACGCCAAATGCGTTGCCGGTTCCTATGTGCGTGTCGCCCAGAATAAGGGCGTAGGGGCCAAAAAAATTGCCGTCGCCAATGACAACATCGTGTCCTACAACAACCGCCCCGTTGAAATAATTGGCGTTGCCAATGACCGCATCACACGAAAAATGGCAGTTGGCGGTGACGATTATGGCTTCACCGATGAGCGAACTTTCACCAACATACGAAGAGGGATGCACAAGGTTGCAAAAGGCCGCGCCGCGTGCTTTCCACTTGGCATAGGCCTTGAGCCGTAACGCCGGGGATGCGATGCCAATGACAAATACGTCATCTTGTGCCGGTGTATAGTCGTCGTCCACACCTATTTCCATCTCTTCAAGATTCCGCAGCTTCTGCGGATAACCCTCAAAGGATAAAAATCCCTTGAAATTCAGGTTTTCTCCCCATATTTCCCGCGCCATCCAGTAGCATTCCCTCGCAGCGGAAGAGTTGCCAATGATTACGAGGTTTTTTTTCATCAGTAGCGCCCACCGTCCATAACTATGGTTTGCCCTGTTACCCACTTGCTCGCGTCGCCCAGCAAAAATGTTATGGTTTGGGCCACATCTTCGGGGGTTCCAATGCCCAGAGGGTAGGCGGCCAAAGCCTGTTCGCGGGATTCCGGGCTGAGCATGGCAAAATATTTTTCGCTCATGGGGGTGCGAACCATAGCTGGCGCAACGGCGTTGATACGCAGGCCCTGCGGCGCAAGCTCCCTGCTCAGGCTAATGGTGGCCGCTTGCACGGCAGCCTTGGCGCCGCCGTAGGCTGCAAGCCCGGCCTCCTTGGCCAGCGCCGCCGCTGAAGACAGAAAAACAATGGATGAACCCTGACCCATGTTGTTGCGCTTGTCCGCAAAGCCCTTGGTCAGCAGCAGGGGCGCATGCACGTGGATGTCATAAATGTCCGCCGCCGCATTTCTGTCATATGCACGCAGGGGTATAACAGCGGCAAAGCCTGCACAGCATACAAGGCCGCACAGCTTGCCGTATTTTTTACGTAAATCCGTAACCCATTGCGGCAGTGAATCCATATCTTCCAGCAGGTCGCGCGGTTCAATATGAAGCAGCTCGGGGTGTTCACAAGATATCTTCAGCTCCTGCAACCGGGCTTGGTCGCGTCCGTTGGCAATGACAGTAGCCCCCATCTGGTTGCACAGGAGGGCCACGGCCTTTCCAATGCCAGAGCTGGCGCCTGTAACGAGAATGCGACTTTCCGGCGTAAGCGGGGTCATGCTATCTTGCCTTCCCCAAGATCAACCAGATCGGCAACGGTTTTAACATCCTTGTATTGTGCGAATCGGGTTTTTACTCCGAGCTCTTTATCAAACAGGGCAATGCAGGACATGATGGACAGGGAATCCCATTCTTCCATTTCGGTGAGGCAGGTTGCAAGAGTGATGGGGGTATCTGTTTGCAGTATATCCTGAAGGACTGAAAAGAATTTTTTTTGTTCAAGCACTATGATTCTTCCTTGGGAGTAAGGTTGGTTTCTTTTCCCGTAATCTTGTTCTGCCAGTGGGCAAGGTATTCCTGTTGCGTCATACTGTCGGCAGGGGGATCAAAATCAGTAACGCCCGTGCATATAATATTGCCCATATCCAGAATGGCGGATGCCCAGGATAAACCCACGCCAAATCCACACAGCATCAGACGGCTCTTTTTACTGCGCTCAATCTCCTGCCATGCATCACACAACGCAGTGGGGATGGAGGCTGCCGCTGTATTGCCGTATTTGCTGAAAGCGCTCATTATCGTTTTTTGCTCTGAAAAACCAGTAGCTTGTGCAATCATTGACATGATCTGCTTATTGGCCTGGTGCGGCACAAACCAGTCAATATCTTCTGGAGTCTGTCCTGCCCAGGCCAGAGTTTCCAAAATGTGCGGTGGTACAGTGTTGACCGTAAAATCAAAGATAGCACCGCCATCCATGTAAATATTGGTCAGCCTCCACGGAGTGCCGTTGGGATCGCGCAGGTATTCGCAATATGCGGCGTAATCCTCGACAGTCTTGGGCAGGGGCAACCTGTACGCACCAGCAGGTATCATGAGGGCTTCCGCGCCGCCGCCATCCGCGCCCAAAGAAAACCACGAATGGGTTTCGGCCTCGGAATATTCCACGATGGTGGCGCTGCCTGCATCACCGAAGACCGGCGCGACTACACGGTTGTCGCTGTCAAGGGTCTGACACATGCCGTCGCCTACCAGCAAGAGTACTCGCGTGGCTGCACGGCTTTCAATCAGTGAAAAGGCGAGCCAGAGGCCGTACACATAACCGGAACACCCCTGATTTACGTCAAAGGCCGCGCAGTTTTTAGAGAGGCCCAGTTTTTTTTGCAGAATGCAGGCAGTTGCAGGCAGGATGTGGTCGGGCCGCTGGGACAGAAAAATGATGGTGTCAACCGAGGCGGGATCAACTTCCATTTTCTTGAAAAGCAGTTCGGCGGCCTGACGGCTCAGATCGGAAGGCGTAACTCCGGGCTGGGCCACGCGGCGGCAATCCATGCCTACTATTTTTGTCATTCGCTGGGCTTTTTTGATGTCGCCCTTGAAATATTGCAGTTCGTCTTCAAGACGGATGACGTCTTTGGGAGCAACTGTGTGTATTCCGGAAATTTTCGCATGAAAAAATTGTGACTGCGCCATGTTCTAACCTGCCAGACAATGTTTGATACTCTGTGCGATGCGCTCAACGGTTTTTTCTTCCAATCCCGCATAGAGGGGAAGGCAAAGAACCCTGCGTGCTACGCTTTCCGCCACTGGGCACGGCAATGCGTCCTTGACGTAGGACAGCGTGTTCAGGGACGGGTAAAAGTACCGTCGAGGAAAAATATTATCCTTGGCAAGAGTATGCACAATTTGTTCCAAGATTTTTTCATCGTCAAGAATTATGGGGTAATAGGCATAGTTCCAGCCCAGCCCCGTACGGAAACCCGGACGCCGCAATCCGCTGGTTGGCAGCAGCGTCTCGTACATGTTGCATATAATACTGCGTTCTACAATGTTTTCAGCTACTTTGTCCAAAATGCACATGCCCATTGCGGCATGCAGTTCGGACATCTTGGCGTTTGTGCCAAGCCTGTGGTGCTCGTCTCCCTGATGCCCATAGGCGCGCATAAGAAGGAACGCCTCACGGTCTGCATCTGTATGGGTGACAAGGCAGCCTCCTTCCACGGTATTGAAAACTTTGGTTGCGTGAAAGCTGCACGCGGCAGCGTCGCCATAGCTTAATACGCTTCGGTTCTTGTACGTGGCGCCAAAAGAATGCGCCGCATCATAGAGGACACGCAAGTCATGCTTTTGGGCCAATCCGTCAAGAGCCTCTACATCGCAGATATTGCCGTATATGTTGACAGGAAGGAGGCCAGCAGTATCGGGCGTGATACGTTCGGCAACGCTTTTGGGGTCAAGGCAACATGTTTCTTCGTCAATGTCCGCAAATACCACAGTGCAACCTTCCCACAGCAATGCGGAAAGCGTTGCAACATAGGTGAAAGGTGTTGTAATAACTGTTTTGCCCGCAAGGCCAAGCACATGCAGGCCAAGCTGCAGGGCAATGGTGCCGTTGGAGCACACGTTGACGCGCTGCGTGCCCAAAAATTGCGCCAGCCGGATCTCCAGCTCTTGCGAAATAGGGCCATGATTGGTCAAATGCTGGGAGGCAAAGATCCGCGAAATGTAGGCGGCATATTCCTGTTCTGACGGCATCAGTGGGCGGGTGACGTAACAAGGATTATTCATAAAAACGTCGGTATGTTGCGAGTGGCATCATCAACCCTCTGTGCAGTAAGAAAGAGAAAATTCGGACGCTAGCCATATTTCAGGGGTAAAGTAGTCTTTGCACTGTTCAGAAATGTGAATTTATAGAGGCTATCGACGGAAATACAGCAGGAAAATCATTATTAAAAAATAGGCGCTTTCCAAATATTTGTCCAGAATACCGATCAGATCGTGTCGATATTCTACTTTATTGGCGGTAGTATCGGGGCAGAAAGTCTGCCATGCAGCAACGCATGTCTTACGCGATAACAAGTGGCAAAATGTAAAAGATGTCTTGCCCGGCACGATGGAGATTCCGATAACACGCGTGCCAACAACGATCTGTTTATTTAGTCGGCGATGTGAATAGCAAAACTGAAGATCCCCTGCACACGCAAGAAAGGGGTAGTTAAGCTTTCACTTAACCACCCCTAGTTCTTTTTTATCTGGTCGGAGCGAAAGGATTCGAACCTTCGACCCCCTGCTCCCAAAGCAGGTGCGCTACCAAGCTGCGCCACGCTCCGAAAAAAAACCGCGCCGTGGCTTGTGCTGGCGCGGAAATTTGTGGGGCGAAAGATGGGACTTGAACCCACGGCCACCTGGGCCACAACCAGGTGCTCTACCTACTGAGCTACTTCCGCCACGAGAAAGTTCTTATAGGCAGGATAATTTCTTTTGGCAAGCCTTTTTTAGCATCAAGGTGATCTGGATTTTATCTAGAAAAAAAACTACACTTCGCCATCCCGCCGAAAGAGGCAGCCTGCGGGTTATTTCGGCTCCAGAATGGCAAGCCAGACTGGGCCGCGTTTACCCGCCCATGCACGTTCGCATCTGCCCGACGGGGCGCAACACCACACGACACTATTGGCCGCAAAGCGGCAATAACCGTACATTCGGGGACATCTAATGGACAAACTGGTCATTGAGGGCGGTGTGCCGCTTACAGGCGTTATTGAAGTCAGCGGTTCCAAAAACGCGGCTCTACCTATTCTTTTTGCCGCTATTCTGGCTGAAGAGTCTGTAACCATCACCAATGTGCCCGATCTGCGCGATATTCACACGACCATCAATCTGCTTACAGTGCTCGGCTGCGACTGCCACTATGAAAAGGGGCAGGTGCGCATCACCCCCGGCACCTTGTTGCCTGAAGCTCCCTATGATCTTGTGCGCACCATGCGGGCCTCAGTGCTTTGCCTGGGGCCGCTGCTGGCACGCATCGGGCAAGCCCGTGTGGCCCTGCCCGGCGGCTGCGCCATTGGTGCGCGCCCCGTTGACCAGCACCTCAAGGGGCTGGAATTGATGGGCGCCAGCTTCCAGCTGGAAGAAGGGTATATCATTGGCCGCTGCCGCAAACTGACTGGCGCGCATATCACTTTTGACATGCCCACAGTGGGCGGCACTGAAAATCTGCTCATGGCCGCGGTATTGGCCGAGGGCGAAACTATTTTGGAAAACGTGGCCCGCGAGCCTGAAGTGGTGGACCTTGCCAACTTCCTGTGCGCCTGCGGCGCGCGTATCACGGGTCAGGGCACGTCCACCATCCGCATCAAGGGTGTAAGCTCCCTGCACAGCGCCACCTATCCCGTCATGTCAGACCGTATCGAGGCTGGCACCTTTCTGGTGGCTGCCGGTATTACGGGTGGCGAGCTGCTGCTGAACAACTGCCCTTATGAAGAGCTTGAGGCTGTTATTCTCAAACTGCGCAGCATGGGTATGGAAATCACCCCGCAGGGCGAAGGCGTACTGGCTCGCTGCTGCTCCGCGCCCTTGCGCGGTACGGACGTGAAAACGCAGCCCTTCCCTGGCTTTCCCACAGATATGCAGGCGCAGCTCATGGCCCTGATGTGTCTGGCTCAAGGGGCCAGCGTGGTGGAAGAGAGCATTTTTGAAAACCGCTTTATGCATGTTCAGGAACTGATGCGTATGGGCGCGCAGATCAAGATTTCAGGCCATACGGCTATGGTGCGAGGCGTGCAGAAACTCACGGGGGCGCCCGTGATGGCCTCGGACCTTCGCGCCAGCGCTTCGCTGGTGCTGGCTGGTCTGGCGGCTCAGGGCACCACAGAGGTACGCCGCATCTACCATCTGGACAGAGGGTATGAGCACATTGAATACAAACTTAACGCCGTGGGTGCGCGCATTCGGCGTGAAAAGCAATAAAGGCCCAAAGGAGAAAAACATGCAACGTCTGGCGCTTGTTCTGCTGCTGGTCATGCTGGCTGCCCTTAACGGCTGCGCTTATGGCGGCTACGGCCTCTATGACGACCAACGCCTTGTGGACACCATTTCGGACGACAAGGCCTTGGCCACCAAGATCAAAACGGCTCTTATGGACGAAAGTTTCACCGGGGGCTGGTCTGTATCGGTGTACAGTTTCTATCGGCATGTTTTCCTTGTGGGCGAGGTTCCGGCGGATATGCAGGGCAAGGCCCTGACCATCGCCCGCAGGTACAATCCCATTTCTGTAACGCCGCACTGGTTTACCCCGGCTACCAGCGACAGCAACAACATGATGCTGGCCGCAAGACTGCGCAAAGATCTCATTGGCACCAAGGGGCTCTCGTCATCACGTATAGATACGGAAGTGAACGCGGGCCGTGTGGTGTTGCTGGGCGTTGTCAAGGATGACGCTGAAAAGCAGCTGGCCATACAGGCCGCACGCGGGGTGCCGGGCGTAACTTCCGTAACGAGCTATCTTATGTTGCCGCAGAAGGTCGGGCAGCTTGGCACAGGCACGGTTGAGCAGCACGACGGAGCGGGCCTTGCCGGCGAAGGTGCGATGCCTGACGGCGGAACAGGCGGTATGAATACAACGCCTGCGTCCTCGCCGCCTTCTTCGGGTGGGACACCGGGAGGCTCGCCGGGCGGTCTGGACAGCAAGGATTTGCCCTGACGCAGAAACCAGTAAAACATAGATCAGCACGGATGGCCCGGTTTTGGCGCAATTGCCTGTAAACCGGGTCATCTTGATATTTGGCGGTCAGGCTGCAAACCAGGCGGAATGATTAAATAGAGCAGTTTTACATCGAAGTTGCCCTGAATATAAGGAAAACCCGTGGACAAAAGCGATAACACGCTCATACGGCCTGCCGAAGCGGCGGACGTGGAAGCCATTTTTCACATCCGCACCAGCGTGAAGGAAAACCATCTCTCACGGGAGCAGATGGCAGATATGGGTATTACGCCTGATGTCATTAAAGAAACCATTGCTGCCGGGCCGTGTGCGTGGCTGGCTGAAGTGGATGATAGCCCCGTGGCATTCGCAATGATTGATGTGGAGGGAGGCTGCGTTTTTGCGGCCTTTGTATCGCCAGAATTTGAAGGCCGCGGCCTTGGGAGCAAGCTTATGGCCGAGGCCGAAGCTGGTCTGTTTTCCGCGAATGAAACCATCTGGCTGGAAACTGACGGCAAAAGCCGGGCCTACGGGTTTTACATGCGCCTGGGCTGGAAGCCTGTGAGCACCTATGAAAACGGTGATGTGCGCCTTGAAAAGAAGCGCCCCCAGACTGGTAAATAAACTGTCTGCGCCGCCTGAGGCATGCGCGGCGGGGCAGGCCAGAGCACTTTGCACGTAAAATGCTCACGAAGGGCTGCTCCCCACCTGTTGCCGAAAAAACACAGGAACTTCTATTCGCCGTCAAGCGGTCATTTTACCCGAACAGCCCGATATGGCAGGACACTTTCGTACAAGCCAGATTTCAAGGTTTTGCCTGCCGTGTCACCTGCGCACAGGCTTTGTCAGGGCGCAGAGCCTGACCCATGCGGCGGAGTCCTTCATGAGGTTCGGCGTCCAGCTCCTTCCAGCTCTGCTCTTTATGGCGCAGAAGGGCAGCAACCGCGTCAAGAGCCTCTTCGGCACTGTCCACCCAATGACTGACGGCCCCGTGCAGCATGAGGCCGGGCCCTTCCAGAGGGCCGCGAATGCCCAGCACCGGAACTCCGGCTCCTGCTGCCAGACCGACCTCAACCCCGGCATCCTGTCCAGAAGCGCCGTAATAAATGACCAGATCAGCCTTGATGCAGGCATCGCGGCAAAAGCTGTAAACCTGCCCGCCGTTTCTGTCCGTATCCATCCAGATGCGGCGTTCACCGGGGGTGAGCCCCGGCGGCGGCACGGCTTTTTCCGTCCAGTCAAGAATGCAGCAACCCATGCCGCGTAATTCCCGCCCAAGAAGCCGCACGCCGTGTTTATGTTTGAATGAACCAGCCACATAGATGGTCAATGCCGCCATGAAAAATCCTTTAGATAGATACAGTCGAGAGTGGGGCCTGCTAATATTCTATGCCCGGCGCAGCCTTGATGCCAGCTCGCCACGGATGCTTGATTTCGGTCATGGATGTCACAAGGTCCGCCG
The DNA here is from genome assembly GCF_047607245.1 of Desulfovibrio sp. Taxonomy (GTDB): domain Bacteria; phylum Desulfobacterota; class Desulfovibrionia; order Desulfovibrionales; family Desulfovibrionaceae; genus Desulfovibrio. Next base: position 16,350 of record NZ_JASGDK010000194.1, read on the forward strand.
CTTCCACCAGCCAGTCCGGGGCATTTCGGCCTGAAAGTACCAGATGTTTGTCCTGCTGACGTGCGCTGGCAAGCAGATCTTCCACTTCGTCGCGTAAAAGAATGCCAGCGCCAAGGGCGTACAGACTTTCGTCCAGCACCAGCATATCCACTTCAAGCAGTTGCTCCCGCGCCCAGTCAAGCACGTGCAGGGCGGCTTCGCGGTGGGCGGGGCGTTCCTCGTCACGGCGTAAAAAGCCGAGGCCTCCGGCCAGAAAACGCGGCCCCAGCCATTGAGCAAGCATTGTCTGCTCTCCGGCCTGTCCGTCGCGTTTCATAAACTGTCCAAAGGCCACTTTCATGCCCTGGCCCATTGCGCGCACAGTCTGGCCTGTGCAGGCGCTGGTCTTTCCTTTGCCGTCACCAGTGTAAACAAGAATCATCAGGTCCATACTCCGGGCAGGGTTGTGCGGCAGGAAGGGCAGGCGCCCGGTGCGCCCGCCTGCATATGCATGTTAACACTGTAGCCCTGGCGCTCAATGACCATAATTCCGCATTGGGGGCAGAACGTATTGCTGCCCATAGCGCTCATCGCATTGCCGATATATACGAAGTGCAGTCCTTCCTGGCGGCCAATGCTCCAGGCCTCTTCAAGCTTGGAAAGAGGGGTAGAGGGATGGTCGGCCATCAGGTGAGCGCCATGAAATGCTGAAAGATGCCAGGGGGTATGGGCGCCCAGCTCATGATGGATGAAGGCTGCCGCTTCCTTAAGCTCTGCGGCGCTGTCGTTGACGCCGGGAATGACCAGCGTGGTCACCTCCAGCCACCAGCCAAGCTTGCGCATGGCTTTGAGGTTGTCAAGAACAGGTTGCAGCCGTGCGCCGCAGTACTGGCGGTAAAAGCTGTCGCGGAATGATTTGAGGTCCACGTTGGCGGCGCAGACTCGCCGGCTGAGGGCCAGCAGGCAGTCTTCCGACATATAGCCGTTAGTCACCAGCAGGCAGCGGATGCCGCGCGGGGTGGCCAGCCCGGCTGTTTCGTAGGCCAGTTCAAAAAATACTGTTGGTTCATTATAGGTAAAAGCCATGCTGCGGGCGCGTTTTGCCTGGGCCAGCACCACCAGATCTTCGGGGGCAGCACGTTTGCCAGGCACGATACCACTGGGTGGTATGTGGGCGATGTTGCTGTTCTGACAAAATTTGCAAGTAAAATTGCAGCCAGCGCTGCCAATGGAAAATGTTTTTGTGCCCGGCAAGAAATGGTAGAGAGGTTTTTTCTCCACCGGATCCAGATTGACGGCCGTGACCACGTCGCCCACCAAAGTCACCAGATTGCCGTTCATGTTGGCCCGCACGCCGCACAGCCCTTTGTCTCCCTTTTTCAGACGACAGCCGTGAGCGCACAGACGGCACTGGACAGATCCCTTGTGTACGCCGTCCAGCGCATGCCAGAGTAATGCCTGCATGTCAGCGTCCCCCAGCAGAAGTGTTGGGGGCTATAGTGCTGTATGGCACAGCGGGGGAGACTTCTTCATTGGGCGTGGCTGGTGGTTGGTCCGGTTGCGAAGGGCGTTGCTGCACTGGTTGCTGTGGTTGACTGGTATATCCCGGTTGGCCAGGGTTTTGCTGCCCGAAGCCCTGCCCGGGATTCCCAAAAGGCTGGCCTTCCATTGGGGGCATGTTTTCCTGCATATACTGCGGGTCGCCCTGCTGACGCCATTGTTGTTCGTCGGCAAGAATATCGGCCTCTTCATTGGCTCGCTGGTTGATGGTGGGAGGAGCGTACCCCCCGTATTCCCGAGCATTGTTGCCTTGCCCGTATCTTTGCCCGTCATAGCCCTGGTTGCCGTAATTGTAGTTATTATTGGCGGGTTGCTGGTTGTTATTCTGCCTTTGTGAGGAACCAGAACCCTGCTGCGGGCCGTCTGTGGGCCAGGAAGGGCCGCCGGGATGCGGGTTGCTGTTAAAATAGGGGTCTTGTTGCCAGTTGTCGCCAGAGCCGCCAAATTGGGAGCCGCCTGATTGAGAACCGTCAAACTGGCCGCCGGATTGTGGAACCCCGGGGCGCTGGCCGGGCCGTGGGGCATTGGGGCCGCCGCCGGGTTGCTGATGGCCAGGGTATGGGCCGCCCTGATACTGGCTGCCGGGACGATTCTCAGAAGGTCTGCCGCCGTGGTATCCGCCGTTTGGCCCGCCTGGATACTGTGCACCGGGATTGCCGTGGTATCCGCCGCCGGGATTTTGCCCACCGGGCTCTGGCCTGCCGGGGTACTGGCCGCCGGGGTAATTCCCCGGATACTGACCGCCCGGATGATTGCCGCCGGGGTATTGCCCCCCCGGATATGGTCTGCCGGGGTATTGCCCGCCAGGGCCGGGAACTCCGGCTATGGGGCCACCAGGATAAATGCTTCCCTGACCGCCGCCAGTATAGCTGCCATCGGGTGACACCCAGGGGGTGACATAAATGGGGCCGTTCCACTGCTGCGGCTGGGGAGGCGGTGGTGGCGGCACTACAGAAGTGATAATGTCACCATTACTGTCGCGCCACGTATCAGTATGAGCCCGCCGTTCGATGTTGCTGCCCTCAAGATCCTGTGTGCCCCAGACTTGTGCTCCGCCCTGTTGCCCGGGCGGCGGCACATAGCCCCCGCCGCTGGTGGCTGCGGAAGCCGGGCAGGCGTCAGCCAGCGCGAAAGCGGCGCACAACAGGTATATGGCCGTGTGTTTTTTCATGGCTATCCTCTTAATGGCGGCATTTCCACTCTCTCTCCCCGTATTACTCTAGCAGTGGCGGCGAAAGTGGTCTACGAAAAATGGAAGAGGCGGCGCGCTGGTGAAAAAAGTAGAACAGCCAGTTGCAGCACCCCGGAGAGTACAGCGGCACACGAAGAAAAACGGGCGCAGCGGGCGGTCAAAAAAGTCGCTTGGGCTTTGCGGCAAAATCTGCTAAAGAACGCCAATCCAAAGGAGGCTACGGATGTCCAGCGATCGCGCAAAGGCCTATACGCAGGCAGGCGTTGACATTGAGGCGGGAAACACCCTTGTTTCACGCATCAAATCTATGGTGCAAAGCACCCAGACCAGGGGTGTCATTTCAGATATAGGCGGCTTTGGCGGCCTGTTTCGACCTGACCTCAGCGGCATGAGCGAACCTGTGCTGGTTTCCTCTACGGATGGCGTGGGCACCAAGCTCAAGCTGGCCTTTGCCTTTGACAAGCACGATACCGTGGGCATCGATCTGGTGGCCATGAGTGTCAACGATATTTTGGTTCAGGGCGCTAATCCACTGTTCTTTCTAGATTATTTTGCTACAGGCAAGCTTGATGTGGATACGGCGCAAACCGTTATAGGCGGCGTGGCCGAAGGCTGCCGTCAGGCCGACTGTGCCCTGCTTGGCGGAGAAACCGCTGAAATGCCCGACATGTACGCCCCCGGAGAGTATGATCTCGCGGGTTTTTGCGTGGGCATTGTGGATAATGCCAAGCTTATCGACGGATCGGGCATCCAGGTGGGCGACCATATCGTAGGCATTGCGTCCTCTGGTCTGCACTCCAACGGGTATTCCCTGGCCCGCAAGGTGCTGGAAAAGAGCGGACTCAAGCCTGACGACGCCTTCCCCGGAGCCGACGGCGCCAGCGTGCGCGACGTCATGCTTGCCCCCACCATCATTTATGTTGAAGCCGTCCGTTCCCTTCTGCGTGACCTCAACGTGAAGGGTATGGCGCATATCACTGGCGGCGGTTTTTACGATAATATTCCCCGCGTTCTGCCTGCCCAGGTGGAAGCCCGCATTAATTTCGGCAGCTGGCAAATGGCACCTGTCTTCCGCTGGCTTAAAGAAACGGGCGACCTTTCCTGGCCAGAAATTCTGCAGATTTTCAACGGCGGCATAGGCTATGTGATGGTGTTGCCCCCTGATCAGAGTGAAGAGGCCATCAGCCGTATTCAGGCGTTCAATCTGCGCGCCTGGCACATCGGCGATGTGGCCCGCCGCAGCAAGGGCGACGGCAATGAAACCGAACAGGTTGTGGTGAACTTCTAGTTCTGGTCACCTCTGCGGACGCACATTCGCAGAGGTGAAGCACGGCCACTTCGGTGTTTGATTTCGCAAAAATAGCAATGCTGCTTTTCCGTAATCCTTTGGGCAGCGGCAGAGGCAGCATTTGCATTTTGGGGCGAGCGTTTAATGACGCCAGCGCCAGGGGCATTGTAAACAACATTGCTCCGGCACGGCCTTTTGCTCCGCAACCACCCATACTTGGGAGAACTCCGTGAACAGCACCCTGGGTTGTCTTGGCAATGCACTGTGGTTTTTATTGGGTGGCGTCTTTATGGGCCTTATGTGGTGGATGTTCGGCGTGCTCTGTTTCATCTCTATCGTAGGCATTCCCTGGGGCCGCGCGTGCTTTGTCATGGGCAACTTCGCCTTTTTCCCCTTTGGCAAAATGCCCGTTTCGCGCGACGTGCTGACGGGCACTCCTGATGTGGGCACCAGCGTGTTTGGCACGGTGGGCAACATCATCTGGCTGCTGCTGGCAGGTATATGGATCGCCATCGGGCATCTGCTGTCTGCCATCTGCTGTGCTGTGACCATTATCGGTATTCCCTTCGCGTGGCAGCACGTCAAGCTGGCGGCTTTGGCCTTGTGTCCCATTGGCAAGACCATCGTGCCCGCTCCGGTCGCCCAGGCTGCCGAAGAAGCCGCGGCACTGCGCGACTACCACAACAAGCGCTGATCTGCGCTTCTTTCAAGATATTTTTGCGGCCCCGTGTCTCTTTGGATATGGGGCTGTTTTCATGTCATGCCTGCCTGTTTTTTTGCATTGAGCCGGAATTTTCGGCATGATGCCCTGTGCCGCCAACAGGCTGGGCATCTGCAATAAGCAGGGCGGCGGGTAGTGGGCACTTGAGGGTCCTTGAGCAGTACGTGCGGGATTAGTGCACTGTAAATAGCGGCAATTGCCGCGCGAAGACCGGCCAGGAGAAAGAGTATGGGAGACAGCAAGGTTTTGCGGCGGGCAGTATTTCTTGACCGTGACGGTACCCTGAACAAGGATCTCGGCTATGTGCACCGCAAGGAAGACTGGCAATGGCTGCCGGGCGTGCCCGAGGCGCTCAAACGCCTGCACGCCGTGGGCTACGTGCTTGTGGTGGTGAGCAACCAGTCCGGCATTGCACGGGGCATGTATACCCGCGAAGATCTGCGCCTGCTGGAACAATGGGTCAATGCAGACCTGGCTGCAAAAAATGCGGTTGTGGATGCATGGTACTATTGTTCTCATCTGCCCGAGATCACCGGGCCGTGTCAGTGCCGTAAGCCTGAGCCGGGCCTTATACTGCAAGCTGCCCGCGAGCTTGACCTTGATCTGGCCAACTCATGGATGATCGGCGACCGCGTGCGCGATGTGCAGGCGGGGCTTGCGGCAGGCTGTCAGAGCATTTTGCTGCATCCCGACGGCAGCAAGAACAAGGACGATGATGAGGTTCCTGACGGCGTGGCTGTGGTGCCGCATCTGCCTGCGGCTACGGTGCGCATTCTGGCTCCCCGCATGCGGCAGTTGCGCACGGCGCGCATGCTGGAAAAGATGAAGGAATGATCAGCGAGTTGAAAAAAAATCGTCTGGTTCTGCAAAAATAGATTTGGAAAGAAACGTAAAGGCCCGGCATAAACCGGGCCTTTTGCTGTGAAAGAGCTTGCGAAGTCTGTTGTAAACTTGCGGCTATGGTGACGATCAAGGCCGTCTGTAACCACCATCAAGTGTACTGTGGTTCATTTTCCTTGACGATCTGGAAAGATTTCATGGCCTTCACGGTTCCGGCAATACCCTGATACTTGCACACGCCCGCCACGGTGCAGTCCAGCAGGTCTTCCTGGTCCGTATCCAGTACCAGAACGTCGCCTACCTGCATGCGCAGCAACTGGTTGCCCGTAATGGTGGTGCTGCCAAAGCGCACCTTGAGTTCAATGGGGGTTTCCAGAAGGCGCTCTTTAAGGCGCGCCACCCACGCGTGGTCCACTTCAAGTCTTTCTGTCTGAAAGCTGGCGTGCAGTTTGGAGCGGATGGGTTCAATGGTGGCGTAGGGCAGGCAGATGATCATGGACCCCAGGGCCGTATCAAGCTCAACTTCAAAGGTAATGACCACCACAACATCGCTGGGCGGCACAATGGCGGCGAACTGCGGGTTGATCTCGCTGCGCACCAGCTCAAGCTTCACATCGTGCACGGGCCGCCACGATTCTTCCATATTCTCAAGAGCGATTTTGACGATCTTGTCCACCACCGCCTGCTCGATGCGGGTGAATTCGCGCCCTTCCACCTTGGGTTGCGAACCTGCGCCGCCAAAAACGCTTTCCACCAGGGCGAAGACCAGCCGGGAGTCCACCACCATGATGGCATTGCCGCGCAGGGGGTCCATCTTGAAGATGTTGATGGACGTGGGCACGGGCAGCGAACGCATGAATTCGCCGAATTTGGTCATATCAATGGATATGGGATTCAACTCAACGCGTTTGCGCACGGAGTTGGAAAGAGCGTTGGTGCAAAGCCGGGCAAAGCGGTCGTTGACGATCTCAAGCACGGGCATACGCCCGCGTATGATACGGTCCTGATTGGCGAGGTCAAAGGATACGATGCCGGAATCATCTTCCGTGACCTCGACTTCGCTTTCTATTTCACCGCCTGAAAGCCCGCGCAGCAGGGCATCCACTTCATCTTGCGCCAAAACTTTGTTCATGCCAGCCTCAAAAATATCTGGTGAAGGTTCGCTTGTTCTTCTTCCGCAAACCTTGCAAGAAAAAGGCCATTTTGACAAGTACAGGGCAGAGCCAAAGGCGGTAAAGTAAGGGCCATACGCTTTTTCTTGCCAACCTGTGCCCCTTGAGGCAGGCTACAGCCGGAGCGACATCCATGCTGTTACAACTTTTTTCCACTGCCAGAACGCCCTTCCTTTCCGGGGAAAATGCAGGCGTCACAGCCCTTGAGATAGAGGCCACACCGGGCGAAAGCCTTTCACGGGCCATCTGGCTTTCCGGGCTGGTGCCCCCTCTGCCGCTGTGCAGCGGGTTGGGCTGTTGTGGCCGCTGCCGGGTTCGCTTTGTGGCTGATGCTCCAGCCCCCTTGCCTGCCGAATCGGATATTTTTTCAACTGTCGAGCTGGGTGAAGGCTGGCGTTTGGCTTGCCGCCGTCAAGTGCCTGACGCTGCAAGGCTTGTACTGGAGCTTCCAGCAGAAAATCTGGCCCTGCCTTCTGATCAGGAAAAAACATCCAGTGTGGATTTTATGGTGGACATGCGGCAGGCAACGGCGGATAACACTCCGCCAGCCAGCTCTGCCGTTGATGGCGTTTCCCTTGCCTTGGCGGTGGATCTGGGCACGACTTCCGTATATTGGCGGGCTGTTGCCGTGCCCGAAGCGGAAGATGCGCGCGCGGGTGGTGCAGGCACTGCTACGGGCGTCGCAACTACTGTAGCCCAGGGCAGTTTTCTGAACCCGCAGGCTGGCGCCGGGGCCGATGTCATGTCACGATTGGCCGTGGCCATGCAGCCACAGGGCCGCATGGTTTTGTCTGAACTGGTGCGTCGCAGCCTGCGCAGTGTCGTCGGCTCGCTCGAGCAGGGCGGGACCGCGCGAGTTGCAAATTTGTGCGTGGCTGCCAATACGGCCATGACGGACATCTTTCTGGATCTTCCCGTAGATGGTTTGTGCGCAGCGCCCTACAGACTTGGGCACCAAGGGCACAAAAATGTGGATGTGCCCGCTTTGCCGCCAGTGTACATTCCCCCCCTGCCAGCTCCCTTTGTGGGCGGCGACATAAGCGCGGGGCTGGCCGCTCTGCTGGCTGCCGGTACGCCCCGGCCCTTTGTGCTGGCAGACCTTGGCACCAATGGCGAACTGGCGCTTGTGGATGCGGCGGGCAGGCTTTTGCTGGCCAGCGTGCCTCTGGGCCCGGCGCTTGAAGGCATTGGCCCGCAGTGTGGGCAATTGGCCGGGCCAGGGGTTATTACAGATTTCAGTCTTGCGCCCGCAGGCCTGAATGCGCATTTTTTTGCGCAGAGTCCGGAAGATGCCAGGCCAGAGAACGATGGGCCGGAACACGGCGGGCAATGCCCTTGCCCTTCCTGTCAGGCTATATCTGCTCGGTCGCTGGCGAACGGGCGGTCCGGCCCGGAAGCTGAAATGCACAAGGCGCGCGGCATCAGCGCCACCGGGTATATGTCATTACTGGCCGTACTGTTGCGGACGGGCCTTATGCGGGAGGACGGCGGTTTTGAAGCCGCCCCGGCTATGCCCCTGGCCCGCAGGCTGGCCTCTGGTCTTGAGGCTGGTAAAGACAGCGGCGGCATGCGGCTGCGGTTGCCCCACGGCATGTGGCTGTGCGCCGCCGATGTGGAAGAACTGCTCAAGGTCAAAGCGGCCTTTGCTCTGGCGCTGGAGAGTCTGCTGGCGGCGGCGGGGCTGGCCCCTGCCGAAGTGGCCGCGCTGTGTCTAGCCGGGGCTTTGGGCGAACATGTGCGGGCTCATGACCTGCAAACCCTTGGTTTTTTGCCTTCAGCACTGGCCCCCCGGCTGCGGGCCGTAGGCAACGCCTCTTTGGAGGGAGCGGCTCTGCTGGCCATAGATGCGCAGATGCGCGAAAATCTGGCTGGCCTGTGTGCAACATCACGGCTGCTGCCTCTTGTGGAAGAAGAAAATTTTCATCAGACCTATTTGCGCCATATGCGCTTTGGAGCATAAATGTCAGACCAGAATAATAAAAAATCCCGTCCGAACCCTTCCCGCGACGACGGCACTTCACGCGACAAGCGTTCGGATAAACCGTCACGTTCCGGCGGCTCTCGTTTCGGTGGTCCACGCCCCGGCGGCGGACACTCAGGCAAGCCCGGACAGGATAAAAACGGCGAAAATCGGTCCCGGCCCGACAGGGCGGGGGCGGACAGATCTGGCTCTGGCAGCGGCAGACCCGGAAAGCCCGGCTCTGGCAAAGGCAGGCCCGGTAAACCTGAATCAGATAAGGGCAGACCCGACAGGCCCGATAGATCAGACAGATCCGACAGGTCAGATCGGCCTGATAGATCCGACAGAACCGATAGATCAGGCAGACCCGATAGGGCAGGCAGGCCTGACAGATCAGACAGGTCTGACAGGTCTGGCAAGAACAGCCCCGGCAAGCCCCGGTCTGACAACGACAAGCCCGAAAAAAGTTGGCCTGACAAAAACTGGTCTGGCAAGCCGTCTGATCAGGACAAAGACAGGGAACGCGATCAGCGTTCGCCGCATTCCGACAGGCAGGGCCCCGATCGGCCGGGCAGGCCGGACAGGCAGGGCAGACCTGATCGATCGGGCAGGCCAGATAGGTCTGACAGACCCGCTAGATCAGACAGGCCCGACAGATCTGATAGATCCGACAGATCAAATTGGTCCGACAGACCAGACAGATCAGGCAGACCTGATAGGTCAGATAGATCAGATAGGCAGGGTAGACCTGATAGATCGGACAGGCCGGACAGACCATATTCCGGTAAGGCTGGTGCGCCAGCCAGAGGCAGAAGCGGCGCGAAGCACGGCTTTGATCGTGACGCTGGTCAGGGCAGAAACCGGACTGAGATGCACGGTGACACTGCCCGCGCACCCCGCCCGGCGGCTGTCTATAATAATGCATGGCGCGGGGCAGCGCCGCTGTTTCCGCCTTTGACGGAAGAGGTGCGGCATATCCTCGGCCAACTGCCGGAGGTACTGGCGCGTGTGTGGCCTTTGAGCGCCGCCCATCGGCGTTCGCTGCCTGATGACGTGGCCCGGCTGTCACGCTTGCTCACGACCGAGCGGGCGGCTCTTGACCGCCCTTATTGGGGCACCCCGGCTTTTGTGAGCGCCTATCTGTATTACTTTTTACCCTGGAATCTGGTGCGGCTCACCCGGTTGCTGTCAGCCATGCCTCTGCCTGATCCGCATCTGGCAGTGGCTCAGGGCGGTAAGGCTTTGCTGCTGGACGTGGGCTCCGGCCCACTGACCTTGCCTTTGGCCCTGTGGCTGGCCCGGCCCCAGTGGCGTCAGGCTCCCATCCAGGTGCTGGCTCTGGACAACTCGTCGCAGCCCCTGGAACTGGGCCATACCCTGCTGAAAGAAATGGCCACATTGACGTATCATCAGCCGTGGGCCGTGCAGACTGTGCGCGCGCCGTTGGAACATGCGGCCAGACAGGCCGCACCTCTGCTGGCCGGGGGGCAGGTCCGTCCCTGGCTGGTCAGTGCGGCCAATGTGCTCAACGAGCTGCGCTTTGGCAAGCGTGGCGGACGCGCCAGCTCGCTGGACGGCTATGAAGACGAAATGGATGCCGCGGGCCAGATGGGGGTTGTGGATACTTACAATGCGGACGACCGCACAAGCGTTCCCGGTCAGCCGATGGACCCTGAAGAGCGGCCCGACGATTGCCGCCAGGAAAAGCTTGTGCGTTTTATGGATACGCTTGCTCCCCTGTTTCGCACGCACGGCTCTGCCAGAGGGCGGTCTGAAGGGCAGCCTGCTGGTCCTGCGCTGCTTTTTGTGGAGCCCGGCACGCGCCTGGGCGGCTCGACTATTATGGATTTGCGCCAGTTGGCCGTGGAAGGTGGGCTTACAGCTCTGGCCCCTTGTCCGCATCAGGCAGACTGTCCTTTGTTGGGTCGGCAGGGAGGCCGCACATGGTGCCACTTTACTTTTGGCAGTGAAGACGCCCCCCGCTGGCTTGAAGACCTTTCAGCCGAAGCCGGGCTTGCCAAAAGTGGCCTGAGCCTCGCGCCGTTGCTGCTTTCTCCTGTAGCTGCGCCCGACGCTCTGTCTGGGGTGGAAGGGCAGGGGCGCAAAACCTCCGGGGCCATGCAGGCCCGCGTGTTGACCGCCCCCTTCGCTGTGCCAGGCCTGGCTGGCCGGGGCCGCTATGCCTGCGCGGCCTGCGGGCTGTTGCTGCTGGAAGATGCCGAGGGCCTGCCCTCCGGCAGCCTGCTTGAAGTGCAGGTGACCCCTGATGCACGGCGTGACGGCAAAAGTGGAGCGCGAATTGTGCGGCGGCCTGGTGGCTCTGCGCCCGTTGCGGCTCCTTCTTCGGGCTTTCCCGCGTCGCGCCAGCAGCAGCCTTTTCCTGCGCGAAATTCTCGCAGACCTCAGTGGCGTGACGGCAAGGCCGGAAAAAAATCGTAAAAATACTTTTGCAAGGTTGAAAAGCCCCCGCAAGGCCTGCATGCAAGCGCCTTGTGGGGGCTTTCACATGATAGATGAAGCTTATTAAAAATATTTATCACTATGTAAAATAATTTAATTCAACATGTTATCCTAGGCCTCAAGTTGCCGGGGCTTTTATTTGCTGCGCATACGTGTATACTTGTCTTTGGTCCCGCAGGGCTGTTTTTGCCATACACAACTTCAATCCAAGGTTATTCTTCCCATGCCTGAAATGCCTAAAGATCTTCCTCAGCCGCAGTTGAAGCCCAATACCGAAGTCGTTTTGCAAAAGCGTTATCTGCGCAAAAACCTGGACGGCCAGATTGTCGAGACCCCGCGCGATCTCTTTTGGCGTGTGGCTTCTTCCATCGCCGTTGAAGAAGAAAAATACGAAGGTTCCAGTCAGAAGTGTACTCAACTGGCTCGCGATTTTTATGATATCATGACCAGCTGGAAGTTCCTGCCCAATTCGCCAACGCTCATGAATGCAGGCACGGATCTGGGGCAGCTTTCCGCCTGCTTTGTGCTGCCGGTGGGCGACTCCATTGAAGAGATTTTTGACGCCGTCAAGTATGCGGCTATGATACACAAGTCCGGCGGCGGCACGGGATTCTCCTTCTCCCGCCTGCGCCCGAAGGACAGCCGCGTGGGCTCCACAGGCGGCGTGGCTTCCGGCCCGGTGTCGTTTTTGCGCATCTTTAATACGGCCACAGAGCAGATAAAACAGGGCGGTACGCGGCGCGGGGCCAATATGGGCATCCTGCGGGTGGATCACCCGGACATTCTTGAATTTATTCGTGCCAAGGAAAAAGAAGGCGAATTCAATAACTTCAATCTTTCCGTCGGGTTGACTGAAGCCTTCATGCAGGCTGTGGAAAAAGACGAGCACTATGACCTCGTGTCGCCCGGCAGTGGCGAGGTCATGAAGCGCCTGCCCGCCCGCGAAATCTTTGACCTGCTGGTGCGCAAGGCCTGGCAGTCGGGCGACCCCGGCATTGTCTTTCTGGACCGCATCAACAGGGATAACCCCACGCCGGATCAGGGCGATATTGAGTCCACCAATCCCTGCGGTGAACAGCCGCTTTTACCGTTTGAGGCCTGCAATCTGGGCTCCATCAACCTTTCCTGCTTTCATGTGCCGGGGCACGAAAATGATGCCGACCCCGCCGCCAAGGGTATAGACTGGGCCGAACTGCGCCGTGTGGTGCATCTGGGTGTGCGGTTTCTTGATAACGTCATTGATGCCTCGCGCTTTCCCCTTGACCGCATCAGCGAAACCGTGCGGAAAAACCGCAAGATTGGCCTGGGCGTTATGGGTTTTGCCGACCTGCTTTTCCAACTGGGCGTGTCCTACGATTCGCAGCAGGGCATTGACCTTGGCGAGCGCGTCATGGCCTTTGTGCAGGAGGAAGGGCACAAGGCTTCGGCTGTGCTGGCGCAGGAGCGGGGGCCCTTTCCGGCCTATGAAACTTCAATGTATGCCCGGCGCAAACTTGGCCCTTACCGCAATGCCACTGTGACCACCATCGCGCCCACGGGCACGCTGTCCATCATCGCTGGCTGCTCGTCGGGTGTTGAACCGCTCTTCGCCCTGTGCTTCACCCGCAATATTCTGGACGGCGAACGCCTTGTGGAGGTGAATCCGTACTTCGAGGCTGCGCTGGAGGACGGGGGACTGTTCAGCCATGAGCTTATGGATGCGGTAGTCGCCAAGGGTTCCATTCAGGAAATGGACTATCTGCCAGCTCCCATGCGCAAAGTTTTTGTGACAGCAATGGACATTGCTCCGGTGTGGCATCTGCGCATGCAGGCGGCTTTTCAGCGCCATACGGACAATGCTGTATCCAAGACCGTGAACCTGCTCAACAGCGCCACGGAACAGGATATTCGCGAAATCTACTGGCTGGCCTATGAGGAAGGCTGCAAGGGCGTTACTGTCTACCGCGATGGCTGCAAGAGCATTCAGGTGCTGGCCACGGGTGAAGGGCAGAAAAAAATGGACGGCGAAGGCGCGTCTGAAGCGGGCGACACGGTGCAATCCGGCAGTGCTGCATCCGTTTCACCCATTGCGGCCACGCCTTCGCTGGTGCGCAAGCGGCCCGATGAAGTGCAGGGCTTTACCCGCAAGGTGCAGACAGGCCTTGGGGCTATGTATCTTACCGTTAATGAGGTAGACGGCAAGCCCTTTGAGGTTTTTGCCACCATAGGCAAATCGGGCAGGTCTATTACTGCCAAGGCCGAAGCCATAGGCCGCCTTGTGTCTTTGGCCCTGCGTTCTGGCGTGCATGTTCGTGACGTTGTTGCGCAAATCAAGGGCATTGGCGGCGAGCACCCCGTGTTTCGTGGCAAGGGGCTGTTGCTCTCCATTCCCGATGCCATCGCCTGGGTGCTGGAACAACGCTATCTCAAGGATGAGGTTGTGGATACCGTCAGCGATCTTGCCGCCAGTTGCTGCCCCGAATGCGGCGAAAGGCTGGTTTTTCAAGAGGGCTGCCTTATCTGCCCTGCCTGCGGATTTTCCCGCTGCGGCTAGTTCGGGTTTGTCATGAAATGGATAACCCATCAGGCCACAGCCGTTGCTGCGGCCCTGGCTTTGCATTTGCCCGTGGCTGGCGTTGCGGCAGCCTGCGCCGGAGCGGTACTGCCCGATGTGCTGGATCAGCGCATGGCAGGGCTGGCTCCAACAAAGCGCGGGCGGCAAAAACTGTTCAATGCGGTGCACAGGCGAACCACCCACTGGTTTGGCTGGTGGCTGGCGCTGTGTGCGGTGCCCTTTGCGCTGCCCGGTTCCGAACTTGGCCCAATGGGACGTGATGTGCTTCTGGGATTGGGATTTGGTGGTTTGAGCCATGTGGTTTTGGACATGTTGACGCCTTCGGGCGTTCCCCTTACCCCTTTTTCACGCAGCAACAAGGTTTCGCTCAAGCTGTGTTCAACGGGCAGTCTTGGTGAATACTGCTTTTTGCTCTGCGTGGTGGGGCTTGTGTGGTGGTTTTATGGCGCAGACCTTTTAAAGGTGACACGCCAGTTGGCACACATGAAAATTCTGTAGTCTTTGCGCACCTGTTCCCAGTCCGTCAGTTTACGGCGTGGCAAACGAAAATGTCCTTGGACAGCGTTTGCCACGCCATTTCTTTTTTGTGCGTACAGCTGGATTCTTTGAGAAACTGGTGGACGCTTTTCATAAATGCCGATGTAAATTTAATACAACTGCATGTACTTATGGGATATATGCAACAAATTTCATATATGTAACATACAAAACATGCGCTCGAAATATTGTCTTCAAATATAAATGGCGATAATCTGGATCAAATTGACTTTGAAATTATTCAAATTTCAAAGTTATCATTCTGTAAAGAATGATTTTTCGACAAAATTTACAGAGTTTTAGGGATAACTTCACCCGTGTGCAAGGCCAATGCGTTTTGGTTTTGAAAAAGTTTGACGGCGTTAAATAAGGATTGTCCTTATGGCTTGAGCTGAAATTAGGTAACTGGCAAAAATATTTGCATTCTGCATGGGTCTTGTATGCTGATTTGTATCAAGGCCAATATGGAGTTGCTTATGTGTGAATCAGACATCAAGGAGATGCTTGCTTCGGTTGATGTGGCCATTGACGGTTCCCGCCCCTGGGATATCCAGGTTCACAATAATAAACTGTATGGCCGTGTTTTGCGCTTTGCCAATCTTGGGCTGGGCGAGGCCTATATGGAGGGCTGGTGGGATTGCCAGGCCCTGGATCAGTTCTTCTGCCGGGTTTTGCGCGGAGGGCTGGAAAAACGGTTCCGCTTCACCCTGCCTGTCCTGTTTGAAATCCTTTCGTACATGTTCCGTAATCTCCAAAGCCCTGAACGTGCGCATATGGTGGCGGTGCATCATTATGATTTTGGCAATGATGTTTTTGAAGCCATGCTTGATTCGTCCATGCAGTATAGCTGCGGCTTCTGGCAAGGGGCGGATACTCTGGAAGAAGCGCAACAGCAGAAGCTGGAAATGATTTGCCGCAAGCTGCATTTACAGCCGGGCATGCGTGTGCTCGACCTCGGCTGCGGTTGGGGCGGGCTTGGAAGCTACATGGCCCGCCACTATGGCGTGAGCGTTACTGGCGTTACGGTTTCCAAAGCCCAGGTTCAGTATGCGCGCGACCATAGCCAGGGTTTGGACGTACGCTGGCTGCTGCAGGACTACCGATCATTGACAGGCACATATGACCGCATTGTCTCTGTGGGCATGTTTGAACACGTGGGGCACAAAAACTACGCTGTCTATATGGGCACAGTACGCAAGCTGCTGGCTGAAGACGGCCTTTTCTTGCTGCACACCATCGGAGCCAACGAACCGAACCATAGTGTGGATCCGTGGATAGAGAAGTATATTTTCAGAAACGGCATTCTGCCCAGCATTTCCCTTTTGGGAAAATGCGAGGAAGGGCGATTTGTTATGGAGGACTGGCATAATTTTGGCGCAGACTACGACAAAACTCTTGTGTGCTGGGCTGATAACTTTATCAAGGGTCAAAAAGAGGGTAAGTTTGAGTGCAGTGAAGTGCAGAGCCGTATGTTTCTGTATTATCTGTTGAGTTGTGCAGGCGCATTCCGCGCGCGTGATCTGCAATTATGGCAGATTGTGTTGAGCCCAAAAGGTGTTGTGGGTGGATATATTCGTCCCTGATATTACCGGGCTTGTTCAGTTATTCTTCTTGCCTTGAAGAGAGGGCGGCGTTATGGCTTCTGCTCGTGTCATAACGTCGCCTTATGCTTGTCGGCTTTTGTCTTGTGGCCAGGAGAGTGTCGTGAACGGAATTCTTGCATTCAAACTGATTTTGACGCCCTTGCTGGTTTTGATCTGCATGCTCATCACCCGGCGGTGGGGAGCTTTTGTAGGGGGAGTGGCGGCAGGTTTGCCTGTGGTGTCTGGCCCCCTTTCTTTTTTTCTGACTCTTGAGCAAGGGGTGACCTTTTCCGCGCACGCTTCCTACAGTACGCTGCTTGGCATTGATGCCAACGGGCTGGCCGCTGTGGCCTATCCCTGGCTGGCTGTGCTGGGCGTACCCTGGTATCTGGCCATTGCCCTTTCGCTTGGCATATACTTTCTGGGCGGCTGGCTTGTGCAGTTTTTTCCTTACTGGCCGTGGGCTGCCTTTGCACTTTCTTTGCTGTCGCCCCTGCTGGTGTTGTTCTGTCTGCCCAGGCAAGGCATGTCAGAAGTTGTTTCACAACCGCGTTCACACTGGTGGCTCATTGCTGTTCAAATGGCCTTTGGCTCATTGCTGGTCTATGCCGTCACTGAGATTGCCCATTGGCTTGGCGCGGGCTGGAGCGGCGTGCTCATGTTCTTTCCCGTCATGATTTGCGCGATGGTCCCCTTTATTCATGCCACACAGGGGGCATGGGCCGTAGTGCGCATATACCGTGGGCTTATGGCCGGGTGGTTCGGCTGTATTGCGTTTGCCGCCATTGTTATGGCTCTGGTTGAGCACACGCCGCTGTGGTTTTGCTATGTACTGGCCACTGTTGCGGCTCTTGGGGCCAGTGCTTTGGTGACTCTGGTGCAGAAACGCAAAAAGGCCGCCTGAGTTTTACTGACGACCTTTCAACGTGATTTTATGGGAGCACGGGCGTGCTCTGTCATATGCCCAGTGGCTGGTTGCGCCTGCGCAGGCGAATCGGGACATCTGCTGGCTGCGTGCAGCCGCGCTTTATCCGTCATTACTGAACCCGCTTAACTGGCGTCTCTTCACCGTTGAGAGTGTATATTCTCACGGTGTGCAATTCTGGCGCTGATTTGTTGCCTGTCCGCCTCTTTTGCAGAATGTGCTATCCCTTGGGTCTGTCGCCTATGGCGGCGGTAATTAGCGCTTCCGCAGCCAGTTTTCCGTCCACAAATGCGCGGGCTTCCATTTTGCAGAGCTTGAGCTTCATACGCAGGTTGGAACATTCAAGTTCCAGGCGGTCGCCCGGAACCACCTGCCGGCGGAATTTCACGCCGTCAAGGCCAGTGAAAAGGAAAAGTTTGTCGTCCAGGCTTTCCATTCCGGCAATGGCCAGCAGGCCGCCTGTCTGGGCCAGGGCTTCAAGGATGAGCACGCCGGGCATGATGGGGGCATCGGGAAAATGCCCCTGAAAGAACGGCTCATTGAATGTGACGTTTTTGTAGGCCTTGATGTGTGAACCCGGCACGCATTCCACCACTCTGTCCACCAGCAGAAAAGGGTAGCGGTGGGGCAGCAGGCGTAATATGCGCTGTATGTCCATGCTCTGGGTCTGAGGGGCTGATTCCTGCATGTGGCCTCCTGAGGCAGTTTGGCGTGGCGTGGGCGGGGGCCGCCATTGACCACTGATATTCACGAAGCTCCAAGGGGGCATGCCCGTTCAAGGTCGACGTTATGCGTCTGGTCCGGTGGATGCCCCGCCAAATAAAAGGCCTCCCGCCCCGTCAGGGTCGAGAGGCCGTATCGTAATGCCGAAAAGCGGTTATTTTTTGCCGCTTTTGTCGTTCTTCTTTTCTTTGTAAAGCTTGTTCACTTCAGTGAGCACGTCCTGCGTCAGATCCATAGACTGATCAGCATACAGAACGCCGCCGGCGGTTACGTCAACAACAAAGTTGAAGCCCTTGGCACGAGCCACTTCATAGGTGGCGCTGAAAACCAGGGTAACCATATCTTGGCGCAGCTTCACTTCTTCCTGCTCAACCTTGCGCAGGAAGTTACGGGTCTTCTGATCCAGATCCTGCTTGGAGCGGATGAATTCAAGCTTCTTTTCTTCGCTGACCTTGGGATTCTTGAGCGCTTCAGCCTTGTTCTTCAGGGATTCACCCTGCTTTTCAAGAGCTGAACGTTCTTTGCCAAATTTGTCTTCCATCAGCTTTTTGGCAGCTTCGGCGGGCTCACTCTGGGTGGCCACCGTTTGCATGTCTACAACGCCAATTTTGGCGGCGGGCACGGCATTGCTGTCAGCCGCAAAGGCCGTTCCGGCCAAGAGCATGCAGACCGCGAGGGTCATCATCAAAACCTTGCGCATTTAAAGTACTCCTTCCCCGATTGCTGTTTTTATATCTCGTCCTTGCGGAATTGGGATGACCCTTGCGCCGTAAGAAACTGTATAATTGTGTGGAATTTGCGTCCCTTGTCCGCTTTGCACAAGCAGGTAGGGGGGTGTTTACCGCACCAGTGCAACTGAGCTTTATTCTTCTAATACGTTTATGCGGCACGCATTTCAAATCCCTGCATCACATAGCACCAGCGCTTTCGGGCGTCAAGGAATTCTGGGCTGTCCGTTTTTTTAACAGTCGATCCTTGTATGCAAGTATGCCTTCTGCCAACCCTTCAGCCAGCGCCAGACGGTATTTGGCATTAGCGAGATTGCGTGCTTCATCGGCATGGGTGCAGTAGCCAAGCTCTACAAGAACCGCTGGCATCTGTGCACCAAGAAGTACATGAAAAGGCGCAGATTTGACTCCGTTATTGCGGACTGTATATTCGCGTTTTTTCAATCTGAAAAGAGTAAGCCGCTGAACATCTTGAGCAAGTTTGCGTGATTCATCAACTCTTGTATTCAGCATTACGTCGGCCAGCATTTTTTGCATGTCGCCAAGGCGGTGATCGCTGCCCGTGTTTTCCAGGGCGGCTACGCGGGCTGAATCTGCATTTTCGGCCAGATCAAGGTAGTAGGTTTCAAAGCCGTTGACGGATTTGTCATCATTGGCGTTGACGTGAATGGATACAAAGAGGTCCGCGCCTGCTGCGTTGGCCCTGGTTGTGCGGTCGCGAAGGGAAAGGCCGGAATCGTTGGTGCGGCTGTAAACCACCTCCACACCGTTGGCTTGCAGCAGCCGCCCCAGAGTTGTCGCCACATCCAGAGTGATGACGCGTTCAAGAATGCCGTTGTGGCTGGTGCCGGGGTCGCGGCCACCGTGTCCTGCGTCAATGAAGACAGTGCGCACGGTAAGGCCCAGCTGGCGGGCCATGTCATTGACGTGGCGTGGTTCGCTTGCGCTGGCATCTGCCTTGGGAGAGCCCTTGTCTTGTTGGGCAAAGCCCGCGCCTGCTCCCTGGCGGGGCGGCAGGGGGGTGCTTCCGGCTGCTACTCGCAATATGATACGGCAGGGGTCGCTCTCCAGCTGTGTGTCAAAGCGCCGGACATCTCTGAAACTGAACTGCATTACGGCACCGCCGCCTTTACGGTCGCGCACGCGCACGGACTGCAAAAGGCTGCCTTTGACTGTGACGCCCTGGCTTACGTCCTTGACCACGGAAGCATCTTCGAATTCAAGGTACAGGCTGGATGCCGCGCCTTTTTTGCCTTCTTCAAGCTTGGCGCGGTAGCGGGCCGGGGCCGAGAGATCAAGTACAATTTCTACGGAGTTCTTGTTCAGGGAGTTCCATGAAAGCATATGAACTTCGGGGGAAGTGTCACGAGCAGAAGCCGCGCCGGGTTTGCCGTTCGTAGCTTCTGCATTTTCCGCCACGCCTGTAAGCCGCGCGCGCATGGTCTTGGCCTGTGGCAGCATGTCGCCGTGCGTGTAGAGCGTGGCAATGGCGTCCAGCAGTTCAAGGGCTTCACCTGGCTGGTTCAATTGGTCTGCATCAATGGCGGCTGCCCGCAAAAGGGCGTCGTCTGCCAGGGCGCTTTTGGGAAATTCCTGCGCGAGGCTCAGGTAAAGGTCGCGCGCCTGACGGTATTCTGCCGCAAGATGGGAGCAATTGGCCAGAGATTCCTGGCTGGATGCCGCACGAAAGAGCGCACCAGGCGATATGGCCCAGTTTTTACGGCTTTGATAGATAAGCAGAAACTCCGCCGCCAGTTCTTCCCACGGCTGTCTCCAGCAAGAGCGGACCTTGTCTGCGCTCAGGGCTTCCATATCGGATTTGGCTTTGCGGTAGCGGGGTAAAAGCTGCTCCTGCGGCAAAAGAGCGGCGGGGGAAGCCAGTTTGGTGGCAAGTGTGGTTTGTTCGGCAGCAGCAGATGGGGCTTCAGCTGTGCGTTTTTTGTCTTTGTCCGGCGTGGAAGCAGGAGCAGCTGCCGATGGAGACTGGTCTTCCACGGCGGGCTTGCTTTCCGCGGCGGCTATCTGACGGGCTTCGGGCGCAGTGCGCCCTTGTGCCGAGGCTTGCAGGGTCTTTTCCAAAGCCAGAGCCTCTGGCAGCATGTCGCCCTTGGGGTATTGGCTTTTGATGCGGTTAAGCAGTTCCAGTGCGCCTTTGTCGTCCTTGAACCAGGCTGCCCGGAGCTTGGCGGCGTGGAAAAGGGCGTCGTCAGCCAGACGGCTGTCGGCATGGCGCAGAGCCACTGCCTCATAACATTCTATGGCTTTGCGGGCATCTGCTTTGGCAAAGGAGCGGCGGGCTAGCTCTTCAAGGCTTTCCGCCGCGCGAAAAAGCGCCGCGGGGCGGTTGGGCCAACCGGGGTCAGCATCATAGATGGCACGAAATTCAGCAGCGAGTTTTTCCCAAGGTTCACGCAGGCTGGCTCTTTTGACGTCCATGCGCAGACTCTCGATTCCCGCCTTGGCGGTATCATAGCGTTTGGCAGTCGGCGGCAGGGATGTGTAGCCAGTGTCATAGAAGAAAACGACCAACAGGCAAAGGGCCAGCAAAAAAAACAGGGGCGGCGCGAGACGCTTGAAGCCATGCCTGGGCTGGGCCATTGACTCCGAGCCTTGAGCATTGCCCTCAGGCCTGTCTTTGGGCCGTAACTGGGGGCTTTGGGGTTGGGTTTTGGCTTGAGCGCCACCCTGGGTTTGAGATGCTTTTGCTTTGCTGGCCACGGAACTTTCCTTACATGTGCTTGATCGCGGTTGTCATTTTAGTGACAGTCCACCTGTGACGTCCTTATGCCTTTTGCAGCGGCAGATTGTGGTTATTTGGCCTGCAGTTTTTTAGCAGGCACTGACATGCAAACAAGTTTTGCACAATATATGCCAAAAAAGCGTGAGATGCAAAAAAGCGTGGCGCGGATTTGAAACCCGCGCCACGCGTGCAGTTAAGCTCAACCAGTGCTCAGGCGGTTCTTAACGGTCCGTGAATGCTGCCACGGCCTAAAAGAACTGGCCCATACTGAATTCGATTCTGCCGGGGGGCATTTCCTTGTCGTAGTCCTGCACCAAGGGAATGCCGTAGGCTATGCGAAGGTCGCCCATCGGTGAGCGCCAACGCAGTTCCATACCCGTTGAGGCAACGATGTATCTGTCCCATTCATTGCCCATCGTTTTGGAGTCGATGTTGAAACCGGAGTCCACAAAGGGCACCAGAGCCAGACCAAGATCCTTCTGGAAGGTCCAGATGTATTCAAGGTTAGCTACGGCCATGCGGTCACCACCGATCTGCTCGCCGCCGTACTTGTAGTCACGGGGCGAAAGGTCGGAATAGGTGTAACCGCGGATGGTGTCCATGCCGCCAACCCAGAAGCGTTCAAACACGGGAACTTCATCGCTGGTGTTCTGGAATACGCCGCCTACACGACCACGCAGGTGAACCGTGTTTTGCGGGTTAAATGACCAGAAGCCCTGCCAGTCAGCCACAGACTTGATGAAGTTGTCCGTGCCGCCAAGGCCGCCACCGCCGTATTCAGCCCACAAGCGTGCTATTGTGCCCTTGGTTGGACGTTCTTTGTTGTCGGTCGTATCGCGCAGGATGCGGCCTGAAACGGCGCTTGTCCAGTTAATACCCTTGTAGTTTCTGATGTAGGGCGAACTGTTGTCGTTTACGTCGTAGAGATTATAGCGTTCCAGGCGGTAACCTGTGCCAACAGACGTGTATTCGCCAATGGGATAACCAAAGCGGATAGTATCGCCTATGGTATCCTTGGTGAAGTTGTCCCAGTAGTCATGCGTGTAGTAAATGTCGTTGCCGAAAGAAAGGTCGGTATCGTACACGCGGGGGTTGGTGAAGGACAGGGTGCCCGACGTACGGCGCCAAGAGAAGAAGCCCTGCAACTGCAGCCAGTAGCCGCGTCCGAAGAGGTTGCGCTCCATAATAGAAGCGCTGACGCCCACGTCGTAGTAACTGGAGTAGCCGATACCGCCCATGACGGCGCCGGTGTTGGCTTCTTTGACTTTGACCTTGAGGTCGACTTCGTCTTCCTGACCGGTGGGGATGATTTCCATATCCACAGCGCCGAAGTAACGCAGACGGTTCAGGCGTTCATTGGAGCGGCGCAGTTTTGCGCCTTCATACATATCGCCGTCGCCCAGGCGCATTTCGCGCAGGATTACGTTGTCGCGCGTTTTGGTGTTGCCTTCGACCATCAGACGGCGGATGAAGACTTTTTGCTTTTTATTGACGAGATAGCCTACGTCCACCTGATCGCTGCCGTCGTCGGCCTTGATCAGTTTGGTGTCCACTTCAGCAAAAGCGTATCCGTAGTCTGCATAGTGGTCAGTCAGGCGCTTGGAATCTTCCTGCATGACGGTGAGGGAGAAGAACTTGTTGGACTTCTGCCAGTCATCCATCTGCACGACTTCAAGCATTTTGTCTTCGCTGTCGATGACGTCGCCCGCAAATACCACGTTGCGGATAGTATAGCGGGGGCCTTCATTTACCGTAAAGGTAACATAGATGCCGTCATCACGATAATCCACCTGGGGCGCGCCCACCTGGATATCAACGTAGCCTTCGTTGAGGCCGTAAGCAGCAATGGCGTTGGTATCACGCTCAAGATATTCTTCCTTGAGCACGCCGGATCCGGTCAGCCACGAGAAAATGCCGCGCGGCTTGAGCGCCATGTATTTATCAAAGTCGCCCTGACTCAGGTTCTTGAGGCCGTCAATTTTAACTTCTTTGACGTAGAGCTTGTTGCCTTCGTCCACATTGATGACGAGCACGGCACCACGGCCGCTCTGGCGGTCTTCAAGGCGGTAGTTGACCTTGGCAAGGTAGTAGCCTTCCTTGCGGTAGAGCTCGGTAATCTTTTGCAGGTCGTCGGAAAGAACCTGTTCGTTAAGCACGTTGCCGCTTCTTGTGCCCATAGCTGCAAGAACGTCGTCTTTCTTGATGTCCTTGGAACCCTCTACCACGATGTTGTCGATGCGGGGCTTTTCCACAACAGTAAAGACGAGCACATTGCCTTCAAGGCTGGCCTGCACGTCGCTGAAATATCCCATTTCCCAGATGCGCTTCACTTCTTCGTTGATGGCGTGGGCATCAGGGGTGTCGCCTTTACGGATGGTCAGGCGCATGAGCACGGTGTCCGGGTCCATGACGTTCATGCCGCGCACCTGTACGTCAGACAGGCCGCCCTTGGCAGCAGCCGGAGCGCCCATTGGCACAAAGCCCGGGCCATTGTCTGCCTGCTGGGCAACAGGGGCGGCGTTGGCCTTCGTCATTTCGGCAGCCCGGCTTGCAAGGGCGCTGGCACAGTCGCCGAGGGCAACAAGAGTATTGCGTTCAAAACCCGCGGGTACCGCTTCGCCCTGCTGCACAGGAACAAGGCGTGTATCCATATTGAAACCGTCGCCAAGCTGATTGAAGCTGCCATAAATGACAAGCTGCGCGCCTGCCTGACGGCCCAGCGCGCGCGCGGTGGCGAGGTCGATGTTTTCGCCGCGGCTTTGCTGCAACTGGCGCGCGGCGTTCATAGGCACCACGCTCATACCGTTTTGCTTCAGCTGGTCGGCAATGATTTGGGGCACATCGCGTGCGGCATTGGGCATTTCAGGACCGGCATTGACCTGAAATGGCAGGACAAGCACAAGCGGTCCCTGAGCGGCCCCGGCTTCTTGGGGCAAGAGCTGTACAGCGCAAACCAGAGCGGTGACGCAGAGGATGTTAGACAGAAGATTACGCAACATTTTTTTCATACAGTGTCCCCGCTTTCAGTTCCAGAGTGCGGCCCATACCCGCGGCCAGCTCTCGATTGTGCGTCACGACCACCAGGGTCATGCCCAGTTCGCGGTTAAGTTCGTTCATAAGTGTGCCCACCTGCGCTCCTGTACCTTCGTCCAGATTGCCGGTGGGCTCGTCGGCCAGCAGAACCCGCGGGCGCATCAGCACTGCGCGGGCAATGGCCACCCTCTGCCTTTCGCCGCCGGAAAGCGTGGAAATCTTGCTTTCCATACGAGCCGAAAGGCCCACGCGTTCGAGCATTTCGCGGGCCTTGGTCATGATGACGGACTGGCGTTCGCCGCCGATTATGGCCGGCATGGCCACGTTTTCCACTGCCGAAAATTCCGGCAAGAGATGATGAAACTGAAAAACGAAGCCCAGCGTTCTATTGCGAAACGCCGCCTTTTGATCAGGCGTCATGTGTGCCATGTCCTGCCCGTCAAAAAAGACTGCTCCCGTACTTGGAGTATCAAGAGCACCCATAAGATGCAATAGGGTGCTTTTGCCGGAGCCGGAAGCTCCCACTATGGCCAGAGCTTCACCTTCTTCTACAACCAGGCTGATATCCTTGAGAATCTCAAGGGTTTCGCCCGGGGCAGAAAACACTTTGCCCACTTTTGAAAATTTATAGAGTGCGGACATGGTTATTCGTAGCGCAGAGCTTCCGCCGGTTCAAGGCGGGCGGCCTGACGAGCCGGGTAAAGGGTGGCCAGAAAGCACAGCAGCATGGCGCTGGCTCCGACGATAAGCACATCGGTGACAGTGATGCTGATGGGCAGATGGTCAAGCGTGTACACGTTTTCAGGCAGCTTGATAAACTGGTAGCGCTTGAGCAGCCAGCCTAGTGAAAGTCCAAAAGCATACCCAAGCAAAGTTCCCACAACGCCAATGATACTGCCTTGAAGCATAAATATACGGCGTATCATGCCGCGGGTAGCGCCCATTGACATCATGATGGCGATGTCGCGGGTTTTTTCCATTACCAGCATGACAAGGGTCGTCACGATGGAAAATGAACCTATAAGCACCACCATTGTCAACAAGATGAACATTCCGATTTTTTCCAGCTTGAGGGCTGCAAAAAGATTGGCGTTCATTTCCATCCACGAGCGCACGTAAAAGGGTGAGCCCAGTTCGGTGGCGACACGTGCAGATGTCTGGTCAGCCTTGAAAAGGTCGTCAACGGTGAGTTCTAAGCCTGACAGATATTTTTCTGGCAGACCCAGCACATCGCGAGCTGCGCCTAGGCTTACGAAGGCAAGCGATGAGTCGTACTCAAACATGCCTGTTTTGAATATGCCCACCACTTCAAAGGGGCGAATGCGCGGCGCGTAGCCCGAAGCTGTTTTTTGCCCGGAAGGCGAAAGCAGGTTCACGCGGCTGCCTTCAGCAAGGCCCAGTCTTTTGGCCAGCTCTTCACCAATGATGAGGCCGGGGGTTCCTTCTTTTTGCAGGTCTGCGGCAGACCCCGTGCGCATCTGGCGCAGCATGGAAAGCACGTGAGGCCCGGATTCCGGGTCAATGCCCCGCAACACAACGCCTTTAACGCCGTTGCCAGCCGACAGCATCACTTCTGTGTAGATGAAGGGAGTTGCCCCGGTCACTCCTTTGACAGAGCGCACTCGATCCAGCAGGCCGTCATCGTTCTCAAAGGCCGAGGGCAGGTAGGACATGACGATGGCATGGGCATTGGCGCCCAAAATCTTGTCGCGCATGTCAGTCGTAAGGCCGTTGTACACGCCAAGCACGACCACCAGCGCTCCTACGCCAAGGGCCACGCCCAGAATAGACATAAGAGATATTATATAGATGAAGGTCTGTTTACGCCTTGAAAAGAGGTAGCGCGAGGCTACAAATAGTTCGAACGACATTTGCGGCATAGTGGCCCAGCTTGATGGGATATTCAAGAGATTTTTTAGAGTCGCGTGGCTTGTCGGCTGACTTTTACCAGATCAGGCAGTGGCTTTCTGGTGAATTATCAGTTGTTCCGGGGGCATCGCCTGCTTTTTACAAGAGTTTGGGGAGACTGTGACACGCAGCTGTATAGTCAGCTTTTTGGACATTGTTATCGCACATGGGGCTTTGCCCGCAAACTCAAGGCTTGTCAATGCCCGCACAGGTAATGGCAAGCCTTGTTTTTTTGCCGGCCGGGCGGCTGGCATACCAGCTATATATGGATGTCTGCTTGCCGTCATGTAGGGGCTGACTCAAGAGGGTGCTTGTCATTTTTTTATGACGATTGTCATTTAATTGTGAATGGTGGTTTTTGGTATTGTGATGTTTTTCTCAAATTATGTTGGTAATCACAGTTAAAATGGAAACTGTGATTTGGCACAGGATTTGCTTTTGGGGTGAAAAATCGAAGAGTGCGTTGTCTCATGGGGTTTTTTTAGTGGTGGACCTCAACGCTTCCAGGGTGTTTTTAAATTTTATTTTTTACTTTGATGGAGGTTCTAACCCATGCCCTATCCACGAAAACGCGTCTGGGTCATAGGCTGCGTAGTTCTTGTGGCATGTGTGGCTCTGGCTGGCGGCGGCGTGGCGTACACCTCCAGCACGGGCTTTTGCCTTTCATGTCATGAAATGCGCGTTTATCAGGAAGAAATGCGTTTTTCATCACATGCCAAAGACGCGCAAGGCCAACCCATTGGGTGCAGCCAGTGCCACATTCCTTCCGGCAATATCGCTCGCATGCTTGGAGCAAAGGCCTGGTTGGGCCTCAAGGACGTGTGGGTGCATTCCACCGAAGGCGGAGATGATCTGAGCCGGGCGGCTATGCAGCCTGTAGCCCGTCGGTTCACCGATGACGCCAATTGCAGGGCTTGTCATCAAAATCTGACAAGAAACGCCAAAAATGATGGCCCTGTTTCTGAAGAGGGCAGACTGGCGCACGAAAACTATGAGGGCAAAAACGGCCAGTCCCGCAGTGGCTGCGTGGGATGCCACCGCAACCTTGCCCACCTGCCTGTCTTTGACGAGCGCATACCCGCCAATCATTCGTTCGCGCAGAAAATCAAGGAGATTCGGCCATGAAGTCCTGTAAGATCCTGATCGTTTCCCTGCTGGCCCTGCTTGTGCTGACAGGCGGATATTTTGTCTACATGGCCTGGGCTTTTCCTGCCGAGCGGTGTGAGGCGGCGAAACATCTTTCATCGCCACAGATGGAAGGTGATTGCTATAGCTGCCACGCCAAAAGCACACCGCGCATCGCTCAGGAATGGTATGAGAGCAAGCATGGCGTCACCCTCGTGCGTTGCCAGACCTGCCACGGCATGCCTGACGGCAAGGGAGCCATTCCCTTTGCGCGTAAACCAGGGGTCGAGGTGTGCGCGCGCTGCCATTCACTTTCCATACAGCGCATGGAAGCCAAATTCGGCAAGCGCGACGACTGCGTGAGTTGCCATCCCTATCATCAGAGTCCCATGCATGGCCGGGCTTATGAATATCGCATGCCCACAAACAAGACGGACCTGTGATGCGTGCCGTGATGGTCAAATGCTGCGCGTGCTTGCTTTGTTGAGCGAGCCCGGAGGCGGCCTTTCCGGCAGAGATGGTCGGTCTTTGTGAAAAAAGCAGAAGCCTTTGATGCGCAACAGACCTTTACGCCAGCTAATAGCGAGGTTGAAAATATGAGTACTTCACGCCGTGACTTTTTGAAATTTTTTGCCCTGTCCACCGCAATGGCGGCGGCTTCGGGCGCAGGACTGGCTTCATTGGCCCATGCCGCCGACGACAAACCCGAAAAATGGGTCAAGGGCGTTTGCCGCTATTGCGGCACAGGCTGCGGGGTTCTTGTTGGTGTCAGAAACGGCAAGGCCGTGGCCATTCAGGGCGACCCCAACAACCATAATGCAGGCCTATTGTGCCTCAAGGGTTCCTTGCTTATCCCCGTGCTCAATTCCAAGGAAAGGGTAACGCAACCTATGGTGCGCCGCCAGAAGGGCGGCAAGCTCGAACCCGTAAGCTGGGACGAAGCTCTGGACCTTATGGCTTCAAAATTCCGGCACAGCATAGACACCTACGGCCCCAACTCGGTGGCCTGGTATGGTTCGGGGCAATGCCTTACGGAAGAAAGCTATGTGGCCAACAAGATTTTCAAGGGCGGATTCGGCACCAACAACGTAGACGGCAATCCCCGTCTGTGCATGGCCTCAGCCGTTGGCGGCTACCTGACCAGTTTCGGTAAGGACGAGCCTATGGGCACCTATGCCGATATGGATCAGGCCACCTGTTTTTTTATTATCGGATCTAATACTTCAGAAGCGCACCCCGTGCTCTTTCGCCGGATAGCCCGCCGCAAGCAGGTGGAACCGGGCGTGAAGATCATTGTGGCTGATCCGCGCCGCACCAATACCTCGCGCATAGCCGACATGCATGTGGCTTTTCGCCCAGGCACTGACCTGGCTTTCATGCACAGCATGGCCTGGGTCATTATCAATGAAGAACTGGATAACCCGCGGTTCTGGCAGCGGTACGTCAACTTTATGGATGCCGAGGGCAAGCCATCTGACTTCGAAGGCTACAAGGCTTTTCTGGAAAACTACCGGCCAGAGAAAGTGGCGGAAATATGCCGTGTGCCTGTTGAGCAGATATATGGGGCTGCCCGCGCCTTTGCGGAATCAGGCGCAACCATGAGCCTTTGGTGCATGGGCATCAACCAGCGGGTGCAGGGTGTTTTTGCCAACAACCTCATCCACAATCTGCACCTGCTTACCGGACAGATATGCCGTCCTGGGGCCACGTCGTTTTCACTTACAGGCCAACCCAACGCCTGCGGCGGCGTTCGCGATGGCGGCGTACTTTCGCATCTGCTGCCCGCCGGACGCGCCATTCCCAATCCCAAGCACCGGGCGGAAATGGAAAAACTGTGGGGTTTGCCTGAAGGTCGTATAGCCGCCGAACCGGGGTATCATACGGTGGCCATGTTTGAGGCCCTTGGCAAGGGCGACGTGAAGTGCATGATTATATGCGAGACGAACCCGGCCCACACCTTGCCCAACCTGAACAAGGTTCACAAGGCCATGTCGAACCCCGAGTCTTTCATTGTCTGCATTGAGGCTTTTCCTGACGCGGTCACGCTGGAGTATGCGGATCTGGTGCTTGCCCCGGCTTTCTGGTGTGAGCGTGATGGCGTGTACGGTTGCGGCGAGCGCCGTTATTCTCTCACCGAAAAGGCTGTGGAACCTCCGGCCCAGTGCCGCCCCACGGTCAACACCCTTGTGGAGTTCGCCAAGCGTGCGGGTGTGGACCCCAAGCTCGTCAATTTCAATAATGCCGAAGACGTATGGAATGAGTGGCGGATGGTCGGCAAGGGAACCACATATGACTTCTCGGGCATGACAAGAGACCGCCTGCGCAAGGAATCTGGCATCCTCTGGCCCTGCCCCAGTGAAGATCACCCCGGAACGTCCCTTCGTTATGTGCGCGGGCAAGACCCGTGTGTTCCGGCAGACCACCCGGACCGTTTCTTCTTTTATGGCAAACCGGACGGCAAGGCCGTGATCTGGATGCGCCCGGCCAAGGGCGCGGCGGAAGAGCCAGATGCCGATTATCCCCTGTACCTCACATCCATGCGCGTTATCGACCATTGGCATACAGCCACAATGACGGGAAAGGTGCCCGAACTGCAAAAGGCCAATCCGGCTGCTTTTGTGGAGATTAATGAAGAAGTTGCGGCCAGGTCGGGAATAAAGCATGGCTATAATGTGATTCTCGAAACGCGGCGCGACGCGATGGAGCTGCC